>CAZEHQ010000092.1:0-271 GCA_964512165.1 uncultured Gemmatimonadaceae bacterium | reverse complement strand
GATGACGTTGGCCACCCGCACGGGGTCGATGTCGCGCTCTTCGCGCAGGACGCGGGAGATCTCGCCGGAAGGGTCTTCGATCAGGAGGCGGGCCCGCTGCTCGTGGCTGACGAAGAAGGAGGTCAGTTCCTCGAGAGTGTGGGAGAAGGGATAGTGGCCGATGTCGTGGAGCAGGGTGGCGGCCAGAAAGACGCGCACGTCCTGATCGTCGAGGACCAGGGGAGGGTTGGACCGCAGCAACCGGACGAGGAACTGCTTGGCGAGGTGATAG
>CAZEHQ010000091.1:0-16064 GCA_964512165.1 uncultured Gemmatimonadaceae bacterium | reverse complement strand
CAGCGACGGGTCGGGGTGGAAGGGGGTGCGGGGGGCGGTCACGCTCATTTGCGGCGCAGCCACAGGCGGACGTAGTGGCGCCGGTCGGCGGCCTCCGGGTGATCGGTGAAGGCCGTGCGGTTGTGGAGGATCCAGTGGTTGTTGGTGAACAGCATCTGCCCCGGCCGCAGGTCGAACTCGACGCGCATCCCCGGACGCGCCAGGATCTCCTCGACCGCTTCCAGGAGGCGTCCCTGGGCGGGGGTCAGGTCTTCGCCGGCGCGCTCCTGGCCGACCTCGATGTAGTAGGCCATGTAGCGGATGGACAGCTCGCCGCCGTGGCGGGTGAAGAGCCGGCGGCGGGCGATGGGAGCCTCCCCCGGGCCCTCCTGGCCGCGGCGGTCGAACCAGAAGGCGCCGTGGAGGGTTTCGGGGTCGACGGACGGCAGCAGCTCGTTGTAGAGGGCGATGGCGTTGACGAGCTGGCTGCGTCCCCCCTCGAGGGCGGCGCGCCGGCAGAGGAGGCCAACCACGTCGGGCAGCTCGTCGTTGAAGGCGTTGTCGGTGTGGAAGGTGCTCTCGGCGCGGGTCACCGAGAACCGGGCGCCGTCGGTGACCGAGCGGCCGGTGTCGCGCACGTCGTAGAGCAGGGTGCCGGCCACGTCCTGGGCGAAGGGGCGGCCGAGGAGCCGGCCCAGGGCCCAGTAGGCGGCCACGGACCCGGCGCCGCCGAAGCGCGACTCGTCGAGGCCTTCGACGATGGCGAACCCGCGGCCCTGGTCGAGCTGTTCGCGCACCGGGGCCAGTTGCTCGGCGCAGGAGGGCAGCGGCGGGACGTCCAGGCTCGGGGAACCCATGTCCTCGAGGCCGGCGAGGGATTCCAGCTCGCGGAGGGACTCGCCGCTCAGGACGGTGGTCCAGGCCGAGGCGTCGTCGATGTTCGCCGCGGTCCACACCCGCCGGCCGCGGATCGGCTCCATGGTCGGGCTCTGCATGGCAGCAAAGATAGGAACGCGGTTCCCCCGGCTCGACCCGTCCGGTGGTGCGCCGTCGGCGGGAGCGGCTATCTTCAGGCCCACGGACCGAGGGCCGAATGACGACGCCAGCCGAGAACACCATCCCACGCGGGGCCGCACCCTGCCGCGATCTCCTGCGGCCCGAGGTCCTGGCCGCCTTCGACCGCGAGCGCTTCGAGCGCGAGGGCTACTGGGTCTGGGACGGGGTCCTCACCGACGAGGGCCGCCGCCGCTGGACCGCCACCCTGCAGCGGCTCCAGGCGATGAACGACGCCGTTCTCACCCGGACCGACTGGGGCGCCGTCGACTACGCCGCCCGCGGCCTCCCGGCGCCCGACCCGGAGGTCTACGCCCCCGAGTTCCTGGCCTCCTGCTGCGGCGGCTCGGAGCAGATGCGGGTCATCCAGTCGACCCCCGGCCTGCGCGACTACATGAAGGACCACGGCCTCTTCGGGCCCGGCACCGTCCCCGGGGTCGACGGCCGCCGCTGGGAGGGGGTCATGCCCGAGTACTTCGCCCCCGCCTACGACGACTTCATCCTCGACGTGACCACCACCCACCCGCAGATGATGGAGCTCTTCGGCAAGCTCCTGGGGCCGCGGGTCCTGCTCGACCACATCCTGACGCTCAACCGCCCGCCGGGGTCGACGGGCCGGCGCTGGCACGCCCACGGCTACCGCCAGGGCCAGCACGAGACCGAGGATGTCCACGGCCGCGACAACGGCCGCCCGCCGAGCCGGGAGTACTTCCCGCACCAGTGCGTGCGCACCCTCTGCTACCCGGAGGGCATGAGCGATGCCGCCGAGGGCGGCGAGCTGGCCGTGGTCCCCGGCGCGCATCTCTACCGCAGCCCCTACCTGTGGAACACCCGCCGCAGCGAGTACGACGACCAGTTCGAGGCCGGCTGGATGCGGGGCCGGGTGCACGCCTTCACCGGCGAGCCCCTGCGCATCGAGCCCCTCTACCTGGCCCCGGGCAGCATGGTCTCCTTCGTGCACCACATGCCCCACCGCGTGAGCCACCGCGACGACGACGCCCCCATGCGCTGGGGGCTGCTGATGGCCTACCGCACGCCGGACCCGGACGAGGCGGAGCCGGCCCGCTGGAACGAAGGCGTCCCGGCCCACTGGGCCGAGCGTCAGGAGGCCGAGGGCCGGATCACGGAACCGATGCGCCGGGTCTTCGAGGGCGACAACCCGCCGGCCTGATCGGCGGGCGGACTACCCGAACGTCACGAATCAGGAGCGAGAGCGATGGACACTTCCTTCACGAATTCGAAAGAGAGCCTGGCCGGGGCGCGCCGCGACGAGCGCGACTACGCCAGCCTGACGCGGGCCGAGCAGATTCGCTGCATCGAGCTGGAGGGCTACGTGGTGCTGCCCGACCTGCTGCCGCCGGAGACGGTGGAGACCCTGCGCCAGGAGTTCTCCCGGCTGCCGACCCGCGGCGTCGACTACAGCCGCCACCAGCGC
Organism: uncultured Gemmatimonadaceae bacterium; assembly: GCA_964512165.1. Lineage (GTDB taxonomy): Bacteria > Latescibacterota > UBA2968 > UBA8231 > UBA8231 > UBA8231. The sequence continues at coordinate 13,597 of CAZEHQ010000091.1, read as the reverse complement.
GGCGCCCGCAACGTGCAGTGGACGGACTCGCCCACCGCGATCGAGACGATCGCCCATCCGCCGACGGTGGATTTCCTGCGCGACCTCTTCGGCGACGACCTGATCTGCACCTCCTGCGGCTTCGGCGTCTCGGAGCCCGGACATCCCGGCATCGCCGTGCACACCGACGCCCAGCCCTACGGCTCGCAGATCTTCGGCGTCCAGTCGAGCTCGCCGGTGCTGGCGCGGGTGCTCTACTACCTCGACGACCAGACCCCGGAGCGCTCCCCCTTCAAGGCGATCCCGCGCTCCCACCTGTCCATGCACCGCAACGCCAACCCCTACCTGCGCTACCTGAGCCACCCCGAGGAGGTGATGGTCTGCTGCAAGGCGGGCTCGGCGGTGGTCATCAACCAGAAGATCTTCCACGGCAACTACCCCAATCACTCCGACTCGGTGCGCCGCATGTTCGCCATCGCCTACCGCCCCGACTGGGCCGGCCCCATCGGCGACGTGGAGGACTACGACCCGGACCAGGTGGCCACCCTGCCGGAGCACATCCAGCCCTTCTTCCGCAGCCTCAACACGCGCGACATCGAGTTCGACCTGCCCAACCGCCCCGACGGCATGGCCCGCGACGCGGCCGGCGTCGGGCCCAGCCGCTGGGGGTAGGCGCCCGGCAGCACCGTAACCCAGGTTCACGGGTAGGAGTTACCAGTCCTCTCGGCGCCCTGGCCAGCGGGTGGTGTCCACCGCCACCTCAGGGTGCAATGACCGGTCCTTCCCCAGGGCCGATGAAGCAGCACTTCCGATAGCCCGGGCCCAGCGCGGCCCCTCTTTTCGGTCACACGGAATTCCGTGTAGTCCACCCCAAGAACTCGTGTACTGGATTTTCCATGGTTTTCGGTCTATCCTGCCTTTGTTGATACACTCACACCCGAAACGGAGACCACGGCATGGAACCGGGTGACCAGCATCCCCCTGATGTGATCCGGTTCCTCAACGCTGCCCTGTTGCTGATCTGTGCTCTCTTCGTGCAGGCCGGCGGTGCCGAGGAAGGTGGGGACACCCGCGCCGACTCGCTGGTGTCCATTTCCCTCGTCGACGGCTCCTTGGTCGAAGGCACCGTCATCGAGGAGACGGAGACCTGCGTCCTCATCGAGACGCCGGCCGGCCTGGAGGTAAGGGTGCCGAGAGCGTCCATCATCGCCATGGAAGAGCGCCACCCCGGCGCCTTCTCGCGTCCCGACCCGAACTACACCCGCCTGATGTTCGCGCCTACGGGCCGGCCACTGCGCGGAGGGGACGGCTACTTCTTCGACCACTGGGTGTTCTTCCCCGGGATCGCCTACGGGTTCAACGACCGTGTTGGCGTGGCGGCCGGCCTGTCGGTCTTTCCTGGAGTGGGGTTGGACGAGCAGATCCTGTCGCTGGCCCCCAAGGTCGCTCTCCACGACAGCGACGACTCCGCCCTGTCCGCGGGCGTGCTCTATTTGCGGGGGGCCGACGGGGCCGCGGGCATGGCCTTCCTGGCAGGCACCAAGGGCAGCCGGGACAAGAGCTTCACCTGCGGCCTCGCCCTGGGATACATCGCCGAGGAAGACGAGGCCGTGGAATTCGCGGAGCACCCGGTCCTCCTCCTCGGCGGCAATGTCCGCCTCTCGGAGACCACCGCCCTGGTCTCCGAGAACTGGATCATCACCGGCCAGGGTCTCGGGCCTGGCGAACAGCCACTCGGCATCGCCTTGCGCTTTTTCGGTGCCAGGATAGCTGTCGACGCAGGTGCCGTCATCATCCTCGAAGGGGAGGGATTCCCCCTTCCATGGCTCTCTTTCGTCTACAACTTCGGCGACTGATCCGATCGGCATGATTTCGGCGTACCAGATCAAACCGATGTTCCAGCAACTCCTGAAGCCATTGCTGAAGGTGTTGAGAAGAGCGGGAGTCACCGCTAACGGCATCACCTGGGCCGCCATACTCCTGTCGGCCGGCACCGGCGCCGCCTTCTGGCTCTTCCCCAACGGTCACATGCTCTGGTTGTTCCCCGTCGCCCTGCTCGTGAGGATGGCCCTCAACACCCTGGACGGGATGATGGCCCGGCTGCATGACATGAAGAGCGTTGGGGGCGAGATGCTCAACGAGCTGGGGGACGTCCTTTCCGACGCGGTGATGTTCCTCCCCCTGGTCAAGCTGCCGGGAGTGACTTCCTGGTGCGTGCTGATGTTCGTCGTTCTCGCCATGGTGAACGAGTTCGTCGGCGTCCTGGCCAAGGCCGCCACGGGAGTCCGCAGATACGACGGCCCCATGGGAAAGAGCGACAGGGCCCTGGTCGTGGGACTCACCTGCCTGCTGTTCTTCTTCTGGCCCGCGGTGATGGTCTCCTTCGACTACATCTTCTCGGGGATGAGCGTCTTGCTGGTGGTAGGCTCGGGTGTCCGGATAGGGAGAGCACTGGCTCCCACGGAGGATGGCGGATGAGCCTGATCCTGGAACAGCGGGAGATAGCCCTCGCCATCGGGTTGATCTTCGGCCTCCTAAGTGTGGCGACCATCCTGTTCTGGATGGTGGGAAGGGCCTGGCCCCAGGCCGACATCTCGGAACTGAAGCTGAGGACGCGGTCCTGGTGGGCCATGGCGGTCATCTTCGTCCTGGCCACCATTCTGCATCCTGTCATCACCTTCATCTCCCTGGCCCTGCTCTCCTTCCTCGCCTTGCGAGAGCTGGCCTCCATCAGCAAGCATGTGAGAGATGCGGACCGCAGTGTGTTGATCTGGTGCTTCCTGTCCATCCCGGTTCAGTACTACTTCGCCTACATCGGCCACTACGGTCTGTTCCTGATCTTCATTCCCGTGATCATGTACATCTGGATTCCCTTCATGTTGGTCATCAAGGGAGAGACCGAGCACATCAGTCGATCGATGAGCGTCCTGCCGTCGCAACTGATATTCACGGTCTTCGGCATCAGTCACCTGGCCTTCCTCGTCTCGCTGCCCGGCATTCCCGGGTTCGAGCTGGGGGGCAAGGGCCTGCTGCTGTTCATCGTATTCATCACGGAGCTGAACGACGTGCTGCAGTTCGCCTGGGGGAAGCTGCTGGGCAAGTACCGAATCGTTCCCAAGGTGAGTCCCGGCAAGACATGGGAAGGGCTGACAGGCGGGGTCGTCACCACCATGGTCGTGGGCTACCACCTGCGCTTCCTGACCCCCTTCTCGGAGGCGGAAGTCCTCATCGCCTGCGGTCTCATCGCCGTGGTCGGCTTCATCGGAGACGTGATCGTCTCCGCCATCAAGAGAGACCTGGGGCTCAAGGACACGGGAGGGGCGATCCCCGGACATGGCGGCATTCTCGACAGGGTAGATTCCCTGGCGCCTACGAGCCCGGTCTTCTTCCACCTGGTATACAACCTGTACTACGTCTGATGCGGAGGCCCCGGATGAAGTCACCCAGGACGATGGCCGTCGCCCTCTCGCTGGCCACGGGACTCTCGGTCCCGGCAGATGCGGCCTCTCGTGCAGACGCACCTCCCCCGGGATGGCGGATTCACCGCTCCATCCCCCCGGAGGGTGCCAGGACCCACATGGTGGTGCCGGGGGAGAGGTTCCGCGCCGGCGCCCTCAAGCGCTGGCTCTACGGCAGCGACTACCGGCATCTGTGGACCACGCCCATCGAAGTGGAGGTGCTGGACCTGGGCCGCGTCGGGGGCGGCCTGACGCCGCTGCGCACCGGCGGCTTCGGGCAGTCGATCTCGCTCCACTTCACCGGGGAGGACGGCCGCCGCTACACGGTCCGCTCCCTGGACAAGGACCCCACCAAGCGGATCTGGGACGAGCTCAAGGGCACGATCGCCGATGATCTGCTCCAGGACATGATCAGCGCCCTCCTGCCGGCGGGGGCCCTCGTCACCGATCCGCTGATGGAAGCCGCCGGGATCCTCCACTCCAGACACACCCTTGTCGTCATCCCCGACGATCCCGGGCTGGGGGAGTACCGCGAGGAGTTCGCCGGCCTCGTGGGAACGCTGCAGGAACACCCATCCGAGGGGCCGGACGATACACCGGGCTTTGCCGGTTCCCGCAAGATCAGCGGAACGGAGAAGCTCTGGGAGCGCATGGAGAAGACCCCCTGCAACCGCGTCGATGCCCGCGCCTACCTGAAGGCCAAGCTGATGGACTTTCTCATCGGGGACAAGGACCGCCACTTCGGCCAGTGGAGGTGGGCGCGGTTCCCCGACGGGGACTGCCACACCTGGGTTGTCATACCCGAAGACCGCGACCAGGCGTTCATCGATCTGGACGGGTTCGCCATGGCCGTGGCGCGCAGAGGATTGCCCCGGCAGATCGAGTTCGGCGACAACTACCCGAGTCTGGTGGGTCTGTCGACCACGGGTTGGGAGATGGACCGCGAGTACCTCGTCGAGCTGGACAGGGCCGCATGGGACTCGGTGGTGACGGAGTTCCGGGGAAACCTGCCCGACACGGTCATCGAGGAGGCGGTCCTCAGGCTGCCGCCGCCGTACTACCAGATGATCGGCGCCGACCTCACCAGGGCCCTGAAGTCGAGGCGGGACGCCTTGCCCGACTTTGCCGGGCGGTACTACGAGCTGATCACCCGGGAGGCGGAGATCCAGGCCACCGACAAGGACGAGTACGTCTCGTGCGAGCACCTGCCGGGCGGTGAACTGGCGGTGCGGATCGGTCGGACGGAGGGTCCGGGCGGAGGGAGAGAAGCCCCCTATTTCCAGAGGACCTTCCGTCCCCGGGAGACCCGGGAGGTCCGGATCTACCTCCGCGGGGGAGACGACAGCGCGGAGGTATCGGGCGCCGAGGGACGGATTGCCGTGCGCATCGATGGCGGCGGAGGGGACGACAGCTTCACCAACACATCCCGGGCCGGCGCCTCGAGGACCCGGTTCTACGATTCCCGGGGTGAGAACCGGTTCATCAAGGGCCGGGGAGCCAGGGTCGACGAGAGCCCCTGGAAGCGTCCTCCAGCGCCCGTCCTGCGCGCCCGCTACGCGCTGGACTGGGGCAGGCAGACGATCGCCTATCCCGTCTTCATGATAACCCCGGACCTGGGGGTGTTTGTGGGCGGGGTGGCCAGCCGGCAGTACTTCGGGTATCGAAAGGACCCTTTCTCCTCGAACCACTCCATGAACGCCGGGCTGGCGATCGACCGCCGCGAGCCCTTCGTTTCCTACAGCGGGACCTTTCGCCGATGGGTCGGCGGCCTGGACGCGAAGATCGAGCTCGAGTACTCCGGCATCCAGGTGATCCGATACAACGGACTCGGCAACGAGACCCGCCTCGACCATCCCTCTTCCTTCTACGAGGTGGAGCAGAATCACTTCGCTTTCGCACCCGCCCTCGAGTGGGGCGCGGGAGGCCGCCAGGCTCACGGCGTCGTGGAGACGGCGCGGACGCAGTGGACCATGGCCCTCGGGCCCGTCGTCAAATACTCGGACACGCCCCTCGGCTCCAACGAGGGGAGATTCATCGCCTCCGGGGACCACCCGGTGTACGGCACCGGTTCCTTCGGCCAGGCGGGGGCGCAGGGCGAGGTCATGTACGACACGCGCGACAACGCGGGGTATCCCACCCGGGGCGCCCTGGTGCGGCTCGGCGGCGCTACCTACCCGGCAGCCTGGGACGTGGAGTCGGCCTTCGGCAGCACGGACGGGGAAGCGCGGGCCTACCTGACGGCTCCGGTGCCCGCCAACCCGACCCTGGCCCTGCGGGCGGGCGGCAGGAAGGTGTGGGGTACCTTCCCCTTCCACGAGAGCGCCTTTCTGGGGGGACCCGGCCTCATCGCCGGCGACGCTCCGACCGGCAGCTTGCGCGGCTATCGCAAGAACCGGTTCGCGGGAGATGCCTCGGTGTACGGGGGATCCGAGTTGCGCCTGGTCCTGACGAAGATCAGGCTTCTGGTGCCCGGTGAGCTGGGCCTCTTCGCCGCGGCCGACGCGGGCCGGGTGTTCCACTCCGGCGATCCGGACGATGCCGGCACCTGGCACACCGGTGTCGGGGGCGGCTTGTGGCTGTCCTTCCTCCAACGCCTGCAGAGCTTGAGCGTGGCCGCCGTACAGGGCGATGACCTGACGGGAGTGTACGTGCGCGCCGGTCTCGCGTTCTAGCCAACCAGGGGAGAAACTCACATGCTCAGGCACATCATCCTGCGACTCGTCTACTACGCCGTATGGCTCCTGGCTCTCAGCGGGCTCTTCCACCTCTTCCCCGAGATCCTCTACTACGTCGCCCAGGAGCGCGAGCGCATCTTCGTTGCGAAGACCTTTGAACCCGGAGCCGACGCCGTTCCCTTTCCGCGTGGGGACATCCAGGGGGGGCTGGCCCGGCTCGTCGATCCGGCACACACCATTCCCGTCATGGTGGCCATGGTGCTGGCCTTCGCCGTCACCCTGCCGATCGCCTGGGTCTATCGCTGGACGCGGCCCCGCAAGAAGTACAATCAGGCCTTCGCACAGACCCTGCTCGTGGTTCCCATCTCCATCGCCCTGGTCGTCTTTCTCGTCAAGGGGAGTCTGGCCCTCGCTTTCAGCCTGGCCGGCATCGTCGCCGCGGTTCGCATCCGGCCCACCCTCGACGAGACGATCGATGCCGGGTACATGTTCATGGCCATCGGCATAGGGCTGGCCGCCGGCACCCAGCTCACCACCGTGGCCTACCTCGCCTCGCTGTCCTTTGTCGCCGTAACCCTCGCCGTGTGGAAGACCAACTTCGGAGCGGAGCGGGAAGAGGTGTCCGGATGGAGGATCCTCCCCGGGGAGAAGGGCGGCCAGACCAGCGGATCAGGCAGCAAACCGATCGTCGCCGGGAGACCCCGCGATGGCCGGATCGAGGTGCATGCGAGCAAGCCGAATGCGGCTCGGAAGGCGGCGGCGCGGGTACTGGAATCCAGGACCAGGCAATGGCGGTTGGCGGACGTGGCGAAGAATCCCGACGGAACGGCGGTCGTCGTCTTCGACGTCTGGCTCGAGCCAACCGTCGACCCCGCTTCCATTGTCGGGGAGATCGAGGAGGCCGGGAAGAAGTCGATCAACAACGCCCAGATGAAGAGATACAGGCCCGTATCCAGGTAGCTGCAACATGGGTCGCGCAGACAAGTCCCTGCTGGCATTCCTCGGTCTGGGCCTTTGTGTCTACCTGCTCGCCACGACCCACGGCGAGGATCCCGAGCCGGAGTCGGGTGAAGGTGGATTCCACCGGGCTCCTGATCCGCCGGCTGAGCGCCCCCTTCCGGACTCCATGGAGGCAGCAGCCGGCGAGGTCTCCCTCGGGAGTTACGGACTCGGGGAAGAGACCGCCACCCACCACAAGCTGCCCCGGCGGCTGACGGAGATCTCGGGTCTGGCCATGACCGGCGACAACCGGCTCCTGGCGCATGATGACGAGTGGGGAGTCGTCTTCGAGATCGACTGGCGGCACGGGTCGATCAGGAAGGCCTTCCAGCTCTCGGACACGGCGGCCCCGGTGGCCGCCGACTTCGAGGGCATCGCCGCCGCGGGAGACCGAGTCTACCTGGTCACCAGCTCGGGGCGGCTGTACGAATGCCGGGAGGGCGCCGGCGGAGAGTCGGTCCTGTACAACATCTATGCCACCGGCGTCGGCAGGGACTGCGAGATCGAGGGACTGGCCCATGACGAGGCTCGGGGCGAGCTCCTGCTGATGTGCAAGGGCTCGCGCAGGCCGGACCGGAGGGATTCGCTGACCGTCTACCACTGGTCCATCGATGACAAACGGCTGGTCGACGACGCACAGGTCCGGATACCGGTGCGTGAATTCACCAGGCACCTCGGGGGGAAGAAGTTCCAGCCTTCCGGAATCGAACGTCACGCCGCTTCCGGGAACTACTTCGTCGTCGCCGCTCGCCAGACGGCCATCGCGGAGGTGACGCCCCGGGGCCAGGTCCTTGCGGTCCGGCGGTTCCCGGCCTCGTGGCATCGTCAGGCCGAGGGCATCACCTTCGCGGCCGACAACACCTTGATCATTGCCGACGAAGGGGCGGGCGGCAAGGCGAGACTGACGCTGTACCCCGTCTCGGACTGATCGCCGGCCGCGGGAGCCCCGGAGCGGCCTCAGCCGACCACCGGCCAGGCGCCCCGGACGCTGCCCTCGTGTCGAACCAGGTGCTCGAAGCGCTCCGACCTCGGATCGGGTGTCACCGGCTTCTCTCCATCGAGATAGAGCGTGCCCACCTCCCCGGGGGGCAGGGCATCGACCAGCTCGCGGGCCTCTTCGAGGGCGCCGAGCCACTTCTTCTTCAGCGACCGCACATCGAGGGGTTCCCGCAGGCTGAGACGATCGACGTCGGCCTGGGCGTAGGCCGTGTGGCGCCCCGCCTGCTCCAGCAGGAACCCTGGCGTGAACCCCGGGTCCTTGCCGCAGGCCGCCCAGGCCAGGGCACCCAGGTGGAGGTAGGAGTCGTGGAGGTGGAGGATGTCGACGTAGTCCCGGACCTCCTGCCGCCCCGCCACGGCCAGCATCTTGTTCACCGCGGCGTCGGCGTGGTGAAGGCGGTACCCGCACTCGTCGTCTTTCTCCACCGGGAAGAACCGGAAGGCGCTGTCCTGCGCCCACTCGATCCGGAGTTGCTCTCCTTCCCTCGACAGCACCGCCCGCAAGAAGGCAGGCGCGCGCAGGAGCCAGGTCAGCTCGAACCCGGCGCCGCCCAGGGCGGCGGCGTCCGTCTCCGCGCTCAGGGCGACGCTGTCGGCGAGATCGTGGAACAAGTCGAGATCCCGGGAGAAGCGGGGGGTGTCCGGCTCTCGATGGAGGACCGTGGCGCCGGCCAGGTAGCTCTCCGGACTGCGGTTGGCCGCGATGGTCCTGAGGGCCAGCGCCTGGATCGGGGTCAGGGGCACAGTCTGGCCGCCAGCAGGAACCCCCGGCGGCCGCCGTGCTGGCGCAGACCGCGGGCGACCTCCGGCACGTCCTCCAGGGTGATCTTCATGTCGGGTGGCATGTACCAGAAGCACTGGGCATGGAACTCGCGGAAGGCCCGGCGGGCTTCGCGCACTCGGACCATGTCGAGGGCCTCCTCCCTGGACAGGTGCCGGCGGCTCTTGCGGCCGCCCTTGCGGCCGATCTCCGCCAACCAGGCGCTGACTTTTTCCGGGGGCTTTTCCATTGCCTGCCGTGGAGGATTATCGTAAGCTGCTTACGTTAATGCAAGATCCAGGTCCAGCCATGACAAACCTCTCTGCCAGCGACCTCCGCCTTCTCCTCAACGGCGAGTGGGAGTTCGCCGAGGCTCCCGACGGGACGCCGCCCTCGGCCGGCTGGGGGCGGGTCCGCGTGCCCCACCGCTCCCGCGAGTTCGAGGACGATCCGCCCTCCTCGGGCTGGTACCGCACCACCCTCGAGGTCCCCGCCGACTGGGAGGTCGGGGACCGACGCCTCGTCCTCGACCCGGGGCGGGTGCGCCACTTCGGCCGCCTCTACCTCGACGGCCGGCCCCTGGGCGAGCACCACGGGATGCGCCGGCCCTGGCGCCTCGACCTCACCCCTCTCGCCGCCCCGGGCTCCGCCCACGACCTGCTGCTCTACACCCACAACTGCACCGGCGCCTATGCCCATCCGCGGGAAGCCTCCGTCAGCGAGGACGCGGAGAAGGCCCTCGACACGCTGTTCTGGCGCACGAGCGCGGCCACCGTCGGCCTGGAGTCCGACGTCCTGCTGAGCCTGGAGTCCCGGGTGCGGATCGAGGACGTGCACGTCACCACCTCGGTGCGCGAGGGCTCGATCCGCGTCGCCCTGACGGTGCGCAACGGCCGGGAGACTCCCTTCGCGGGCCGGGTGCGGCTGCGCGTGCGCCGCGAGGGCGGGACCGTGCTGGAGCTGCCGGACCTCGCCGTGGACGTGCCGCCGGGGGCGGCTCAGCGCGTGAGCGCCACGGCCTCGTGGAAGGACCCCGCGATCTGGGGCCGGCCGCCGTACGGCGAGCCCGTCCTCTACTTCCTGGAGAGCTCCCTCCACGAGTCCGGATCACTGGGGCCGGCGGTGCACGCCGAGGTCACCCGCTTCGGCTTCCGCGAGATCTGGACTGAAGGCGACCGGCTGCTGCTCAACGGCGCGCGGCTCATGCCCTGGGGCGACCACACCGTGCCGTACGTGTACGAGCGCCAGTGGCTGACCCGGAAGTTCGTCGACCTGGCCGACGCCAACGTCAGCATCGTCGAGCACCACCGCTACGATCCGCCCTCCGTGCTCTACGACGTGGCCGACGAGCTGGGGGTCTTCGTGGTGGGCGCCAACTTCTGCGTCGGCACGGGGCAGGTCTTCCCCCCGGACATGAACGCCGGCGAGAAGGCGCTGGTCATGGAGCACCACCTGACCGTGGCCGACCACTGGATCCGCAAGGTCCGCAACCACCCGTCGATCCTGTTCTGGGACATCACCGACGCCCGCGACCCGGACTACTGCGTGCCCCTGCTGCGCAAGGTGAAGGAGCTGGACCGCAGCCGCATCGCCGAGGTCACCTTCGACCCCTCCACCGCCGACGCCGAGCTGATCGAGCTGATCGACTGCTACCGGCTGTTCAGCAGCCTCGAGAGCATCGAGCAGAGCATCGAGACGATCCGCCGGGAGCTGCCGGTGAAACCGGTGCGCGTCGGCGAGGCCGGGATCTTCACCACGAGTCACTGGGACGAGACGGAGGAGGAGCAGCCGCCCCTGCACGAGGGCTGGGAGGAGTTCCTGCCGGCCATGGGCGAGCGCAACATCCACGGCCTGCAGACCTTCTTCTTCGCCGACATGGACTACCGCGGTTTCAGCGACTCGGTGCCCGGCATGCTCGCCGCCGACTTCGACTTCGAGGTGACCTGGCCCTCCCAGTCCGGCGCCGACGCCCGCATCGATCCCTTCTCAGAGGGCACCCCGCATGCCCGGGGCAAGCGCCGCCTCAGCCTCAACTGGTGCGACCCTAGCCAGCCGGTGTCGCGGCCCATGGGCACGGCCGCCTGGTCGCGGCGGCTCTTCCGCCGCTTCACCGGGAGCGACGTGGGAGCGCTGGCGGGCGAGCGGGTGCCGGAGGTGCTGGTGCGCGTCACCCGCGGCGGCGAGCCGGTCCCCCGGGCCTGCGTCCTCGCGGCTCCGCTGGAGGGGCAGGCGGTCCCGCCCCGGGCCGTGAGGGCGGACCTTCAGGGCACGGCGTGGTTCGTGCTGCCCGAGGCGGGGGGTTACCGCTTCACGTGCGAGGATGCGGGCGTGGACGTGGAGACCCGACGGCAGCCGACCCGCGCTTCGGCCGGGTACGGCCACGTGCAGGAGGTGGACCTGGCGCTGTCGTGAGGGCGCCCGTGGGCGTCTTGGGTGGGCAGACCCGCGTTCGGCAGACTCGCGGGCCTTGGTCAACCCGGTACGGTCCTCACTCTTCCCGACAGGTCCGCTCAGGGATCGCGGCGTCGTCTCTCAATGGCCAGTCCGGAGACGGGTTCTCCAGCCAGGTCGACGCGTAGCTGGTGTCCTGGATGGTTGGATCCAGGGCTCTGGCGCGACCGAGGGCTTCCAGCGCCTGGCGAGGCCGTCCGCTGCGGTTGAGCACGCATCCCAGACTGAAGTGACCGGGAGCCCATTTGCTGTCGACGCCAAGGGCCCGGCGGAGCAACGCCTCCGCCTGTTCCAGGTCTCCTGACTCGATCAGGTGATGGGCGAGCGCATACTGGACGAACAAGTAGTGGGATTCGTGGCCGCGGAGCCGGGCCGCCGTATCCACCGCCTCCTGGAATCTCGACAGATGAAGCAGGAGGAGGGCCTTGCCGGTCAGGGCGGGCACAGCCCGCGGGGCGAGCTTCAGGGCCGCATCGATGGAGGCGAGGGCGCCGTGAACGTCGCCCTGGGCCCCCAGGGAATAGCCTCGAAAGAAGTGAGCCTCCGAATTCATCGGACGCAACTCGACGATTCTTCCGTAGTACTCGGCCGCTGCCGCGTAGTCACCGGCCTCATAGGCCTCGCTGGCAGGACCCCGGTAGTCGAAGACGGATGGCACGAGATACAGGTATCCGATGGAAAGGAGCATGCCGGCGGCATAGACGCAGGTCAGGGTGGCCGTTGTTGGCAGGCTGCAACGCGGCCAGTTCATGCGGGGTACCCGACTTCGGTCAGAAGTATCGCAAGGAGGGTGGTCGAGAGATTCCCGATCCCGTGCGCAATGATGGGAAACGCAAGGGCCCGGGTCCTCTCGTAGGAGAGTGCAAAGACGGCTCCGGAGAGAAAGTGGAGGATGGTGGCGTCCGTCCAGCCATAGCCATGTACGAAGGCGAACACCGAGGACGACAGAAGCACGCTGGGGGCGCACGACAAGTGCCGCCGCAGCCAGGCGTAGAGGATGCCACGGAAGAGGAACTCCTCGACGATGGCCGCTACCAGGTCAGTCTGGAGGCGGGAGACGAAGAAGTGTGCCGCCACGGCCTCCATGGGGGTATGGTAGAGCCGAAAGGCGTCCCCGCCGATGAAGGCAAAGTTGATCGCTGCGTTCATGGCCGTGAGGGCCACTCCGCAGAGGGCGCCGGGAAGGAGGTAGTGCAACCAGCGGCCGGGTACCAGGCCGGTGACCTTCTCGACATTGCACTTGTACCACACCGCGCAGAAGAGGCCGACCTCGATCATCGTGGCGATGCCCGCCATGGCCACCCAGGATCCCTCGATCACCAGGAATTCCGATGCGCGATTGGGCCAGGCCGCATCCAGGGCCCGAAGAGCCTTCTCGAATCCGTGGGTCTGCAGCAGCCAGAGGGGGATGCAGAGTACCGGGAGGCCGATCCCCCAGGGTGCATTCTCTCCCAGCTTCCGGCCCGCGCCGGGGTCCTCGCGGCGCCTTCCCCCGGCGGCCCCCCGGCGGGGTTGTCCCGCGGCCGGCCGTTTTCCGGCTGCGTCAGTTGATCGCCTGGCCATGGTGGCTACAGTCCAGATCCCGCCGGGCGGAGGGCGGTCCGCCGCCGCTACACGCTCCGCAGCGCAAACAGGTCGGCGTCCTGCAGCGCCACCCGCAGGCGCACGGGACGGTCCCGCAGGCCGGAGAGGTCGCCCCCCGCCTTCCACCCCACCGGCGCGTCGAGCTGGTCGCCGAAGACGGGGTCCATCTCCTCCAGGCCGAACCCGGGCAGGGGTTGCCCCGACTCGTCCTGGATCTCCACCCGCAGCGATCCGGCCGCAGAGGTGGCGTAGTTCAGGCGCAGGGCGCCGCCCTCGAGCAGCAGCGGCCGCGTCACCAGCTCACCCCCTGAGTACCCGGCCCGCACCGAGGCGAACCCGTGGGGCCGCACCACCACGCGGCGCAGGCGGTTCGTCGACCATCCGTAGTTCTCCGAGATGTACATCGACCACTCGTCGTCGGCGGTCTGCACCAGGCCGGGGGCGGGGGTGCAGCTGCGGTGGGACCAGTTGCGCTGATCCCTGCCGGGCCGCAGCCAGGCCTCCAGGAAGGTGCGGTCCCAGTGGACGCCGTCGCGGCTGCTCATGAAGACGGCGTCGGAGAGGCCGTTGCCCGGGTAGGGCATGCCCGCGGTGTCGAGCTCGCGGTCGGGCAGGAAGCGCATGGGGAAGGAGAGGAGGATGTGCTCGGCGCCGGGGCAGGGCGTGGTGGCGTTGGTGTAGAAGTGCTCCAG
>CAZEHQ010000090.1:0-16071 GCA_964512165.1 uncultured Gemmatimonadaceae bacterium | reverse complement strand
CAGCAGCTGCAGCAGGCGCTGCAGCTTGGCGGCATGCCGGACGCCTTCGAGCTGCAGGATGTCTCTCAGGAGGTAGGAAGCGACAAGCTCCTTGATGTAGAGCTCGCGATCTTCGTTCGATTCCATGAGGACGACCTCGGGATAGGATCCGTAGATCAGCCGCAGCTCGAGCTGGGCCCTTGTCTCATGGGCTTCTTCCACTTCCTGGAGTTCCATCTGCGCGAGGGGCAGGAGCAGCAGGGTGTACTTGCGGCCCGTCAGAGGCTCGCCGGTCTGCTGGGCGAGATCGAAGGACGACGATCCCGTGGCGATGATGCGGAGATTCTCCACGTGATCGGCCAGGAGCTTCAGGTTCAACCCCACGTGCCGCACGTACTGGGCCTCGTCCACGATCAGTGTGCGCCGCCGGCCGACAAAGGCCTTCAGCCTGGACAGGGACTGGCTCTCCAGGTACTCGCGCACCGAGATGTCCTCGCCGGTCACCACCAGGGCCTCCGGGTCGTACTGTTGAGCATAGCGCCGGATGAGGGTGGTCTTCCCCACTCTCCTGGGGCCGTACACCACCACGACCTTGCCGGGAGCGACCAGACCCTTGAGGCGTGCCATCTGGGCCTGGGGTATATAGGAATATCCGTCCATTAACTGAACGAATTAACGTAAATTTCATCAGTTGTCAATCCATAATCTCTGAAGAGAGCATGAGCGTTACCACCTTGAGCGCCGTACAGATCCGCCGGTTCACGAGGAGGCGCCGGGCCATCCCTGACCGTGAGAGGCCGGGGAGGACCGCTGCTCTCGTCCTCGCCGGATGGCTGGCCGCCTGCGCCGGCACCTCCCCTCCCGAGACCCGGACACCGGCCGAGCGCCGGATGGAGCTGCTCGGTGCCGCGGACACGGGGGAGCGATCGGTACCCGCCCTGGTCCAGGCCCTCGCCGACAGCAACGCCGTCGTGCGCCGCACCGCCGTCCGCCTGCTCGCCCGCCTCGGCGAGACCGGGGCCGCGGGCCTCGCGGCGGCCCAGGAAGACGAAGACCTCCTCGTACGCCGCACGGCCCTGATCGGCCTGACCCGGCTCGGGCCGGAGCGGGCCCTGACCGCCGCCGGGCGCGCCCTGGAGGACGCCAGCCCTGCGGTGCGCCTGGCCGCCGTCCACTACCTGGCGACCCTGCGCCCGCGCCCGCCGGCGGCCCTCGCCCTGCTCCAGGGTGCCCGCGAAGACGAGGACGAGCGGATCCGCATCGCCGCCAACCGCGCCACCTGGCCCTTCCACCGCGACGGCACCTCCCTCCGCGACCGCCAGTACGACCACGATCTCGTGGTGGCCGCGGAGATCCCCCTGCCGAAGGAAGGCTGGCGCTTCCGCCTGGACCCGCGCCGCCGCGGGCACCTGGAGGGATGGTACGGGGTGGAACTCGAGGAGGCCGGCTGGGACACGATCCGCATCGAGCAGGCCTGGCAGAAGGGCGGCTACGACTACGTCGGCGTCGCCTGGTACCGGCGCACCTTCGAGCTGCCCGCCGAGCCCGCCCACGAGGCCGCCGACATCCGCTTCGCCGGCGTCGACGAGTCCGCCTGGGTCTGGCTCAACGGCGAGTACGTGGGCGAGCACGACATCGGAGCCTCCGGATGGAACCAGCCCTTCCGCCTGGACATCACCTCCCTGGTGCGCTGGGGGGCGCCGAACCAGATCACCGTGCGGGCCATGAACACGGCCCATGCCGGCGGCATCTGGCGGCCGGCGGCCGTGGAGGTGCTGCGGTGAGGCGGGCCCGGTTCGCCCGGCTCGCCGCCCTGGGGATGGTCCCGGTGATCGTCGGGGCGGAAGCGCCGTCCGGCTTGCGCGTCGACTTCGCCGGATCGCGCCGCGTCTTCGTGCGCATGGAGGAGGAGGCGCGCACGTCGGTCCGCGTGACCAACGAGGATGCCGGCTCGGCCGCCGGGGTCACCGCCCGCATCACCTTCCAGCGGCTGACCATCCGGCGCGCCCTCGGCGACCTGGCTCCGGGCGCTTCCGCTGAGATCGAGGTGCCCGTCGACGCGGCCCTGCGCCCCGGGGACTACCCCCTGGCGGTCACCGTCGCCGGGGGGTCCGCGCCGGAGGCGGCGCCGGCGGCGGAGCGCACGATCTCCATCGTGCCGCGGCCGGTGCCGCGCATGCCGGTGGTCATGTGGGGCGGCGGCGACATCCCGACCCTGCGGGAGATCGGCTTCACCCACCGGCTGGTCTGGATGATCGACTACGGCCGGGTGTGGGAGGCCGGGGAGACCACCGAGGCGATGTCGCCGAGAGCCGCCGCCGAAACCCGCGAGCTGCTCGACGACCTGCTCGCCAACGGCCTCGCCGCGGCCGCCTATCTCTACCCCGGCCGCTGGATCTCGCGGCACGACTCGCTCCGGCTCGTGTACGGGCGCGTCGACCGAGGCGGCGAGGTGCACGGCGACAACGTCTGCGCCGCCTTCCCGGAGGTGCGCTCCTACGCCCGGGACGTGGGGGCCTCGGTGGCCCGCACCTTCGGCGGCCACCCCGGCCTCCAGGCCTCCCTCGTCCATTCGGAGGTCCGCGACGGCACCCGCCTCTGTTTCCACGACCACGACGCCGCCGCGTACCGGGCCCTCTCCGGACGCGAGATCCCGCGCGAGGCGGCCGGCAAGGGCGGCGTCCTCTACAGCTCGATCCCGGCCTTTCCCGCCAACCGCATCGTGGCCGACGACGATCCGCTGCTGGCCTGGTACCGCTGGTTCTGGAAGGACGGAGACGGCTGGAACCCGCTGCACACGCAGGTCCACGACGGACTCAAGTCGACCGGCCGCGAGGACCTGTGGACGTTCTTCGATCCCGCGGTGCGCGCGCCCGGCCTCTGGGGCAGCGGGGGCGGCGTCGACGTGATCTCCCAGTGGACCTACTCGTACCCGGACCCGATCAAGATCGGCCAGGCCGCCGACGAGCTGTTCGCCATGGCCGCCGGCGCCGAGGGGCAGCGGGTGATGAAGATGACCCAGGCCATCTGGTACCGCTCCGGGACCGCGCCCGAGCTGCCCGCGGACGAGGCCGACTACGCCGGCTGGGAGGCGGAGCAGCCCGAGGCCCGCTTCATCACCATCGCCCCCGACCACCTGCGCGAGGCCTTCTGGAGCAAGCTGTCGCGGCCGGTGCGCGGCATCATGTACCACGGCTGGGGGTCCCTCACCGGCGGCGATCACCGGTCCTACCGGTACACCAACCCGGAGACGCGGCAGGTCCTGGGGCGACTGCTGCGCGACGTGGTTCAGCCCCTGGGGCCGGCCCTGCTGCAGGTCCCCGACCGCCCGGCGGACGTGGCCGTGCTGCACTCCTTCGCGTCCCAGGTCTACGCCGGCCGCGGCACCAACGGCTGGAGCGGCACCTGGGAGGCGGACGTCCACCTGGTCCTGCAGTGGGCGCAGCTGCAGCCCCGCATCCTCTTCGACGAGACGATCCTGCGCGACGGCCTCGACGGCATCCGCGTTCTCGTCCTGCCCTACTGCGACGTGCTGACCGAGTCGGTGGCCGAACGGATCCAGCGCTTCCAGGACCGCGGCGGCCTGCTGGTCGCCGACGAGCACCTGGCGCCGCGGCTGAGCGCCGACATCCTGCTCCCCGAGCGTCGGCGCAGCGGCCGCGCGGCGGAGGACAAGGCGGCCCTCCAGTCCCTGGCCGCCGGACTCCGCCGGGAGCTGGACCCGTTCTACACGCGCTACGCCGAGTCGACCAACCCGGACGTGATCGTCCGCCTCCGCCGCCACGGCGACGCCGACTACGCGTTCGTGGTCAACGACCACCGCGCCTACGGAGACTACGTGGGGCACCACGGCCTGGTGATGGAGAAGGGCCTGCCCTCGACCGCGGAACTGCGCCTGCGGCGCCGGGTGGGGGGCCTCTACGACCTGGTCGCCGGCGCCCCCGCGCCGTTCCGCCGCACCCCCGATGGCGCCGCCTTCGACGTGGCCCCGGGCCCGGGGGAAGGCAAGGTCTACCTGCTGCTGGATCGGCCGATCGAGGCGGTGGCGGTGACCGCCACCCCCCGGTCCCGCCTCGGCGGGAGGGTGCAGGTCGAGGTGGCGGTGAGAGACTCCCTGGGGCCCGTGGGGGCGGTCGTTCCCGTCCGTCTCGACGTGCTCGACCCCGAGGGGCGGCAGGCCGAGTTCAGCGGCTGGTACGGGGCCCGCGACGGCCGGCTCTCGGTGCGCCTGGATCTGGCCGCCAACGACCGGCCGGGCCGCTGGACGGTGCGGGCCCGGGAGCTGGCCTCCGGGCGTACCGGCGAGAGCACCTTCACAGTGGAGGATGGAGGATGAAGACGCGGCTGCAGCTCCTGTGCACGGGCACGCCCACGCCCCTGGCCCACCGCGGCGGCTCCAGCTATCTCGTCCGCACCGGCGACCAGACCCTGGTCTTCGACTGCGGCCCGGCCTCGGTGCGGCGCATGCTGGAGGCCGGCGTCGAGCTGCCCTCCATCGACCACCTGTTCCTCACCCACCTGCACTACGACCACTGCGTCGACTACGCCTACCTCGTGCTGACGCGGTGGGACCAGGGCGCCGGCAGGATCCCGGAGCTGCGGGTCTACGGCCCTCCGCCGACGGCGCACATGTCGCGGCGGCTGCTCGCCCCCGACGGCGCCTTCGGACCCGACCTGGAGGCGCGCACCGTCCACCCGGGGAGCCACTTCGTGTACGAGGCGCGCGGCGGCGCCATGCCCCGGCGCCGGCCCGACCCGCAGGTGCGCGAGGTGGGCCACGGCGACCGCATCGAGACCGCCGGCTGGCAGGTCGACGTGGCCGAGGTGGTCCACGTGCAGCCCCAGCTCACCTGCCTGGCCTACCGCCTGACCACGCCGGGCGGCACCATCGTCTTCGGCGGGGACACGGCGCCGGTGGAGCGCCTCACGGATCTCGCCCGCGGCGCCGACGTGCTGCTGCACATGTGCCACTTCATCAACGGCGCCGAGGACGACGAGCGCCTGACTGGTTCCTGCTCCGGCCACCTGGACGCGGCGGCCACGGCGAAGGATGCCGGCGTCGGCACGCTGGTCCTCGTCCATCTGACGGAGCAGCTGGAGACCCCCGGCGTGCAGGAGCGCGTTCTGCACGAGGTGGGCGAGGTCTTCAAGGGACAGGTGATCCTCGGGCGGGATCTGCTCGAGGTGCCCCTCGGGACGATCGACACGGAGCGGGTGCGATGAGTCCGCGCCCGGCGGCTCCCGACTACGGGATCATCCTCAACAACGACGGCGGCTACCTGAAGAACGCCGAGGTCCCCATCTCCGTGGAGGATCTGCTGGAGCGGATCTACCGGCCCCTGGAGGGGACCCAGGTCGGCGCCCTGTCGTGGTGCGTGGGGGTCGAGGAGGCCCACTGGCCGTCGGACCACCTGGCCATGGTCGGCGAGTCCGAGGGGCGCCGATACTTCTCGGTGAGCGACATGCGCCGGGCGGAGAGCCTGCGGGCGATGTTCGACGCCGGCGTCGATCTCTACGGCGACATGGTGCGCCGAGGCCACGAGCTGGGGCTCGGCGTGTACGCCTCGATCCGCATGAACGACAACCACTTCTGGTCCGACAAGGCGCGCCTCGCCCCACCGCTGAAGCCGGAAGAGATGGCGGCCACGGACCGGCCCCATCTGACCGCCTTCCGCAAGAGCCACCCGGAGTGGGTCCTCGGCGACGGCGCCCCTCCCTGGGCGGCCACGTCGTGGAACATGGCGGTGCCCGAGGTCCGCGAGTACACCCTGCGGCGCATCGCCGAGGCCTGCGCGCTGGCCGACTGGGACGGCGTCGAGATCGACTGGGAGCGCCACGCCTTCCACCTGCCCGAGGAGGACGCCTGGCGCCTGCGCCACACCCTCACCGACCTGCACCGCGAGGTCCGCCGCATCGGCGACGTCATCGCCGAACGCCGCGGGCGGCCCTTCCACGTGATCGTCCGCGCCGGCGCCTCCCGGGAGACGAACCGGCGCGCCGGCTACGACCTGGAGGCGTGGATCGAGCAAGACCTGTGCGACATCGTCGTCACCGGGGCCAACTCGGGGACCGATCCCGGCGTGGAAGTGGAGGAATACCTGGAGATGATGCGCGGCACCCAGGTGCGGCTCTATCCCGGCTTCGACAGCCACGGCGAGTGGGGCCAGGGGCACTTGCTGCCCGCCGGGGCCTGGCGGGAGGCCTGGTTCCGCGGCCTGGCCGCCGGCTTCTACGAGCGCGGCGCGACGGGGGTGCACCTGTTCAACTGGCACAGTCACGTGCTCAGGGTGCGGCCGCTGCTGGAGAGCCTCGGCGCAGCGGAGACTCTGCGCCGCAAGGACAAGGTCCACGCCGCGGTCAAACGCCACATCCGGGACCGGAGCGAGCTGCGCTACGGCGCCGAGCGGGACGACCGGCTGGGCGGCGAGGTACCCGTCGACCTGCGGCCCATGCAGGCGGGCGGCGGACCCCTCTTCCACGTCGGCGTGTACGAGGAGCTGTCCGAGGACGCGGTCCTGGAGCTGCAGGTCGACCTCGACCACCTGGCGCCGCGGGACCGGCTCGCCGTCGAGCTGGACGGGCAACAGCTGGGAGAGCCGGAGCGCCGCAGCCCCGCGGCCGAGGACAGCACGAATCCCGCCGACGTGTCCGAGAACACGTGGCTCGTCTGGCCGCTGGAGCCTGCCCAGGTGGGCAAGGGCGTCCACGTCGTTCGCATCGACCTCCTCGAGCGGGACCCGCGCCTGCGGCCGCCCGTGGTGGTGCAGAACGTGGAGATCCACGTCCGCTATCCCGCGGAGACCGGATGAGCGCCCTGCAGCTGCCCAACTACCCGCCGCCCCACGGCATCCGGGTGCCGGCGGCCGCCATGCGGCAGTTCACGGCGGCCCTCCTCGACCGGGCGGGCATGCCCGGGGAGCAGGCGGGGCAGCTGGCCGCCCTGCTCGTCGAGTGCGACCTGCGCTGCGTATTCAGCCACGGCACGAAGCACGTGGCCGAGTACGTGCGGCTCATGCGCGACGGCCGCGTCAACCCCGCGCCCGAAGTCCGGGTCGTGAGCGAGTCGGAGACCACGGCGGTCCTCGACGGCGACGGCGGCCTCGGCTACTTCCCCTGCCATCGAGGGATGGAGATGGCGGTGGCCAGGGCCCGCGCCCACGGACTCGGAGCGGTGTCGACCGGCAACCATCACCACATCGGCTCGGCCGGCCTCTACTCGCGCATGGCCCTGGAGGCGGGCTGCATCGGCCTGGCGGCGTCGTCGGTGCGCTACCCCATGGACCCGGATGACCTGGTGCTGCGCGCCGCCGGGGCCTCGCCCTTGAGCGTCGCCGTCCCGGCGGAGGAGCAACCGCCGCTGGTCCTCGACATGGGGGCGCACATGCTGCCCCACGAGCCGGAGCTGCTCGAGCGCTTCCCGCGGGTGTTCTTCAAGAGCCTCGGGCTGGGGGCGGTGCTGCAGGTCCTCGGCGGGGTGCTGGCCGGCATCCACCGGCCGGAGCCGCAGGCCCCGCCGTCGCCGTGGGTGTCGGACCAGGGCGGCTTCGTCGCCGCCATCGCCGTCGACCGGTTCATGCCCCTGGAGGAGTTCAAGGCCGACATGGACGGCTACGTCGCCCGCGCGCGCCGCATGCAACCCTTCCCGGGCGTGGACCGGGCCGAGCTTCCCGGCGGCCTGGAGCACCGCTGGGAACGGGACCACTCCCGCCACGGCATCCCCGTCGGCGGCGAGCACCAGGAGGAGCTGGAGCGGATCGCCGCCGAGGTCGGCGTGAACACGCCCTTCGCCCGCTTCGAGAGCACCCGGTTCTGACCAGGAGTCGACCATGAAGATCACGGACGTGGACATCATCCCCATCCATCCCCGCCTGGCCGAGCGCAACCGCAAAGATCCGGTGCGCTTCGCCGGCATCGACCACCGCGTCGTCTGCCGGGTGCGCACCGACGACGGCCTCGTCGGCTACGGCGACCACCGGGGCGGGGCTCCCCCGGCCGCGAGCGTGGAGCCCCTCGTCGGACGCAGCCCCTTCGAGTTCATCGGCAACGACTTCGACCCCGCCGTGGGCGGCGCCCTCTACGACGTGATGGGCAAGCACCTGGGGGTGCCCGCGTACCGGCTCATGGGTCCGAAGGTGAGGGACGCGGTCTCGGTGGCCGCCTGGACGCGGCAGGCGTCGCCGGCCGAGTTCGCCGCCGAGGTGCAGCGCGCGGCGGGGCAGGGGTACCTGGTGATCAAGATGCACACGGCGCCGGTCCACGACCTGCGCGAGCAGGTGTGCGCCGCCGAGAAGGTGGCCCCGGAGGGGTTCCGCCTGCACCTCGACCTGAACGGCTCGCGCACCCTGGCCACCCTCCTGCCGATCGTGCGCTGGCTCGAGGATCGCCCCGTGGTCGGCTGCATCGAGGACCCGTGCGCGAAGGACGACCTGGACTCCTGGTGCCGGCTGCGCGAGCAGACCGGCCTTCCCCTGGTCTTCCACGTGCCCCCCGGCGAGACCCGCCTGCCGGCCCTGGGGCGCGGCGCCGCCGACGCCTACCTCATCGGCAGCGGCGGCAGCAGCATCGGCGACACCCTGGCCAACGGCACCGCCTGCGCCCGGCTCAACACCCAGTGCCTGATCCAGCTGACGGGCGGCACCCTGACCAAGGCCCTGGGCCTGCACATGGCCGCCGTCCTGCCCACGGCCACGGGCCACTCGATCCACCTCGACGACCAGTACGGGGACGACATCACCACCGAACGCATCGAGGTGGCAGCGGGGTGCTCCCCCGTGCCGGAGCGGCCGGGCCTCGGCTTCGACGTCGACGAGGAGGCCCTGGAGCGGCTGGCCGCCAACCCGCCCGCCGCCGTCCCGCGGTACCTGGAGCGCGTGCACCTGCCGGGCGGGCGCACCCTGTACGGGCGTTCGCCGGCGGACGTGGCCCGCGCCACCGGGCGCGAGGAGGGCGCGATCCAGGGCCTGCGCAGCGAGACCTGGCACGACGACGGCTCCGAGGAGTTCCGCCGGACGTACGAGCGGGTGCGGCGGGACGGACCGTGGATCGGATGAGCCGAGGCGCGGCGCTCCTCGGCCTGCTGCTGGTCGAGGCCCTGGGCGCCGAGCCCCGCCTGCTGGAGATCGCCCCGGGCGGGGACCGCTGGCGGACGGCGACGTCGGGACCCTACGACGTCTTCCTCGACATCCGCGACCTCTACCAGATCAACGCCCACTGGGAGATCAGCCGCCCCGGCCACCACGGCGCCCTGTCGACCACGGTGACCCTGCCCTCCGACTGGGTGCGGCCCTGGAGGCTGCGGTTCTTCCAGGCCGACGACTACCAGGCCTGGGGGATCGACCGCTCGCAGGCGGCGGACTGGTACGCCGAGACCGGGTTCGTGGGCCACCGCTTCAAGCAGGTCCTCGTCGACGGGCGGATCGTGTGGGAGAAGGATGTGGCCGACACCGGCACCGGGCAGTACGAGGAGGTCGACCTGAGCTGGGTCGTGCGCCCCGGCCAGAGCTTCGAGCTCACCTTCCGCGTCATCGACCGGGTGGCCAGCGACGTGGAGCTGGAGGGCGACTACTTCCGCATCCGCTCCGAGGCCTTCCGGCCCCAGGACCACCCGGCGTGGCACGAGCCGGCGACCTACAAGCGCTTCGAGACCCGCAGCTACTGGGGCGACGTGGTGCTCCACGACGCGACGGTGGCGGACTCGGCGGCGGCGGCGGCCTCGGCCTACGACTGGCTGGAAGGCGCCCGCCCCCAGGGGGCGTGGGAGCGGGGCCGGCGCGGGATCCCGGCGGAGGGCCCCATCGGGCTGACCCTGGAGACGGACGCGGCGACGCCGCTGCCGGAGATGGGCTACCCGGTGCGCTCGGGCGTGCCCTTCGCCCAGGGCATGCTGCCGGCGGGGCGGCCGGTGGCCCTGCGCGACCCCGGCGGCGCCGTGGTGCCGCTGCAGACGACGGTGCTGAGCCGCTGGCCGGACGGCTCAACGAGATGGCTCCTCCTGGACTTCGTCGCCCGGCCGGAGAGCGACGACGGCCGCTACACCCTCCACTGGCAGAATGCCGAGGCGGGGCCGCCGCCTCCGCCGCCGATGCACCGGCGCACGGCGGCGGGCCTCGTCGTCGACGGCGGGGTGCTGCGGTTCACGGTGCCGGAGTCGCCCGGGCCGGCCCTGCTGGCGGACGTGGCCCTCGACGGCGGCGTGGTGATCTCCAGCCTCGTCGGCGCGCTGGAGGCGCGGGCCCAGGACGCCGAGGAGGCGGAGCCCCCCGACCCGAGCCGGCGCTATGTGGCTGGGCGCGACCGCTACGTGCTGGAGGCGGCGGGCCCGGTGCGCACCACCGTGCGCCTCCACGGGCACCTCGTCGCCGCCGCCGGCGATACCCTGGGCGCCGTCATCACCCGGGCCACCCTCTGGGCGGGGCTGCCGTACCTGCACCTGAGCTACCGCGTCTTCAACGGCTCCGACCGTCACCGGCGGCTCGACCTGTCGCGGCTGTCGCTCCAGGCTCCCGGCGGGTCGCCGCCGTGGGCGGGACTGCCGGAGGTGCGCTGCCTGGAGGCGGACGGCGGGAACCCGGGGCCCGACGGCCTGCTGAGCCGCGACGGGTTCGGCGTCGGCGTGCGCTGGTTCTGGCAGCAGTTCCCGAAGGCGATCCTCCCGGGAACGGAGCGCCTCGACATCGACCTCTACCACCCGGCCGATCCCGCCAGCGTCCACAACTGGTTCGCCGCCGGCGAGGCGAAACGCCACGAGGTCCTGCTGACCTTCGCCGCCGACGCCGAGGAGAACCGGCGCGCCCTGCAGGCCTTCCAGCATCCGCCGCGCCTCTTCGACGCCCCGTGGCACCGCCGCAGCGGCGGCTGGGGGCCGGCGGGGGGACACGGCCCAACGGCCTTCCCGCGGCTGCACGAAGCGATGGAGAAGTACGGCGCCACCCTCGAAGGCCGCTCGTCGTGGGGCAACGAGTACGGGGTCCGCAACTTCGGCGACAGCCGCTACGGCGACGGCTGGTACAACAACTACTACGACATGGCCCACACCCTGCTCGCCGAGTACCTCCTCGGCGGCTCCGCCGCCTTCTACCGGCTGGGCGAGGCGATGGTCCTGCACCTGATGGACGTGGACGCGGTCCATGACAACGCCGCCGACGAGCCCCTCGCCGAGCCGGCGGCCCCGGCCATGTGGGCGGCCAGACCCCAGCTGCCCTCGGGGCCGCCCCTCCGCCGCTCCACGGGCGCCGTGCGCGCCTTCGGCTCCAGCCGCCATCACAACCTGACCCCGGTCGTCGACTACAAGGGGCTGTCGCCGAAGGCCTACCTGCGTCTCTACCACCTGACGGGGGACCTCGACGCCCTGGAGACGGCCCTGGCCATCGGCGACTACGTGGCGCGCAGCGCCAGCGGCATCGGCGGCCGTTCGGCGCGGGCCCAGGCCTTCCCCCTGGCGGCGCTGATGGCTGTCTGGGAGGAGACCCGCGACCAGCGGCTGCTGGAGGCGGCGCGGCGGCTCTTCGAGGACGCCCTCAGCTTCGGACCCCGGCGGGGCGCCTACGTGGAGCCCTTCATGAGCTTCGAGTACATGGCCAACGGCGGCGGCATGGTCACGCACCTGACGGAGGGCATGATGCCCTACTGGGCCGCCACCGGCGACCGCCGCGCGGCGGCGGCGATCGTCGCCCTCGCCTCCGCGGTCCTCGCCGAGAACACCGGCGGTCCCCAGTCCCTGCCCTGCTACTGGGAGCGCGGTCCGGAGGGCCTGCGGCTGCTGCCGGAGGGCGAGGGGGACCGCGGCAGACCGGGCGTCACCCACTACTCGGGGAACCCGCTGCAGAAGAACTGGGCGCCCGAGTACGTCCACCAGGTCTGCCAGGGGTTCGCCTACGCCTACGACCTCACCGGAAAGGCGCGCTTCCTGGAGGCGGCGCGCGGCGGCTACGAGGAGGCGGCCCGGTCCGGCCTGGCGCACGTCATGTACGCGTACTGGGCGGCGCCGGTGCTGCTGTTCTACCTCGAGGCCTTCGCCGACCACTGAGGATCGCCGCCGGCAGGGCCTCACCGCCGGCGGGGTGTCAGCGCAGCAGCAACAGCTTCTCCGTGCCGATCCAGCGCCCGGCGGAGAGGCGCACCAGGTACACCCCCGAAGCCAGCGCTCCTCCCGATGCGTCGCGCCCGTCCCAGCTCACGCGGTGGGTGCCGGCCTCGCGGCGGCCGCGGACCAGGTCGGCGACCCGCTGCCCGGCGAGGTTGTAGACCGACAGCCGCACCTCGGAGGCCTCGGGCAGGTCGAAGAGAAGGACGGTCTCGGCGTTGAAGGGGTTCGGGTAGCTCGGCCCCAGCGCGTACTCGTCGGGCGTGCCGTCCCCGAAGGTCTCGTTCACCGCCGTGGCCGGCTCCGGATCGGCCGCCGGGATGCGGGTGACGAGGCGCACGTCGTCCAGGTAGAGGGTGCCCGACAGGGAGCCGCGCAGCACGATGGCGTCGACCTCCTCGACGAGACGGTCCGGCTGGCCGGCGTAGCTGTTCTCGATCGTGAAGGCGTCGAAGTCGATCTCCACGACCTGCCACTCCGGGTGGCCGGCCACGACCCCGTACGGGGGCCGCAGCAGGTCGATGGAGAGGTCGTCCACGACCACCGACAGGGCGCCGGGGACGGGGAGGGTGGCCGCGCCCGTGTGCAGGACGAGGCGCAGGCCGGCGAAGCCCAGGGGATCGACGGCGGCGGGCGGCTGCAGGGTGGCCCGCCAGAAGGTGTGGAAGTTCACCGGCTGCAGGCGCAGCTCCGTGGCCTGGCGGCCGTTGAAGACGGGTCCCGCGGCCGTCGGACCGACGACCTGCGCCCCCTCCTCGCCGAGGAGCTGCCAGCCGCCGGCGAGGCCGTCGTCGAGGATCGGCAGGTCGGGCGGCGAGAGCACCACGTCGTGGCGGAACTCGTGTCCGAAGACGACGCCCCCGACCTCCTGCTCGAAGCGCACCAGGAGCGGGTAGGTGCCGGCCGGCACGTCGAGGGCGACGACCGCCCGCAGCGAGTACTCGTCCCCGCCGGCCGGGGTCAACGGCACGTCCGCGGGGCCGCCAAGGGCCGACAGGTCCGCCGTCACCCGCGGGTCCCCTCCGTCGGCCGACAGCGGCTCGATGCGCACCGTGGCCTGCAGCTCGGCCGTCTGCCCGAGGGTCAGGCCGGCGGGCAGGTCGTGGCTCCAGGCCGGCGGCCGCACCTCCACGGTGCTGGCGAAGCGCAGGGACTCGGTGCGCTCCCCGGCCCGCTGCTCGACGCGGATGACGATGTCGCGGCGGCCGACCTCGCCGGCGACGAGCTCGACCTCGAGGCCGTACTCCCCGTCGCCCAAGGGCGTCAGCTCGACCTCGGCGGGTCCGCCGAGGGCGCTCAGGTCGGCGGTCACCCGCGGCTCCTCACCGCCCTCCGCCAGGCGCTCGAGGCGCACGGTGCCGCGCAGCGTCACCCGGCCGGCGAGGCCGACCGACTCCGGCAGGTCGTGCTCCCAGACCCCCTGCAGCTGGCTGTGGGTGATCTTGAGGATCACGGTGGTGCGGTTGTCGCTGCCCACGTAGAGGCTGCCCTCCGCGTCGCTGGCGATCCCGTGGGGGAAGCCCCAGACGCTGCTGGTGGTCGTGCCTGTCTGAAAGCCGGTGACGAAGTCGGCCATGACGGCGTTGGCGCCGTCGGGGTCGCTGAACAGGGTCTGCACCTTGTACCCCGGGTGGGAGGAGAGCTTGGCGCGGCCGGCGCGGAAGGCGACGAAGGCGGCGTTCCGGTACCTCGCGGGGAACTGCTCCCCGGTGTAGAAGTGGATGCGCATCGGCGCCCAGTGGGCGGGCACGAGGACCGCCGGCTTCTTCTGGGTCATGGCCAGCAGCGTGTCCTGGCGCGTGATCGGCAGCATCGGGTGGTAGCGGCCGATGGTGAAGTCGTTCCAGACCTGGTGGCTCTGCACGAAGGGGTAGCCCTGGAAGTCGCCGTCGCGCAGCACGTCGATCCACTCCGGGGGCCGGGAGCGGCCCTCCTCGTCGTGGCCGTTGTTGGTGCCCCACAGCTCGTTGGTGACCGGGTGCAGGTCCATGCCGACGACGTTGCGCACCCCGGTGGCGAAGATGCGTCCGCCCGTGCCGTCGGCGTTGAACTCCATGACCGTGCCGCGCTCGGGGCGGTAGGGAAGCACGTCCGTGGTGCTGGCGCCGGCGAACTGGTGCCCGGGTTCCATGCGGCACAGGTCGCAGGGAGAGCCGACGCTGACGTAGAGCTTCTCGTTCTCCTCGTCGAAGACGATCGTCTTGGTGTCGTGCCAGGCCTCGTAGGGCAGGTCGGCGACGAGGACCTCGGTATCCTCGTAGAGGCCGTCGCCGTCGGCGTCGATGGCCCGGATCACCTGGTGCTCCTCGCCGACGTACATCTCTCCCTTGTAGAAGGCCAGAGCGTCGCTGGTCCGCAGGCCGCCGAGGACGACGGTCTCCTCGTCGGCGACGCCGTCCCCGTCGCGGTCGGCCAGGGCCATGACCTGGCCCCGCCGGGTGACGGCGTGGAGCACGCCGTCGGGGCTGAACTGCAGGTCCCGCGGACCTCCCGGAACCACGGCGAAGAGCCGGGCGCGGAATCCCGGCGGCAGGTTGACGCTCAAGCCTTCGGGGACGCGGTCGCGGTACTTGCCCGGCACCTCGATCTCCACCCTCTGCAGACCCAGGTCGATGTTGGGGGTCAGGGTGCCGGGCGGATAGTCGGCGTCGTAGTCCTGGGCGGACACGGCGCCGGCGGCGAGCAGGCTCAGGAGGGCGAGGGTTCGGGAGGTGGGGAAGGGGCGCATAGCGTATCTCTTCGGAGGAGGGAGTGCCAGGGCGCGGACACCAAGAACTAACTCAGGTCACCCGTCATCTGCCAGGGCGAGAGGTCCGTCCACCCGCGAGCAGCGGCGACGCTACCTCGTGGTCGCGGCGGCGCT
Source organism: uncultured Gemmatimonadaceae bacterium (assembly GCA_964512165.1). Taxonomy (GTDB): domain Bacteria; phylum Latescibacterota; class UBA2968; order UBA8231; family UBA8231; genus UBA8231. Next base: position 1,147 of record CAZEHQ010000090.1, on the reverse strand, counting down.
TCTGCTGCGGGCCGCCCACGCGCGCGCAGCGGCGGCCCCACCTCTGACGCCCCCGAGGCCCCTCCCTTCGGGGCCGTCCAGCCGCGCGCCGAGGCACCCGCGAAGGTGACCGCATGCTAATTTGACCGCGCGCGAGGAACCGCCTTAGCGTGCGGTCGGCGACTGCAGCCCGGGCGATCGAGCGGTCTTCGACGGACAGGTGACCCGGGGGCAGCCAAGCGAACACGGGGCCGATACGATGAGCGGTGCCCTCGGGATCCACACCGAGGCCGACGTGCGCGTCCCCATGCGCGACGGGGTCCGCCTGGAGGCCCACATCTTCCGCCCCGACGCCGGGGGCCCCTTCCCCGGAATCCTGCACCGCACGCCGTACGGCCGCTCGAAGGGCGGCTACGAGCGCTACGTGCGCGCCGGCTACGCGGTGGTCTCCATGGACTCGCGCGGCCGCTACGGCTCCGAGGGCGACTGGGTGCCCTTCACCGTGGAACGCACGGGCGACGCCGAGGACGGCTACGACTCGGTGGAGTGGCTGGCGGCGCAGCCCTGGTGCGACGGCCGGGTGGGCACCCTCGGGGCCTCGTACGACGCCTGGATGCAGTGGCAGCTCGCCCGCCTGCGGCCGCCCCACCTGGCGGCCATGTGCGCCTACACCATCCCCCTGGAGCTGACCGAGGTCGACTGGCCGGGCGGGTTCCGGCCGGGGCGGCGCATCAAGTGGTGGCTCACCTCCATGGCGCCCGACCTGCGCCGCCGGCAGGGGCTGGCGCCGCCGCACACGCCGAACGCGGCCCGGCGGGCGTGGGACGAGGCCGACGGCGACAACCCCTGGGTCGAGCACCTGCCCTGGCTCGACTTCCCGCGGCTGCTGCCCCCGGGCCTGGCGGAATACGCGCGGGACTGGCTCGAGCACCCGAACCGGCGGCCCTGGCGCCTCGACGAGGTCCACGGCGAGGTGGAGGTCCCCAACCTCGACTTCAGCGGCTGGTACGACCACTGCAACGGCTCCATGCGGCACCTGCAGCTCATGCAGCGCAACGGCCGCAGCGAGAAGGCGCGGTCGCAGACGAAGTTGATCGCCGGCCCCTGGAACCACCCGGGCCTCGGCAGCCGCGCCGTGGCCGGCGTCGACTTCGGCCCCCAGGCCGGG
>CAZEHQ010000089.1:1478-16202 GCA_964512165.1 uncultured Gemmatimonadaceae bacterium | reverse complement strand
TGCAGCAGCGCCCGCGTCGCCTTCAACGGCATCGCCAGCGCCGCCTTCCGCGACGCCGGCGTGGAGGCCGCACTGGCCGGCGCTTCCCTCGACGAGGAGTCGGTGAAGGCCGCCGCGGCCGGCGCCGCCGAGGGTCAGGAGCTGCTGGCCGACAGCTTCGCCGGCGAGGACTACCGCCGGCAGCTGGCCCGGGTCTACGCGCGCCGGGCGGTTCTGGCGGCGGCAGCCGCCGCCTGAGCAGTACCCCAACAGCGCCTCCGCAGGCCACCATCGAGGGGCGGGCCAAGTGGTCCGCCCCTCCTTGCTTTTCCGCCTCAGGGAGACTCCCCATGGAACCCGCCATCCGCATGACGGGCGTCACCAAGAGCTTCGGGCCGACCACGGCCGTGGAGGACCTGGATCTCGAGGTGCCCCGCGGCGGGCTGCACGGGTTCATCGGACCCAACGGCGCCGGCAAGACGACCTCGATCCGGATGATCCTGTCCATCCTCTTCCCGGACTCGGGGGCCGTCTCGGTGCTGGGACATCCCTCCGCCCTGGATGCCAAGGACCGGATCGGCTACCTGCCCGAGGAGCGCGGTCTGTACCGGAAGATGAAGGTCCTCGCCTTCCTCAAGTACATGGCCCGCCTCAAGGGAGACGAGGGCCCCGACCTCGACCGCCGCATCTGCGAATGGCTGGAGCGCGTCGGTCTGTCCGGGGGCGGGACCCGGCGCTGCGAGGAGCTGTCGAAGGGGATGTCGCAGAAGGTCCAGTTCGTGGCCGCCGTGATCCACCGGCCGGACCTGCTGGTCCTGGACGAACCGTTCAGCGGCCTCGACCCGGTGAGCACCCGCCGGCTCCGGGACCTGATCCTCGAGGAGCGCGCCCGGGGGGCCACGGTCCTGCTCTCCACCCATGTCATGCCCCGCGCCGAGGAGATCTGCGAGCACGTGGTCATGGTCCACAAGGGCCGCAAGGTGCTGGACGAGTCCCTCGCGGGCATCCGCCGGCGCCACGACCCGCGGTCGATCCGCTTCGAGCCCCTCGATCCGGGGGCCGACACCGCGCCCCTGACTTCGCTTCCCGGCGTGGAGAGCCTTGGGGCCGCGGACCAGGGGCTGGAGATCCGGCTCCGCCAGGGAACCGATCCCTCCGCGGCGATGCGGCTCATCCTGGAGACGGTCCCCGCGGCGCGCATCGAGCTGGCCCGGCCGCGGCTCGAGGACGTCTTCCTCGAGCAGGCTTCGGAAAGCCGCTCCCCGGAGGAGGAGCGGCAGCTGCGGGCGCAGCTCGGCGACGCCGCCCCGGGAGAGACCGAATGAGACGCGTCCTCAGGATCGCGCTCCGGGACTTCCTCGCCGTCGTGACCAGGAAGGGCTTCATCCTCGGGGTGCTGTTCACGCCGGCCATGATCGCGGCCCTGGTCCTCCTGGGACCCCGGTACCTGGACATGGTCGCTCACGCGGACTTCCGGATCGAGGGGGAATACGCCGTCCTGGACCCGACGGGGCGGGTCCTCGCCGAGATGGAGCGGGCCCTGGATGCGCAGGGGATCGCCGAAGGCGAGCTGCAGGAGCTGCGCCGGAACCTGGAACAGGCTCCAGAGGCGGCCCGGGCCCTCGCCGAGGCCGCCATCGAGCAGGCGCGGCGGGAGTCCCACTGGCCCGCCGGCGAGGTCCGGCTGATCCCGCTGGCGGCGGGCACGGAGATGGAAGCCGCGAAAGCCGGCCTGAACGACGAGAGCGGCGGGGCGGGCCACCGAGCCCTGATCGTGATTCACGAGGACGCCGTGGAGGCGGCGGGTCCGGAGGCCGGGTTCGGCACCTACGACCTGTACGTGCCCCCCGGCCTCGACGAGCGGGAGCTGGACTTCCTGCACCGCATCGCCCGGGAGGCGATCGTCAGCGCCCGCGTCTCGGCCCGGGGCCAGGACCGGGGCAGGCTCGAGTCCCTCGTGCGGGTTTCCCGTCAGCGGTCGACCACGGTGGGCGCTGGGGACGAACGGCAGACCGTCGGGGGCTTCACCCTCCTTCTGCCCGCCGCCTTCTCCTTGCTCCTGTTCCTGGGGATCATGACCGGCGGCCAGACGCTGCTGACCTCGATGGTGGAGGAGAAGTCGAGCCGCGTCGTGGAGGTGCTCCTGTCGGCGGTGTCGCCCATGGAGCTCATGGCCGGCAAGCTCATCGGAGGCGTGGCCGTCAGCCTGGTCATGATGGGCGTCTACGCCCTGACGGGACTGGCGATGCTGGCCTCCTTCTCTCTTTTCGGCCTCCTCGACCCCTGGCTTATCCTCTACCTGCTGATCTTCTTTCTCATCGGCTTCTTCACCCTCGGGGCCCTGATGCTGGCCGCCGGAGCCGCCGTCAACGACATGAACGAGGCCGGGCCGCTCCTGACGCCCCTCATGCTCGTCTCCATGGCCCCGTGGCTCCTCTGGCCGCTGGTCTCCAGGGACCCCGGCCACACGGTCGCCGTCGTCGCGAGCTACCTGCCGCCGGTCAACACCTACGGGATGCTCATGCGCATGGCCTCGACCCAGCCGCCGCCCTGGTGGGAGGTCTGGCTGTCGATCGCGGTGGGCGCCGCCGCGGTGGTCGGAGCCGTGTGGGTGGCGGCCAAGGTCTTCCGGATCGGGCTGCTGATGCAGGGCAAGCCGCCCGGCCTGAAGACGCTCCTCGCCTGGATCCGGGCCGCCTGAGTCCCGGGTGACGGCGGCGGCGGGACCGGGAGCAGCTCGCCGAACAGCGGGTCAGCCGGCGAGATTCTGTACGACCCTGACCGGATCGGCCCGACGTCCGGTGGTCCGCAAGGCGGGTTGACGCCGCGGACCCCGAATCTCCAGTTGTCGAGTACCTTGTAACGATGGCGGCGCTCGATCGTCACTTCGGCGCGCTAGCTTGGGTGACTGTCCCCCGCCTCTTCACAGCCTGACTCCTCACCCCGCTCTGTGTCCGCAGAACAATCGCGGACAGGCGCATGCACGCCACAGGAGATCCGCATGCCCCAGGAAACCCTGATGATCATCGGCTTCCTGCTCGGCGCCTATTCCATCGTCGGCAACGACGCCATCCAGACCCTGGGGACCTTCCTCAGCTCCAACTCGCACCGCCCCTGGTGGGTGCTCTGGATCTTCGGCGGCGGGATCATCACCGTGGTCCTCGTGTACGGGTGGATGGTCCACTCCGGGGACGTCTCCTACGGCCGGCTGCAGGCGATCCCGGTGCCGGACCGGTTCGTATGGATCTACTGCGTGCCACCCTTCGTGCTGCTCCTGCTGACGCGCTTCGGGATCCCGGTGAGCACCACCTTCCTCACCCTGACGATCTTCGCCCCCAAGGCGCTGCCGGCGATGCTGGTCAAGTCGCTGCTGGGGTATGCGACGGCCTTCGTCGCCGCCATCCTCGTGTACAAGCTGGTCACCCGCGCCCTCGAGCACCGCTTCAACCAGACCGAGGGGCCCACCGGCGGCTGGTGGGTGGTGGCCCAGTGGTGCTCCACCGGCTTCCTCTGGAGCCAGTGGCTGGTCCAGGACCTGGCCAACATCTACGTCTTCCTGCCCCGGGACCCGGTGACCCGCACGCCGAACATGCCCACGGAGTGGTTCGCCCTCAGCGTCGTCGTCATCGTGGCCCTCCTCGGCTACATCTTCTACACCCACGGCGGCGCCATCCAGAGGGTGGTGCTCACCAAGACGAACACCACCGACATCCGCTCGGCGACCTTCGTCGACCTCATCTACGGGGTCGTGCTGTTCCTGTTCAAGGAGGTCAGCAACCTGCCCATGAGCACGACCTGGGTCTTCGTGGGCCTGCTGGCGGGGCGGGAGATCGCCATCGCCTGGAACGAGAAGCACCGAGGCCGCCCCGAGGTCACCCGCCTGGTGCTCTCCGACCTGGCCAAGATCTTCTCCGGACTCGCGGTGAGCGTCGCCCTCGCCCTGCTGCTGCCCCTGCTGATGTAGCCGGACCCGCGAAGGGCGGCCCTCTCACCAGCCCTTCCAGCTGCCGTCGGCGTGGCGGTACTGGCGGTACGGCAGCGGCTCGTACGGCAGCTTCTCGATCTCCTGCGCCTTCACCGTGACGCCGAGACCCGGCGCCTCGGAGAGGCTGATGTGGCCGTCGGCGATGGTCCAGTCGTGCTCGACGTACTCCCCGAAGCCATCGAACCAGGAGCGGCTCATCTCCTGGATCAGGAAGTTGGGCGTCACGGCGTCGGCGGTGAGCGAGGCGGCCAGGGTCAGGGGGCCGCCGGCGTTGTGGGGCGCCATCAGCATCTGCTGCGGCCGCGCGGCGCGGCCGATCTCCACCAGGCCGGTGATGCCCGAGCAGTGGGAGACATCGGGCTGCAGGTAGGCGCAGGCGCGCCGCTCGATGAGGGGCTGGAAGTCGGACAGAGTGAAGAGCTTCTCCCCCGCGGCCACCGGCACCGGACTCTTCCGCGACACCTCCAGCAGGGCCTCCACCGAGCCGACCTTCACCGGCTCCTCGAGGAACAGCGGCCGGTAAGGGGCGACCGCCTCGGCGAAGGCCAGGCTCAGCTCCGGCGTGGGGCTGCCGTGGGCGTCGAGCATCAGGTCCAGGCCGTCGCCCACGGCCTCGCGCATGGCCCGCACGCACGCCGTGGAGTGGTCGACGGCCCCGCGGTCCATGGGCCAGGACCGCGTCTCCAGGGGGTTGCCCTTGACGCCGGCGTAGCCGGCTTCGAGAGCCTCCCGGGCGCCGGCGGCGGCCTCCTCCGGCGAGGCCATGGAGGTCGAGGTGTACACGCGGACGCGATCCCGTCGCCTGCCGCCGAGGATGGTGTGGGCCGGCACGCCCCAGGCCTTCCCGGCGATGTCGTAGAGGGCCTGGTTCACCGCCGCCAGGGCGCTGCCGAAGACAGGTCCGCCCTTCCAGGGCATGCGGTCCTGCACGTCCTCGCACAGGGCCTCCACCGGCAGCGGGTTGCGGCCGACGAGCAGCTCCTCCCAGGCGTGGAGGGCCGCCTCCACCGGCTCGGTGAGCCACTCGCCGGTGCCCTCCCCCCAGCCGCTGATGCCGGCGTCGGTCCGCAGCTCCAGGAACAGCCACGGCTTGGAGGTGGAGCACAGCAGCTCCCCGGTGGCCGGGTCGCGGATCTGCTGCCCGGTGGGGACGCTGAACTTGTGAGTGTGCAGGGAGCGGATCTTCACGGCGGGTGGCCTCCTTGGGTTGGTGGCGGTGGCGCGATTGCACAAGTGGATAGTCGTCGCTATAGTCGGAGTCAATGACCGTTGAGGGAGATCGTATCATGACCGAGATCATTTTCCAGGTGACGGAAGCGCCCGGGGGCGGCTTCGACGCCAGAGCGCTCGGACACAGCATTTTCACCCAGGGAGAGGACTGGGACGACCTGAAGGTGATGGCCAGGGATGCGGTCCTCTGCCACTTCGAGGAAGAGGATGCGCCGCGGGTTATCCGGCTGCATCTCGTGCGGGAGGAAGCGATCGCTGTATGAAGCTGCCGCGTGACCTGTCCGGGGAGGAGCTCGCCGGGCTGCTCTCGCGTCACTACGGCTACCGGATCGCACGAATGAGGGGAAGTCACGTGAGGATGATCTTGACGATCGGTGAGAACCGACACAGCGCGACCGTACGCAGACATCGGGACCTGCGTGTCGGCACCCTCGACGGCATCATTGCCGACGTGGCGGCGTTCCTCGGTCAGTCGAAGGACCAGGTACGCCATACCCTGTTCGGGTGATGGGGCGGGGCCCCGGCGCAGCAGCAACTCTTCGCGGAATAACAGGCACCGGCCCCGAGAGGCCGCGCCCGGCTCAGTCGAGCTGGGCGTGCTCCGGGATGATCTCCTGGCGAAAGCGGAAGACCTGGGGGTCGGCGGCATCGACCCGCACGCGGACCCAGTGCACCTGGGGCGCGCCGAAGACCTCCAGGCGCGTGAAGTTGTCGAGGCGCCGTCCGCTGGAGGGCCCCAGGAGGGGCTTGTCGACGCGGAAGTAATGGGAGTCCCCGTGGACGAGGACGACGGGCCTGGCGAAGGCGGAGACCTCGGCGGCCAGGGCTTCGATGAACCCGGTGTAAGGCTCCGGCGGGTCCGCCCCCTGGTGGCGGTCGAAGCGCGGGTTCGCGTGGATGGCGATGATCACTCCGGCGGCGTCGGACTCCCCCGCCGCCTGGAAGGCCTGGCGCATCCAGGCGACGGCCGCGCCGGTGCGCCGCGTCACCTCGGCGTCGTCGGCCGGGGTCCGGCCCGGAAAGGGGGCCATGGCGTTGCGGCTGCCCACGATGTGCAAGGTGGCGAAGACGACGCCGCCCCGGCTCCAGCGGACGTTCTCGGGGAACTCCGCCCAGGCCGGATCCGCCCCCTGGGAGACCACCTCCAGGGAGCCGCCTCCCAGGAGCCGCCCCGGGGGCGTGAAGAACAGGGCCCGCAGCTTCGCCAGCCGCTCCAGGGGCTCCCGGAACCCGGGGCCCGGCCGGTGGCAGTCCGTCCAGTCGTTGTCCCCCGGCGTCAGCACGAAGGGATGGCGAAAGGTGGAGAACATGCGGAGCCGCGACTCCAGGGCCTCGTCGGCGCAGGAGGTGGCGCCGCCCTTGATGTCCCCCACGTGCAGCACGAAGGCGAGGTCCTCGGTGTCGATGCGGTCCCGGAGCCGGGGGAAGCGCAGGCTGTCCGCCTCGCTGTAGGGCACGTCGCCGATGGCGGCGAACTCGAAGGCTTCGGACAGCACCGGCTGCGCGCCCCACAGGAGCAGGACCGCGGCCCAGCTGAGCACGGCGCGGGCGGCTTCCTTCACGTCAGGCAACATCTTTCCACTCCTCTCCGTAGTGAAAGGTGATCTCCTCGTCCTCGCGGATGATGCGCCGGGCGTAGAGGCGGTCGCCGTCGAACTCGGCGTTGGGCCTGCCGGAGTGGTTGAGGAAGCGCAACCCGCTGCGGCCCAGCCGGCCGACGGTCGTCCCGTCGGTGCGCTCGACCCACAGGACGTAGGTGCTGTCGCGCTTCGTGTTGACCCCGGTGTACACGCCGATCAGCTCGCCGCGGGGAATCCTGCGCGCAGCGAAGACGCCGGTGCCGTGAATGGGGCTGGGGGCGTTGTAGTAGTTGCGGTTCCTCACGCGAAGTCCGATCTCCACAGATGGACGGCCCTTGCCGCGAGCTGCCGTTGCCGTTCGTCCACCAGTTCCGGCGTCCATTGCTCGGGCGCCATCTGGGGAATCCCCCGAGTCAGGGCATATCCGCTTTTCTCGTAGGCTGTGCGCTTTTCCCCGTACGTTGCATTTCCGACAGCGCGATTGGCGGAGGCTTCGAGAAGGGTGAGGTTGCCGAGACGGTACATCGACGCTTCCCAGGCCCCGGGCGCGAAGGATTCGCTCCAGGCTTCCACTGGATTCTCCGGCAGGACATGCTCGATCGTGCCGGGGTCCGTGTCCGGATCACAGGCACGGTCGGCGGCGTCTTCTTCGAGCCGCGCGAGGATGTACTTGGCCAGTTTCCCTCTCGAGCCGCGGGTATTCACGGTGAGGAGGGCGAAGTCCTGGGCCATCTTCACGTCGTCCACGTAGATCGGCTTCAGGTGTTCGAAGACCTCCGAGGGGCGGGCGGCGGTCCTGTCGAGCACCGCCTTGGCCGCGGCGTGGTAGACGGGTTCGAGGGAGCATGTGATAGCGCAGGAACTCCGGAAACCGCTCCTGTTCCACGGTCGCCATGAGGGATCGCCACCGGCGCTGGAGGGCTTCCAGGTCGGCGGCCACCTTCACCCGCGAGAACAGGTAGTTCTTGAGGAGGTCCGTGGTCGTCAGTTCGAGGCCGCGTGCGTTGAGCGTCTCGAAGACGGTATAGGCCTTCAGCTCGTCGTCTACCGTGATCAGGATGAACAGGAACTGGCGGGCCACGGTCATTGAGGGGCTCCCTGAGTTGAACGAGGTAGTCCTGGTAGAAGGGATTGTCCGTCTCGTTCAGGTACAGCCGTGTGCTCTCGGTGAGCGATGCCGGATCCTTCTCTCCGATGAAGCGATTGCGAAGCTCCCGACCTCGTTCCTCGTTGGCGTCGACATCGATGCCCTGGCCGGCCATCCTCTGCAGCCGGTCGATGACCGCCAGGGCCAGGAGGCTCAGAGTAGCCAGGCGCTGCTGACCGTCGATGACCAGGAATTCGCGGTCACTCGTCCCTTCGACGACCAGGGCACCCATGTAGTGGCGGTCTTCGGCGCGAGGGCTCAACTCGACGATGTCGTTCCAGAGGTCCTCCCACTGCTCCTGCGACCAGGAGTAGTCGCGCTGGTACGGTGGCACGCGGTACAACTTGCCGTTGCCGATCAGTTCCATGTAGTTGATCGTGCGAGTGTTCAGGATGTTCGCTTTCGCCATCAGGACGCTCCAATCGCGATCAGCCAGGCCGGCACCCGGGGGCGCTTCCCTGGATAAGATAGGACCATCCTCCCCCTCCGAGCCGGCCGCCACTCAGGGCAACTGCTCGTAGGCGCGCAGGACGATGTCCAGGTCCCGCCGGGCCCGCTCCAAGCTGGAGTACGGCGACGCCTCGCGGCAGGAGAGGCAGAGCAGGAAGTCGTCGGTCATGGCCGCGTAGCCCATGAGGTCGGCGAAGCCGGGGAGGCTGAGTCCCTTGCGGCCGGGGCCGCGCACGTGGAGGTAGAGGCCGTTGCTCTCGAAGAGGATGCGGCCCTCGGCGCCGTCGACGCGGGAGTGGTGGAAGACGCCCTTGGCCAGAGTCGGCAGGTCCCAGGCGTAGAGCAGGTGCGCCTCCAGGCCGCCGTCCCAAGTCAGGCTCAGGCGGCAGCGCCGCTCGGGTGATCCACCCCGCGCCGTGGGGAACTCGGCCTTGACCTCCATTGGCGCGCGTACCGGGGCCGGCTCCCGGCGGCGCGCCAGGGCCGCGTCGGCGAGGTCGGCGATGAGGGCCACGAAGTGGATGCCGCCCTCCAGCAGGGCGCCGTACCCGGCCTTCCAGCCCTCGGACTCCTGGGCCGTGAGCTTCTTCACCCGCATGGACTGCACGGCGCCGACGCCGTCCCAGGTGACGATCTCCCGCATCAGGATCTGCGAAGGCTTGTAGTAGTAGTTCTCGGCGACCATGACGAAAGCGCCGCCGGGCGCCGCGGCGGCGGCCTCCTCGATGCGTTGCAGCTCCGCGGCATCGACGCACAGGGGCTTCTCCACCAGGACCGGGGTCCCGGCGGCCAGGGCCTGCAGGGTCTGCTCCGCGTGCATCTCCGGCGGCGTGGCGACGACCACGCCGTCGCTGGACTCCACCAGCTCGCTGAAGCTGCCGCAGACGCGGCCCCTGAACTCGCGGGCGAAGGCCTCCGCCCTCTCGCGGGTGCGGTTGTGGAAGCACAGCTCCACCCCCCGCTCGGCCAGGTTGCGGGCGTGGACGCGGCCGATGCCGCCGCACCCGGAGAGCCCGACGCGCTTCACCCCCCCTCCTTCCCGGCGATGGACGGGGCCACCCGCAGGGCGTTGGCGGCGATGGTCAGGCTGGGGTTGACGCCGCCGCTGGCGGCAAAGCAGGAGCCGTCCACCACCCACAGGTTGTCCACCCCCCAGAGCCGGCACCCCGGGTCCAGGGCGCCCTCGTCGGGAGACTCCGCCATGCCCACGGAGCCGACGCCGTGGGAGAAGCTGTCGATCTGGTAGAGGCGGGTGGTCCAGGCGCCGGCGGCGCGCAACAGCCGGCGGGCCCGGGCCACGAGGTGATCCCGGCGGCGCAGGTCGGCGGCGCTGTACTCATGGTCGACGCGCGGCACCCGGGCGCCGAAGCGGTCCGTCTCGTCCGAGAGGGTGACCCGGTTCTCCGGGCGGGGGTCGTCCTCGGCGACGCAGAGCAGGTTCTGCATGTAGGCGGACATCCAGCCGGCGATCCTCTTCAGGCCCGGGGGCGCGTGGTGGCGGATCACCGATGCGGCGGGGGTGTAGATGTCCTGCACCGTGCCCGTGGCCGTGCCCAGCTCGGCGCGCAGGTCGTCGTAGAACTCGGTGAAGCAGAGCTGCTTGTGGAAGACCTGGCGCGGGTTGGTGGGGGCGCGGAAGATCCCGGCCACCACGGCGTTGCAGTGCCGCATCAGCCGCCGGCCGATCCAGCGGCCGCCGGGGCTGTCCTCGCCGCCGAGACCGGAGCGCAGCAGCAGCGCCGGGGAGTGCAGGGCGCCGGCGGCGACGACGAAGCGGCCGGCCTCGATCTCGTGACCGGCCCCGGTCTCGACGTCGACGCATTCGACCGCGGTGGCACGGCCCCCCTCCAGGCGCAGGCGCAGGGCCGCCAGGCCGGCGCGGATCTCGAGCCCCAGCTCCGCCGCCCGGCGCAGCACCGTCACGGCGAGGTCGTTCTTCGCCTCGATCTTGCAGGGGAAGCCGTCGCAGGTGTTGCACAGGATGCAACGGGGCCGGGCGTCGTCGGAGAAGTTGAGGGCCAGGGGGATGGGAAAGGGCCTCCAGCCGAGGCGTTCAGCGGCGCCCCGCAGGCGCAGGGCCGGTTCCGTGAACGGGACCGGAGCCCGCGGATAGGCCGCGGACCTGCGGGGCTCGCAGGGGTCGGCCCCGGCCTCGCCGTGCACGTCGAGGAGCGTCTCGGCGCGGGTGTAGTGGGGCTCCAGCTCTTCATAGGAGACCGGCCAGCGGTTGAGGTCGGCCTCGCGCAGGCGCAGGGAGGCGCCGCCGTAGACGACGGAGTGGCCGCCCAGCATCTCCATGGGCCGCAGCGGCGCGTACCGCCGGGCGCCGTACTGCCGCACCTGAACCGGGGACCCGCCGCGGTAGCGGTCGCCCATGAGCACCTGGCGCGGGTCCCAGTCGCCGTCGTCGCGGCGCACCGGCCGGCCGCGCTCGACCAGCAGCACCCGCAGCCCCGCCTCGGTCAGGGCCAGGGCGCTGAAGGCGCCGCCGAAACCGGAGCCGATGACGACGGCGTCGTAGGCCATCACCCCCGCGCGGCGGGGAGCACCGCCTCCACGACGTAGAGGACCGCCAGGGCGGCGATGATGACCAGCGCCGCGTAGTGGAAGCGCTCCCGCATCCGCAGCTCGGGCTCGCGGCGCTGCAGGTCGGGCCGGAACTTCCCCGACATGTTGCGCTGCACGTAGGTCTTGTAGTACTCGACGGCGAAGCGCTCGAGGCCGCCGTTCATGTAGATCAGGAATCCCAGACTCACCGCCGGCCCCTCGGGATTGGCGAAGTAGAACAGGGGACTGAGCAGGGCCAGCACGAGCCCCGATCGCTGGAACTTCAGGGGCCGGAAGCCCTCGAAGGGGGCGTCCTTGTAGGCGCCCCCGAGGGAGACGAGGAGGCCGGTGGCATAGGCGGTGACCAGGAAGACCCAGAACCGCTCCACCGGCGCGTCGATCCAGAGGACGGCGAAGACGGCGGCTACGATCGCCGTCCCCGCGGCGTAGCGGGCGGCGTCGCTGCCCACGTGGCGGCCGAAGAAGGTGATGCGCGAGGGGACGAAGTACTTGGCCTGGTCCTCGGTGCGGAAGAAGCCCTTGTAGATCTCGGCGAGGAACCGCTCCAGCCCCATGACCAGGAAGAACAACTGGAAGAGGCCCAGGTCCCCGAGGCGGTCGCGCCAGGGGGGCACCAGCCAGAGCAGGGCGAAGAGGGCGAGATGGAACCAGATGCTGCGCGGGAAGGTGCGCGGCTTCCAGCCCTCGTAGGGAGAGTCCTTGAAGGCCCCCCACAGACTGGTGTAGAGCCCGGAAACGACGGTCACGAGAAGCTGAAGGGCCACCGGCATGGGGCGGCAAAGATACCGGCCCCCCCGCCGGCCCGCCAAGCTGCCCCTCCCTTTGGCCGCCGCCAGGGCGGTCCTTAGAATTGCACCCTTCCCGCCCCCTTCCCGCGATCCCGGAGCCATCCACATGCGACTCGGAGTGGTGGGTCTGCTGCCCGCCGATTTCCGCGACATCACGCCCGCCCATCTCTCCGCCATCGCCGGCCTGGGACTGACCGGGGCCGGCAGCCACGCCAGCGGCGAGATCCTCGGCGAGGCCGCGCCCGACCAGTGTGCCCGCGTGCGGGCGGTCTTCGAGGGAGCCGGCATGGACCTGGTGCAGTTCGGCATCGGCTACGGCGAGTGCCTCTTCGATCCCGACCAGGCGGTGCGGGCGCGTCTCCTCGACACGATCGGCCGCGGCATCGAGATCTCGGCCGCCCTCGGCGCCCACTTCTGCCTGATCCGCACGGGGAGTCTGAACCCGGCCGGGTCCTACGCCCCCAGCCCGGCGAACCACCAACCCGAGTGCCGGGACCGCCTGCTGGTGTCGCTGCGGCGGATCGCCGCCAGGGCCGAGGCCGAGGGGGTCACCATGGTCGTCGAGACCCACCTGCTGACGATCATGGACTCGCCCGAGACCAACGCCGCCCTCCTCGCCGAGGTGGGCTCCGAGCGCCTGCGGGTGGTCATGGACTGCGCCAACCACTTCCAGGCCGTGCACCAGGTCTACGACTCGCGCCCCCGCCTCGACCGCATCTTCGAGCACATGGGGCCCATCGCCGGCTGCGGCCACCTCAAGGACGCGGCCGTGCGCGGCGGCTTCGTCAGCCACGTGGACGAGGAGGTCCCGGGCGAGGGCGACCTCGACCTCGGGTACCTGCTGCAGCGCTGGCAGACGATCCAGCCCGAGGGCTACATGCTCCTGGAGCACCTGCCGGACGAGAAGTACCCCCTCGCCGCGGCCAACGCCCACCGCATCGCCTCGCAGGCCGGCGTGGAGATCCACTGATGGCGGCCCCTGCCTACGTGCCGGTGCGGCGGGCCACGGTAGAGGTGCTCTTCACCCTCGAGAAAGAGGCCGCCAAGCCCAACGGCCTGCAGTACGACGCCGCCAGCGACCGGCTGCTGGCCGCCGACCAGCGCGACGGCGCCCTGATCACGGTGGAGGACCCCCGGGGCGCACGCCGTCAGAGCGAGTTCGCCGCCGGCTCCACCGGCCCCAGCGGCGTCACCGTCATGCCCTGGCAGGGCGAGGGCATCACCGTCATGTCGGGCACCCACGCCCCCGACCTGACGGTGATCGACGCCGATGGCCGCGTCTACTCCGTCGACCACCGCGGCGTGGGCACCGGCATCGTCGGCTTCTCCAAGGAGCCCGTCAGCGGCCAGCACACCGGCTTCCACGGCCTCGAGTGGGACGGCAGCCACCTGTGGGCGGCCTCGCCCCCGGCCCGGAAGATCTTCCGCCTCGACCTGCAGCCCGACGCCGCCGGCCGGCCGTCGATCGCCGGCTGCTCGTGGTTCCCCCTGGTCTTCGGCAACCGGCCCCACGGCCTGGCCTGGGCCGATCCCGCCCGGCGCACGGTGTGGTGCAACGACACCACCCTGAACTGCGTGTACCGCTACGACACGGTGACGGGGGAGTGCGTGGAGATCCTGGTGCTGCCCGCCGACGCGCCGCTGAGCCACGGCATGACCATCGTCGACGGCGACCTGTGGTACTGCGAGGACAACACGGCCCGCATCTGCCGGGTCGTCAGGGGATCTGCCTGACCGAGTCAGTTGCGACTCGCGGCCCGAGTTGGCCCGCTCCGAAGCGCGGCGGCCGTGCCGGCCGGAGGGGCGAGGGCCGCTGCCGACGCCGGGATTGCGGGCGAGGGGCGAGGTTACCCCGGCATGCTCACCGCCGCGTCGCGGCGCTCGCGCATCCCCGACTGCATCGACTCCGGGTAGCGGTCCGGCAGCCGCGACACCTCTTCCAGCCGGGCCCGCGCCTCCTCCGGCAGGCGCCAGCCGGCGGCGGCCAGGATGTCCCCCAGCTGCCCGACGTTGCGGGCGCCGCAGATGGCCGACGTGATCGCCGGCTGCTCCAGCACCCAGCGCACGGCCACCTCCGCCGGCGTGCGATCCAGCTCCGCGGCCACCTCCAGCAGGGTCTCCAGGGTGCGGTCGGCGCTGGCGGCGAAGTAGGTCGCCGGGTAGGCCCAGCCCTCCTCGGAGCGGGTGCCGGCGGCGACGCGCTCGCCGGGGCGGTACTTGCCGGTGAGGAAGCCGCCGCCCAGGGGCGACCAGACGACGACGCCCAGCCCCTTGTGCCGGCACAGGGGGATCAGCTCCTGCTCGATGTCGCGGACCACCAGGCTGTACTGGGGCTGGTAGCACTCGAAGCGGGACCAGCGGTTGTGGTCGCTGATCCACAGGCACTCCATGAGCCGCCAGGCCGGGTAGTTGCTGCACGCCGTGTAGCGCACCTTGCCCTGGCGCACGAGGTCGTCCTGGGCGCGCAGCATCTCCTCCATCGGCGTCTGCACGTCCACGTGGTGGATGTAGTAGAGGTCGACGTAGTCCGTGCGCAGCCGCCGCAGGCTGTCCTCCACGGCGTTCATGATGTGGACGCGGGACATGCCCGAGTCGTTGGGGCCGGGCCCCATGGGGTTGAAGAACTTGGTGGCGACCACTTGGTCCCGGCGGCGGCCCTCCAGGGCGCGGCCGAGGTACTCCTCCGAGAGGGTGCCGGCGTAGGTGTTGGCCGTGTCGAAGAAGTTCACGCCTCCGTCGATGGCCCGGTCGACGATGCGGCACGACTCCTCCTCGTCGGCGCCGTGGCCGAAGGTCATCGTGCCCAGGCAGATCTCGGAAACTTTGAGGCCGGAACGGCCCATGCGGCGGTATTCCATGGCGCCTGAAGGTATCGCCTCCGGCTCCGAGGTTCCAGCGCTGACCCGGCTCCGGCGGCGGCCTATCTTCCCGGACCATGCCCGGCCCCCTGGCCCCCCTCAAGAGCTGCGAGCTGCACGTCCACGCCGGCGGCTGCCT
>CAZEHQ010000089.1:0-1468 GCA_964512165.1 uncultured Gemmatimonadaceae bacterium | reverse complement strand
GCGGCCCATGCGTCTGTATTCCATGGCGCCTGAAGGTATCGCCTCCGGCCGTGCCGCTCCAGCGCTGACCCGGCCCCGGCGGCGGCCTATCTTCCGGCCATGGCCGACCCCACCGCCCCCCTGAAGCGCTGCGAGCTGCACGTCCACGCCGGCGGCTGCCTCTCGGTGGAGGACCTGGTCGAGCTGGCCGACGGCCGCGCCGGCGACATCGACTGGAGCCCGTACGTGGAGGCTTTCGAGGCCTCCTACGGCCGGCGCCCCGACCCGGAGTCCATGTTCCGCCGCGCCGCCGGGTGCGATCCGGCCGCCGTGGAGGAGCTGCGCCGGCACTACGTCTTCACCGAGGAGGACGGTCCCGACTTCGCCCGGTTCTCGGCCAAGTTCGGCCTGCTGATCTGCATCGGCCGCCACTACATGAGGCACGTTCCCCGCGGCGGACAGGAGGTCATGGGCCGCGCCCTGGAGCACCACCGCAGCCGCGGGGTGCGCTACGTGGAGATGCGCGCCCACTTCGGCCGCACGGAGGACCTGCCGGGCTTCGTCGAGTTCCACCGGACCAACGCCGAAGTCGTCCTCCGGATGCGGGGCGGCGGCTTCGAGCCCCGCTACGTGCCCTCCCTGCCGCGCTCCTCGCCGCTGCCGGCGTACGACCTGCTGCGCCGGCTTCTGGCGGACCGGCCGGAGCTGGCCGGGATCGTGGCCGGCGTCGACTTCTGCAACGTGGAGGAGGGCTTTCCCCCCAGGGGCGTGCGCGGCTTCTTCCGGCGGCTCGCGGCGGACAACGACGCCGATCCGCAGGCCGCCCTGGAGGTCCTCTACCACGTGGGCGAGATCTACTTCGACAAGTCCCTGGAGAGCGCCGTGCGCTGGTGCCACGAGGCCGCCGAGCTCGGCTCGCGGCGCCTGGGCCACTGCATCGCCCTGGGCCTGGACCCGGAGGTCTCGGTGCGGCGGCGTGGCGGCTCCCACCTCCGGGAGTCGGTGGCCGAGCGCCTCGACCAGATCGCCTGGGACCTGCGCCACCGCCGGGGCCTGGAGGACGCCGGCGTGGAGGTGTCGCCGGCGGCCCTGGAGGCGGAGCGCGAGAGCCTCCGAGGGCGGGACCACGCGGCCCTCTGCCGAAAGCCCTACGACGACCTCCGCCTGGAGCAGGTGCGGCGACGCCAGGCCTTCGTCCTCGGCGAGCTGGCCCGGCTGGGCGTCGTCGTCGAGTCCTGCCCCAGCTCGAACCTCCGCCTCGGAAGTGTCCCCCGGCCGGAGCTGCACCCCGTGCACCGCTTCCTCGACTCCGGCGTGGACCTCGTCATCGGCGCCGATGACCCCGGCATCTTCGAGTCCCCCCTTTCCGCCGAGGTCGACTG
This sequence comes from uncultured Gemmatimonadaceae bacterium, assembly GCA_964512165.1. Lineage (GTDB taxonomy): Bacteria > Latescibacterota > UBA2968 > UBA8231 > UBA8231 > UBA8231. The sequence continues at coordinate 107 of CAZEHQ010000089.1, read as the reverse complement.
GGTCGCCCGCACCACCCACCTGCCGGCCGAGGCCCTCGCCGCGCGCCTCGGCGACCCCCTGCGTCACCGCCTTCGCAAAGGAGACCCCCTGTGAGCGACCGCCCCCG
>CAZEHQ010000088.1:9340-16481 GCA_964512165.1 uncultured Gemmatimonadaceae bacterium | reverse complement strand
GGTCGACGACGGCGACCCGGCCCCGGTGGGCGCGGCGCATGGCGAACAGGAGCATGCCCGGCTCGACCCCGAGATCACGCGCGCCGGCGGAGACCGCCTGCACCGCCGCCCGGTGGCTGTCCCGGCTCTGCCGGAGGACGACGAAGGCCGAGCCCCGCAGACCGGGGCGGGCGCGCTCGAGGGCCTGGGCGGCGAACTGCCCCACCTCGACGGACAGCCACAGCGGTTGCGGCCGCGGCCGCGGCCTGCGCCCCCCCCGGCGGGCGCTCACGCCGCCACGCCCACGTCGGCGTACCGGTATTCCCCGCCGAAGCTGTCGGCCAGCTTCCGGGAAGCGATCTCCAAATCCACCAGGCCCGGCGACCACTCCACCGCCCGCACCTGCTCGGCCACCAGGGAGATCGCGCCCCAGTCCTCCTCGACCCGGCCGCGGACCTCGAAGGGCCCGCCGCCGAGGACGGCGTCGGCGCAGCGCTGGAACACGTCCGGCCACAGGATCACGTCGGCCGTCCCGCTCCTGTCCTCGAGGGTGAGGAACATCATCGGCTCGCCCGTGCGCTCGACGCCGTGGATGCGCTCGGTGACCTGGCGGCCGAAGACCTTGACGCGCCGCCCCGCGCAGCGCTCCAGGTCCCCCATGGGCACGGTGCCCCGCGAGGCCGGGTGCAGGTCGAGGATCTCGAGCAGGTCGCCGGAGAGCATGTAGCCGAGGAGCTCGTGCTCGTTCAGGCACCGCTGGGCCAGGTTGTAGTCGCCCAGAACCCCCGGGACCCGTTTCTCCGGCGGCTCCGCGGCGGCGAAGAGTCCGGCGCTCTCTTCGGGCGCGCCCCGGACGGCGGGGAAGGCGTCGTCGAGGAGCCACAGGCTCTCGGGCTGGGTGAGCCCGAAACGGTCGAAGGCGCCCACGAGGATCAGCCGCTCGACCTCGGCCTTGTGGAGGCGGACGCGGGAGCCGGAGCCGGCCATGCGCTCGACGAAGTCGACCAGGTCGCGGAAGACGCCGTGATCGCGGCGCTCGGCCTCGACCGCCTCGAGGGCGGCGCGGCGGACGCCGCGCACGTGCATCAGCCCCGGGCGGATGCGGCCGTCGCGGCCGATGTATTTCAGGCGCGAGTCGCCGATGTCCATGGGCAGGATGCGGCAGCCCCAGCGCCGGGCCTCGTCGAGATAGACGTCGCGGCGGTAGAACCCGTGGCCGTTGCTGATCACGGCGGCGAGGAACTGCGCCGGGTAGTGGGCCTTGAGATACGTGCACTGGAAGGAGAGCTGGGCGTACGTGGCCGAGTGGCTCTTGCAGAAGCTGAAGCCGGTGAAGGAGCTGACCCGCTCCCACAGCTCCCGCGCCTGGGCGGCGGTGAGCCCGCTGTGGCCCATGCAGCCGGCGAGGAAGTCGCGCTCCGTGCGCCGCCACTGCTCCTCGGCCGGGGCGCCCTCGTGGAGGGAGTTCATCATCTTGCGGATGCGGTCGGCCTGGGCGAAGCTCAGGCCCGCCACCTGGTGGCAGATCTTGGTCACGTCCTCCTGGAAGACGCAGACGTCGTGGGTCCGGCCCAGGATCGGTTCGAGGGCGGGGTGCACGAACTCCCAGTCCCGGATGCCGGCCTTGGACTTGCGCTCGCGCTCGACGTAGGTGGCGGCGTACCGCGACCCGGCGGGGCGCACCAGGCTGGAGGTGATGGCGATCTCCTCGAAGGTCCCGGCCCGGGCCTTCTTGTTCAGCCGCGTCTGAGCCGGGCTCTCGATGTAGAAGATCCCCCTCGTCCGGCCCTTGCGGATGACGTCCCGCACGGCGGGGTCGTCGCAGCACTTGTCCACGTCGAAGACCCCCGGGTCCTCCTCGTCCTGCTCGGCCAGCTGCCCCAGAGCGTCGCGCAGGACCGAGAGCGAGCCGTTGCCGAGGATGTCGAACTTGATCAGCCCGAGCTCGTCGATGCCGTTGTGCATGTCGATCTGGGTGATGACGCGGTCCTTGTCGCCGCCGGAGCGCTCGCAGGCGACGTGGCGGCGCATGGGCTGATCGGTGATCAGCACGCCCCCGGGGTGCTGGCCCAGGAACCGCGGCTTGCCCCGGATCGTGGCGGCGAGCCGCCACAGGCGGCGGATCCCGGCATCGTCGATGCTCGCCGAGCGGGACCCGCGGCCGCGGATGATGCGGGTGACCTCGTCGTCGGTGTAGCCGTGGACCTTGGCCGTCTCGCGGAAGGAGGCGCGCTCGCGGAAGTGGAGGGTGGTGCAGGTGACCGCCACGTGCTCCTCGCCCCAGCGCCGGGTGATGAACTTCTGCACCTCGTCGCGCTCGTCCCAGCCGAAGTCGAGATCGGCGTCGGGCGGTGAGGCGCGGTCCTCGTTGAGGAAGCGCTGGAAGTAGAGGTCGTGGCGGATCGGATCGAGGTCGGAGACGCCGATGTTGTAGAACGTGATGCTGTTGGCGGCGCTGCCGCGCAGGATCGTGCAGTCCGCCGGCCGGCGGTAGCCGGAGGCGAAGCGCTCGTTGGCCCAGTCGCGGATCTCCTTGACGATCAGGAAGTACGACGGGTAGCCGAGCTTCTCGATCGTCTCCAGCTCCATGCGCTGGATGCGGCGGGCCCGGTCACGGGTGCCGAGGCCGGCGTAGTTGCGCTCGAGCCCCGCCCAGGCCAGCCGCGCCAGGTGGCTGGCCGGAGTCTCGCCCGGGGGCACGTCGAGGCGCGGCAGGATCCACTCGCCCAGGGGCAGCTCGATGGAACCGCACTCCTCGGCGATGACCTCGGCGTTGGCCAGGGCCCGGCGGTGCGACGGAAAGGCCGCCGCCATCTGGCCGGCGCTGCGCAGGCAGGCCTGGGGCGAGGCGCACTCCCCGGGCCGCAGGCGCGACAGCGTCGAGTTGAGGCCGATGGCGGTGAGCAGCTGGTGCGTGGGCCACTGCCCCGGGTCGAGGAAGTAGCAGTCGTTCTGGGCGACCAGGGGCAGGTGCAGGGCCCGGGCCACGGCCTCGAGCTCGCGGCTGCGGCGGCGGGTGGCGGCCGAGTTGGCGATCAACTCGCCGTAGAGGCGGTCCCGGTTGGGGGTGGCGGCCAGGGCGCCGAGGAGCCCGGGCGAGGAGGTGAGGAGCACGAAGTCGGGCCACTCGCGGGCGAAGACCTCGTCGAAGCGGAAGCGGTCGGCCTCGAGGTGGCGGCGGGTGACCACCTCGCACAGGTCGGCGTAGCCCCGGGCGTTGCGGGCCAGCACGACGAGGCGCTCGCGCCCGTGCGAGCCGGCGCCGTCGGCCCGCGGCGACATCTCGGCGGGGCCGGCGCGGAGGCCCTCGTCCTCCGGGAGGCCCCGCCGGGCGCGGGCGGCCAGGACCTCTCCGCGGCGCGGCTCGGTGAGCTCGACCCCGAGGACGGGCCGCAGGCCCTGGCGGCGGCACTCCTCGTAGTGCAGGACGAGCCCCGACATGCGGTCGGTGTCGGTGAGTCCCACGGCCGGCATCCCCAGCTCCCTCGCTCTCCCCGCGATTTCGGGAATGCCGGGGACGCCGGCGTGGAACGAAAACGACGAGTGACAGTGCAGGTGGACGAAGCTCAACCCCATCTCCCGGATAGCTGCACATACGTATACCAACCGTGCAGAACCGGGTCAAGGGCAAAAACGGCGGTCCTCGGAGGGACCGGCTCGCGGAGAGGGATCCTGCGGGTGGAACGGAGGGTGCCCGGCGGGGCCGGGCCGCTAGCTCAGCCGCGAGGCGGGCTCGGCTGTCCCGAGGTCGAGGGCCAGGACCCAGATGGGACTGTTGCCCACCTGGAGGACCTCGAGCGGAGAGAGATGTCCGGTCTCGTCGTCGATGCGGTAGGTGGCCAGCTTGCCGGAGCCCTCGCCGAGAGCCAGCAGGTAGGCGCCGTCGGGATCGAGGGTGAAGGAGCGCGGCGTCGGCTCGGTGGGCGTGTGGCTGATCGGCTCCAGCGCCCCCGTCGACCCGTCGACGGAGAAGGCGGCGATCGAATCGTGCCCGCGGTTGGAGGCATAGAGGTACTCCCCCGTGGGCGTGATGCGGATCTCCGCACCGGTGTTCTCGCCCTCGAAGCCCGTGGGCAGGGTCGGCACGTTCTGGAACCGCGTCAGCGTCCCCTCGCGGGTATCGAGCTCATACGCCGAGACCGAGGAGCTCTGCTCGTTGACGAAGTAGACCACGTCCATGGCCGGGTGGAAGCAGAAGTGACGCGGCCCCTCCCCCGGGGGCGGCTCGAGCCGCTGGCCCGCCGGGTTCGAGGAGAGGCGGCCGGTCTTGTCGTCGAAGCGCAGCTGGTAGATCAGGTTCGGCCCGGCCGTGTGGGGCACGAAGGCGAAGCGGTTGCTGGCGTCGATCTGGATCGAGTGGGCGCGCTCGGCGGTCTTGATGTTCATCACCGCCGGCGTGCCGACGGAGCCGTCGCGGCGGATCGGATGCACCGCGGCCATGCCGGCGCGGTAGTAGGAGGTGAACAGGAAGCGGCCGCTGGCGTCGGTGGAGAGGTAGCACGGGTCCGACTCCAGCGGCGCCGTGCCGAGGGGCGCGAGCCGTCCGCTGCCCTTGTCCAGGCGAAAGGCCGCCGCCTGGCGGCCGCCGCGCAGGCCGGCGTACAGAAACCGCTGCTGCGGATCGACGCACAGGGGGCCGGGGCCGGCGCCGGCGGCGACGATGGCGTACGAGTCGAGGGCCCCGGTCTCGGGGTCCATGGCGTAGACGTTGATGCGGTCCTCGGTGCTGAGCGACACGTATACGTAGTACGGCATTCCCTCTCCTCGAGGTGGAAGATCGAACCGGAAGACGGGCCGCCGGCGCAGCACCGGACGAGGCCCGCGCCGGAGGGTGGAGGCGGTCTTAACGCCGCCGGCGGCGGCGCTTGGGACGGAAGGGACGCTTCCCCGGCTGAAACTCGCTGATGCCGAGGGAATGACCCAGAAGCTCCTGGCCGTCGAGGTTGGTGATCGCCTCCTTGGCGGCCGACTTGCTCGGCATGTCCACGAGGCCCCGGCCCCGGTCTCTCTGGATCTCCACGGCCGCCACCTTCCCGAAGATCTCGAAGAGGGTGCGCAGGTCGTCCTCGGTGGCGTTGCTGGCCAGGTTGTCGACGGCGAGTCTCATGGATCTCCGGGATGGCGGAAAGGAGCAGGGCGGCGCATGGCGGCCGCCTGGAAGCGCGGCGGCTCGCGGAGCCTTCGAATATAGGGGTCGGCTCCGGTCTCACCAAGGTGCCGAGGCGCCTCAGCCCCCTCCGGACCCGTCGATGCAGTACAGGTGCGTGGCGGTGCGGATGAACAACTGCGAGCCCGCCACCGCCGGCGAGGACAGGGTGAACGACCCGTCGAGGGCGTTGGTGGCCAGGTGTCCGTACTCGGCGCCGGCGGCCAGCACCGTGGTGACGCCGTCCTCGTTGAGCACGTAGAGCTTGCCGTCGGCCACCACCGGCGAGGCGCTGACCCGGCCCTGGGCGGTGCGCTCCGGCCCCCACACGACGCGGCCGGTGCGCGCGTCGAGGGCGGTGGCCAGGCCGCGGTCGTCGACCATGTAGAAGCGCGTGCCGTCGCAGGCGGCGGTGGGCACGTCGGGGGCTCCGGCCCCCTCCCATCGCCAGACCAGATCCTCCTGGCCGATGCGGCCCCCCTCGCCGACGCGGAAGGCGAGCAGCGGCTTGCGGCGGCTCTGGGCGTAGACCATGCCGCCCACGGCGATCGGCGACCCGACGATGCGGAAGTTGCCCTCCCTCCCCGGGTTCAGGCCGCCCACGCGCCACAGCTCCCGGCCCGAGGCCGGGTCGTGGCCGGTGAGGTAGTCGCCGCCGGAGACGACGATCTGCTCGCCGGCCTCCGTGCTCAGCACGGCCGGGGTCGTGTACGCGTCCGGCGACTCGTTGGGCGCGTCCGTGGGCCGCTCGACCCGCCAGGCCAGCTCGCCGGTGGCGCCGTCGAAGGCGGCGAGATACGACGGATCGTCGGTGCGCATCCCGTGCAGGACCTCCACGATCAGGCGGCCGTCGTGCAGGACCGGCGACGAGGCGTAGCCCCACATGAGGCCGAAGGCCCCGAACTCGGCCTGCAGGTCGCGCCGCCAGACCGGTTGGCCCTCCATGGTGAAGGCGGCGACCACGCCGGTGCCGGTGACGGCCCAGACGCGGCGCCCGTCGGTGACCGGCGACGGCGAGGTGTTGTTGTGCTTGCGCCAGGTGCGGTTGCCCTCGGCGAGGACGGCGCGCCACAGCTCCTTGCCGTCGGCCCGGGACAGGCACAGCAGCAGCAGGTCGTCGCCGCCGGGATCGCGCCTGCGGCGGCGGCCCTCCCCCGAGATCTCGGCCTCCCCGGCCTCCGGCGCCGAAGGAGACGTGACGAAGACGCGGTCGCCCCAGACGATGGGGGTGCCGCCGCTCCAGGAGGGCAGCGGGGTCTTCCATGCGATGCCCTCGGCGGCGGACCACTGCGACGGCAGGCCGGTGGCCTCGCTGACCCCGTTCTGGTCGGGGCCGCGCCACTGGGGCCAGTTGTCCGCGGCGGAGGCGGAAGCGACAGCGGCCAGCAGGATGGAGGGGATCAGGGTTCGCATGGCGGTTCTCCTGGCTTTCTGCGGCTTTGCCTGGCCCGACGGCCCGGGGCCAACTGGCGTCGAGATCGTAGACTACCACTAATCAAGAGGAGGGATGCCGGCATGTTCAAACGCATCGTTCATCCCGGTGAGGTTCTGAGAGAACTGCATTCGCCCGCCAGATAGACGTGCCGCCCAATCGTGTCAGTCAGATCATCGCCGGCAAGCGTTCAGTGACCGGGGATACCGCCTTGCGGTTCGGGCACTGGTTCGGCGTCGAGCCGCAATTCTGGATGAACCTCCAGACGCAGTTCGACCTCGCCACGGCCGATCATCGGGCCGGCGCCGCCGTGCGGAACCTTCCCACAGCCGCAGAGGGCGGTTAGCACCCAGTCCACAAGGGCAGTTTCAAGTCGCATGGCGGCTCCACCCAGCTCCAGCGGGACGTGCGGGACATGGACTGTCTCATCGACCGACTGCCGCCTGGCACAGCAACCGGCTGAGACGTCGAGAGTGGGGACCGGCGCCACAGTCGGATCTGACATCACTCCGCCCCGCGAGTACCTTCCCGCCCCGTGAAGATCCCGCCCGCACGCCCCCTCCTCCTCGCCGCCCTGGGCCCGC
>CAZEHQ010000088.1:0-9240 GCA_964512165.1 uncultured Gemmatimonadaceae bacterium | reverse complement strand
CGCCCCGTGAAGATCCCGCCCGCACGCCCCCTCCTCCTCGCCGCCCTGGGCCCGCTGCTGCTCGCGGCCCCGGGCTGGACCGCCTGGCCCGCCTGGCGCGGACCCTTCCAGAGCGGCTCCTCCCCGGAGACCGGTCTCGTCGAGTCCTGGACGCCGGGCGGCGCCGGCCAGGCCTGGAGGGCCGCCTTCACCGGCCGCTCCACCCCCGTCGTGGTCGACGGGCGGGTCTTCGTCACCGGCCGCGCGGGCCGGGACGTCACCGAGCAGGAGCAGGTCGCCGCCTTCGACGCCGCCACCGGCGAGCTGCTGTGGGAAGACCGCTTCAACGTCTTCCACACGACCATCCCCTTCAACCGGGTCGGCTGGGCCAGCCCGGCGGCCGACCCGGAAACCGGCCGGCTCTACGTCCACGGCGTGCAGGGGCTTCTGCGCTGCTACGGCCGCGACGGCGAGCTGCTGTGGGAGCGCTCCCTCACCGAGGAGTTCGGACGCATCTCCGGGTACGGCGGGCGGGTGCAGACGCCGGTCGTGGCCGGCGGCCTGGTGATCCTCAACTTCCTCAGCAGCGGCTGGGGCGCCCACGGCGTGCCCCGCGACCGCTACTTCGCCTTCGACAAGGAGACGGGCGAGGTCGTCTGGGTCGCCGCCCCGGGCGGGCGCCCTCTCGACACGACCTACTCGACCCCCGTGGTCGCCGAGATCGGCGGCGAGGGGCTGATCGTCGCCGGCAACGCCGACGGCTCGGTCTACGCCATGCGCCTGGCCACGGGCGAGAAGCTCTGGGGGTTCCGGCTGAGCCGCCGCGGCCTCAACGCCGCCGTAGTCGTCGGCGGCGACCGCGTCTACGCCAGCCACGGCGAGGAGAACGTCGACGGCAACACCATGGGGCGCGTCGTCTGCATCGACGCCCGCGGCCGCGGGGACGTGACCGAGACCCACGAGCTGTGGCGCTACGACGCCCTGAGCGGGTACGCCTCGCCGGCGCTGGCCGACGGCGTCCTCTACGTGATCGACAACTCCGGGAACCTGCACGCCCTCGACGCCGACAGCGGCCGGCTGCTCTGGCACCGCAACCTCGGCACCGTGGGCCGGGGATCCCCGGTGGCGGCCGACGGCAAGCTCTACGCCACCACCGTGAACGGGCGCTTCCACATCCTGCGCCCGGAGGAGACCGACGGCGAGCTGCTCGACAGCGACCAGGTGCTGGCCGCCGACGGCGGCCCGGCGGAGATCTTCGGCTCGCCCGCCGTGGCCCACGGCCGCGTCTACTTCACCACCGACGAGGGGCTGTACTGCCTCGGGAACGACTCTGGGCCGTTGGAGAGCGCCGGGCCTCCCCCGGCGCCGGCGGAAGGCCCTCCCGGCGAGGCCGTGGGCCTGCAGTTGGTCCCCGCCGAGAGCAACGTCGAGCCCGGCGGTTCCGTGCGCTTCGAGGCCCGTCTCGTGGACGCCATGGGGCGGGTCACCGGCGCCGCCGAGGCGGGAGACTGGTCGACGGAGGGTCTGGCCGGCCGCCTCCGGGAGGGCGTCTTCACCGCCGATGCCGGCCCCGACCACGGCGGCGTGGTCACCCTCAGCGCCGGCGGCTTCACGGCCGGCGCCCGGGTGCGCGTCCTCACGCGGAAGTCGTGGAGCCTCGACTTCGCGGCGGCCGGCTCCGTCGAGGAGGACCGTCCGGCCCCCGCCCACTGGATCGGCTCGGCGGGCGGCAAGTTCCTCCTGCGCCGGGTGGAGGGCGAGGACCTGCTCCACAAGCCGCTGGCCCGCCGCGGCCTGCAGCGCTCCAACGTCTACCTCGGGCCCGCGGACCTGAGCGGCTACACCATCCAGGCGTCGATGATGGGCGCCACCCGGCGGCGAAACCTCCCCGACATGGGCCTCATCGCCCAGCGCTACACCCTCGACCTGATGGGCAACCACCAGCAGCTCCAGGTCCGCTCCTGGGCCTCCGACCTGCGCATGGCGGCCAGCGTCCCCTTCGAATGGGAGAGCGGCGTCTGGTACACCATGAAGATGCGCGTCGACCTCGAAGCCGACGGGGCCGTGGTGCGGGGCAAGGTCTGGCGCCGGGCGGACCCGGAGCCCGCCGCCTGGACCATCGAGGCCCCCGACCCGCTGCCGAACCGGCAGGGCGCGCCCGGCCTCTACGGACATTCCGCCGCCGAGATCCACTATGACGACGTGGTGCTGGAGATCGATGACTAAACCGGAATTCCCCCTCCTTCTGGCGGCGGCCCTCGCCGCCGCCCTTCCCGCGGGCGCCGAAGAGGCGATGTGGGGACACACCCGGGCCCGCAACATGGTCTCCGAGGCCGTCGACCTGCCGGTCGCGTGGGACGTGGCCACCGGCGAGGGCGTGCTCTGGTCCGCCCCCCTCGGCTCGCAGACCTACGCCGGCCCCCTGCTGGCAGGGGGCAAGCTCTTCGTGGGCACCAACAACCAGGGCCTGCGCGACCCCCGGCTCACCGGCGACCGCGGCGTGCTCATGGCCTTCGCCCGTCCCGGCGGCGCCTTCCTGTGGCAGTCGACGCACACCAAGCTGCCCGCCGGCCGCGTCAACGACTGGCCCCAGCAGGGCATCTGCTCCACCCCTTACATCGAAGGCGACCGCCTCTACTACGTCTCCAACCAGGCGCAGGTGGTCTGCGTCGACACCGAGGGCTTCGCCGACGGCGAGAACGACGGCCCCCTCACGGACGAGGCCTCCACCGGCCCCGCCGACGCCGACCTCGTCTGGTCCTTCGACATGATCGAGGAGCTCGACGTCTTCCCTCACAACCTCGCCACCTGCTCCCCCGCCGGCCTCGGCGACCTGCTCTTCGTGGTCACCTCCAACGGCGTCGACGAGGGCCACGTCCACATCCCGTCGCCTTTCGCCCCCTCCTTCATCGCCCTGCGCAAGTCCACCGGCGAGCTGGTGTGGGAGGACGCCTCCCCCGGCATGGGGATCCTCCACGGCCAGTGGTCGAACCCGGCCATCGGCACCATGGGGGGCCGCCCGCAGGTCCTGTTTCCCGGCGGCGACGGCTGGCTCTACTCCTTCGAGCCGGAGACCGGCAAGCTGATCTGGAAGTTCGACTGCAACCCCAAGGACTCGGTGTGGGAGCTGGGGGGAAGGGGCACGCGCAACAACCTGATCTCGACGCCGGTCATCGTCGGCGACCGCGTCTACCTCGGCGTCGGCCAGGACCCGGAGCACGGCGAGGGCCGGGGCAACCTGTGGTGCATCGACGGCACCGGCAGCGGCGACGTGACCGATTCGCACGCGGTCTGGCACCTGGGCGGCGAGGAGTACAACCGCACCATGTCCACCGCGGCGATCGACGACGGCCTGCTCTACATCGCCGACCTGAGCGGCTTCGTCTACTGCCTCGACGCGGCCACTGGCGAGACGAAGTGGACCTACGACACCTTCGCCGCCATCTGGGGCTCCCCCTTCGTGGCCGACGGCAAGGTCCATATCGGTGACGAGGACGGCGACGTGACGATCTTCCGGGCCGGCCCCGAGCTGGAGGTGATCTCCGAGATCAACATGGGCAGCGCCGTGTACACCACGCCGGCGGCCGAGGACGGCATCCTCTACGTGGCCTCGCGCAACACCCTCTTCGCCCTCGGCTCGCCGCGGCCGTGACGGAGACGGAGTCCGGCGGTCTGGCGGATCGCGTGGGCGCCGCCCGGGAGGCCCTCGACGCCCACGTGCGCGAGATCGTGGCCTGGCACTTCGACCCGGCCACCGGCTGCCCCTTCTGGCTGGAGCGCGCCTCCGCCCTCGGCTTCGACCCCCGCGACCGCATCGGCGGCTACGCCGACCTGAAGGTCCTCGGCCTCTTCCGGGACGAGTGGCTGCGCGGCGGCCCCGTGCGCCGCTGGGTGCCGCGGGCCTTTGCCGGCGAGCCCGTCTACGTCTTCGAGACCGGCGGCTCCACCGGCGTCCCCAAGAGCCGCATCAACATCCGCGACTTCCAGGTCGACTACGCCGCGTTCTCCGAGAGCCTGCCCGAGGAGGGCTTCCCCCGGGGCGGGGACTGGCTGATGCTGGGGCCCTCGGGGCCGCGGCGCCTGCGCCTGGCCGTGGAGCACCTGGCGCAGATGCGCGGCGGCCTCTGCTTCCTCGTCGACCTCGACCCGCGCTGGGTGAACGTCCTGATCCGGCGGCAGGCCCACCAGGAGCTGGCCGCGTACAAGGCCCACGTCGTCGACCAGGCCCTGAAGATCCTGCGCGCCCACGACACCATCCGCTGCCTCTTCGCGACGCCGCGCCTGCTGGAGGCCCTGTGCGAGAAGATCGACCTGGTGAAGGCGGGCATCCGCGGCGTGTTCTGCGGCGGCACCGAGATGGACGCCCAGTTCCACCGCTTCGCCCGCGAGGAGCTGGTGCCGGGGGCGGCCTTCGTGCCCACCTACGGCAACACCCTGATGGGGCTGGCCCTGTGCAAGCCCTTCGACCCGGCCGACGACTACGCCATCACCTACTACGCGCCGCAGCCGCGGGCGGTGATCGAGCTGGTCGATCGCGACGACCCGGGGCGCGCCGTCGGCTACGGCGAGACCGGGCGCGTGCTGCTGACGACGCTCACCCGCGAGTTCTTCATGCCCCGCTTCCTGGAGCGGGACGAGGCCGAGAGGGCCCCGCCGACAGAGAGGTGCCCCTGGGACGGGGTGCGCGACCTGCGCCTGCTGTCCTCCCTCGAGGAGAGCGTCACCGTGGGGGTCTATTAGGGCCGTGGCCGGCGGCCTCTTGCACGTCCCCCTCCTGCGCGCCGGCCGCGAGTACGCCAGCCGGCGGCGGCGGCGCCTGGCCGACGTGCGCACCGGCGATCCCGTGGCCGAGGTGAGTCTCGCCAACGGCGGCCTCATCGCCCGCGACCTGGCCGGGGCGGAAGCCAGCCGGCAGGCCCTGGAACGGATGCCGGCTGCTGACTTGGCGGCCCTGTGCGGCGAGGCCGCCCGCCGCTTCCGCCAGGACCGTCTGCCCGTCGACGGCGAGACGGACCAGTCCTTCGACGACTACCTGTCGCAGCTGGCGGCCACGGCGGGCATGCCCCTGAGCCTCGGACGGCGCAACGCCGGCAAGATCTGCGGCGTCCTGGAGTCGATGGAACAGGTGCTCGACGGCCTCACCCGGGGCCTGGACCTGGCCGTCGTCGACGCCGGCTGGGGCGAGGAGAAGGGCCGCACGATCAGCTACCGGCGCCAGACCGACGTCCTGGGCGCCGTGCTGCCCAACAACTCGCCGGGGGTCCACACCCTGTGGCTGCCCGCGGTCCCCCTGAAGACGCCCCTGGCCCTGCGCCCCGGCGCCCGCGAGCCGTGGACGCCGCTGCGCCTGGCCCGCGCCTTCATCGCCTCCGGGTGCCCGCCCGAGGCCTTCGGCTTCTACCCCGGCGACCACGACGGCGCCGTGGAGATCCTGGTGCGCTGCGGCCGCTCGCTGCTCTTCGGCGGCGACGACACCGTCGACCCCTGGCGCGGCGATCCCCGCGTCGAGATCCACGGCGCCGGCCGCAGCAAGATCCTCCTCGGTCCGGACCTCACCGACTGGCGGGAGCATCTCGACCTGATCGCCGCCTCGGTGGCCGACAACGGCGGCCGCTCCTGCCTCAACGCCTCCGGCGTGTGGACCACCGCTGATGCTGCCGGCCTCGGCCAGGCCCTGGCCGAGCGCCTGGCGCGCATCGAGCCGAGGCCCCTGCACGACCCGGAAGCCGGCCTGGCCGCCTTCCCCGAGCCGCGGACTGCCCGAGCGATCTCCGCCCACATCGACCGGCTCCTGGCCGGCGGCGGGGCCCGCGACCTTACGGCCGAGGTCCGAGGCGAAGACCGCCTCGCCGAGGTCGACGGCTGCACCTTCCTGCGGCCCACGGTCGTCCTCTGCGAGGACCCGTCCCATCCCCTGGCCGACACCGAGTATCTCTTCCCCTTTGCCGCCGTCGTGGAGACCTCCGCCGAGACCATGCTGGAGGCGATCGGCCCCACCCTCGTGGCCACCGCCCTGACCGAGGACGCCGGCCTGCAGGGCCGGCTCATGGACCACCCCGGCATCGACCGCCTGAACCTCGGACCGGTGCCGACGACCGCCATCTCCTGGGAGCAGCCCCACGAGGGCAACCTCTTCGAGCACCTCTACCGACGGCGGGCCCTGGGGCGCGCCCGGCGCCGCGCCTGACGGCCGTGAGGCCCTTCGAACTCGACGGCGGGCCCCGGGTCCTGTTCGGGGCCGGGCGCCTCGGCGAGCTGGGAGCGGAGGCCGCCCGCCTGACGGCGGGACCGGTGCTGCTGGTCTCGGATCCCGGGGTGGCGGCGGCCGGACACACCGGCCGGGCCGCCGATTCCCTGGTTGCGGCCGGGATCGAGGTGGTCCGCTTCGACGGCGTCCGTGAGAACCCCACCACCGGGCAGGTGGAATCCGGCGCCGAGACCGCCCGCCGCCGCGGACCCGTGCAGGCCGTCGTCGCCGTCGGCGGGGGCAGCGCCATGGACTGCGCCAAGGGGATCAACTTCCTCCTCAGCCACGGCGGCCCCATGGAGGACCACGAGGGCGATGGCCGCGCCGACAGGCCCATGCTGCCGTCCATCGGGGTGCCGACCACCGCCGGTACCGGCAGCGAGGCCCAGCGCTTCGCCCTGATCTCGCGCCAGTCCGACCGCCGCAAGATGGCCTGCGGCGACCCCGGGGCCCGCTTCCGCACCGTGATCCTCGACCCCGATCTTCCGCTCTCGGCGCCTTCCCGGATCGCCGCGGCGGCCGCCATCGACGCCGTCGCCCACGCCGTGGAGAGCTTCACGGCGACGAACGCCAATCCCGCCTCGCGCCTGTACGCCCGCCAGGCCGCCCGCCTCCTCTTCGCCGCCTTCGAGGACTGGATCGCCGCTCCGGCGGCCGGTTCCGGCGCCGGCGAGATGCTCCTCGGCGCCCACTGGGCGGGGGCCTCCATCGAGCGCTCCATGCTCGGCGCCGCCCACGCCTGCGCCAACCCGCTGACCCGGGCGTACGGCATCTCCCACGGCGTCGCCGTGGGCCTCATGCTGCCCCACGTGATCCGCTTCAACGGCGCCGCCGAGGGGCTGTACGCCGGGCTGCTGCACGCGTCGGGGACGGGGACCGCTTCGAAGGCGGGCGCCGACGCGGCGGAGGCCCTGGCCGCCCGCGTGGAGGAGTTGCTGGAGGCGGCCGGACTGCCCCGGCGGCTGCGGGAGCTGAGGGTGCCGGAGGACCGTCTGGAGGCGCTGGCCGCGGAGGCGGTGGGCCAGAAGACGGCGCGGTTCAACCCGCGGCCGGTGGGAGCGGCGGAGTGCGAGGGGCTCTTCGCGGCTGCGTACCACGGCGGCACGGGACCATCCCGGCGCGCCCGGCCCGGTGTACGGCCAGCAGGGCCCGCGCACCGGGGATGCTGATCTGCGCCGGGCCCGGCCGGAACTCCGGGACTCGCTGACGGCGGCGGATGGCGGGCACTTCCGGCTACCGAACCTGACAGACTGCGCCGGGAATCCGAGTCAACCCGGAACCGCCTCCAGGGGTGCCGGCAGCCGCCTCATGTCGCGCAGGTAGTCCCCGGCGAGGTACACCGCAGGTCCCGCTCCACGTCGGCTGGAAACAGGTCGATGAGCCGCCGGCTTCGAGCCTTCCGCGCTCAAGCCGGGTCCGGAGGTCTTCACGGCCTTTGGCCTCTGACCGCGGTCTCGGGACCTGTCAATCCATCCATGTCTCCCCCCCATGTACAGCGCTCGGACTGGAATTACACAAGAAGAACACGCAGTCCGACCTGAAATTTACGGAATCCACACACAAGCCTTCCGCACTTACCTTACCTTTCCCGTCCATGAGCTATCGAGGGTGGTTGGCGGCGGAGGTGCTTCTGGTGCCTGGCAGTCCGGTCGGCGGGCAAGAGGAGGAGGAGTTCCCCATCGGGGCGTGGTTTCCCCCGGGAGGAGGGGGGGACGGATGCCTTCAACGGGCCGAGTGGGCGGTGCGGCTGGATACGATGAGAGCGGCGGCTTCAACTGGAGCTACCCCCGTACGGTGGACAGTTAAGTGCTTTCAGCAGGTTCGGCCGAATGGGGCCGTTGTAGAGTGGATATTCCCCGGCCCTGGAGCCCGGGTGAAGCACGGGGGTACCGGTCTGGCGCCCCGGCCCGGTGCGAGAGACCGGGTGGGCAGGAGAGCACCGGCTGGTCCCGGGAGGGCCGGGAAGGTCCGCTTCATGGCGAACCCGGTCCAGCATCAGGCAACCTGCCGCTGGACATGGGCGCGTTCGAAGTTCATCGGCGATTCGTAGTTGAGGGCCGAGTGACGGCGATGCCGGTTGTACCAAGACTCGATGTAGTCGAAGATCTCGCGGCGGGCCACCGCCTGCGTCGGGAAGCAGCGACGGTCGAACAGCTCACACTCGAGGGTGGCGAAGAAGCTCTCACACAGGGCGTTGTCGTAGCAGTCGCCCACCGAGCCCCTCGACGGCCGCACCCCGGCCTCCCGGCAACGGCGCCCGAAGGCCAGCGAGGAATACTGGCACCCCTGGTCCGAGTGATGGATCACCCCCTCGGGACGCCGTTGCCTGAGGGCCATGTCCAAGGCCTGCACGACCAGCTCCGTCCGCAGATGACCGGCCATGGCCCACCCCACCACGCGCCGGCTCCAGGCGTCCAGGACCACGGCCAGATACAGGAATCCAGACCACGTCGGCACATAGGTGATGTCCGCCACCCACAACGCGTTCGGACCGGCCGCGGCGAAGTCGCGGTCGACCAGGTCGGGCGCCGCCGGAGCGGTCCGGTCGCGCCGCGTGGTACCCATCGACTTGCGGCGGCTGACGCCCTGCAAGCCGGCCTCCCGCATCAGACGAGCCACGCGCTTGGGGTTGACGGGCTGTCCGCGATCTCTCAACTCCCGGACCATGCGCGGCACCCCATAGGTGCCTCGCGACCACGTGTGGACCGGGTCGATCAAGGGCCTCAGCTGCGCATCGGACAAGGAGCGCGCCGACGGCGGACGGCGGCGCCACGCATAGGACCCGCTGGGGGAGACACCCAGGACGCGGCACATGGTGGCGATGGGATACTGATCCTGGTGAGCGCTCACGAATCCGAAGACCTCGGCGACCTCGAATCGGCCTCCCGAGCGAACCAGGTGGCGGCTTTTGACAGAATCTCCCGCTCCGTGCGCAGGCGCTTGTTCTCCCGGCGCAGGCGCCGCAACTCCTCCCGCTCGGCCCGGGTGACTCCCTCGACTCCCCGCCCCTCGTC
>CAZEHQ010000087.1:0-16503 GCA_964512165.1 uncultured Gemmatimonadaceae bacterium | reverse complement strand
TGGTGCGGAACATGTACTTGGCCATGGCTCTGCCCTCCTTCAGGGGTGGTTTCTCGCGGCCGGGTGCCTCGGCGCAGCGACGGTCCGACCGGAGGCTCTCGAAAGTCTATGGGGTGTCCCTTTCTGCGGAAACCCCGAGGCGCCGCTGTTTCGGTGGGTCACCACCATACAAGACACAACAGCCCACGCGCCGGGCTCGAGTTGCAGCGACCACCTTGGTCGGTCCTTATCTTCCGCCGCCCGGAACTCCCGGCCACGGGGACCACTCAGCGCGATACCGCCCGACGGCAGCCACCGCCATTTTGCGGAGCGCCGATAGCCCATCGTCCTGCCTGCCTGGCACCGCCAGCGAAAGTGGAGACGAAACATGCACCAGAGCGAGAAGACCCTGCGCCAAGCCAGCAGTCGCGTACCTGAGCACTCCCGGCGAGTTCGCGTCCCTCTCTTCCCCACCTACGGCGAGGCACGCCACCTGCTGAAGGTGTGGCCTGGCCTCCCCAAGGCGCAGGTTACCGGACTCCACAGTGCTTTGGCGCAGCTCCGTGGAACACCCCAGAATCCGGTCGCGTGGACGGATCCTGATACCTGGATCCCCGAAAAGCTCTCTGGTGATATACGTGATCTCGCGATGGCCATCTGGATCGAGAGCAAACAACGTGTCAACCCGAGGCACACCTATGGACACTGGCTTCTGGTCCAGCAA
Source organism: uncultured Gemmatimonadaceae bacterium (assembly GCA_964512165.1). Taxonomy (GTDB): domain Bacteria; phylum Latescibacterota; class UBA2968; order UBA8231; family UBA8231; genus UBA8231. Next base: position 15,800 of record CAZEHQ010000087.1, on the reverse strand, counting down.
TACAACCTCCTCAAGGCAGGCTCGGATGGCATCCTCGTTCTCACCGACCGTGGTCGTGATTTCATCCAACATCAAGGCGGGCCCGCTGAGGCGTTTCTGGACGAGCAGGAGGGACTCGCAAAGCTGCTCGAGATTGTCTCGGACAGCGGACCCGCCCGCCCCGGGGAGCTTGTGGAAGCATGGGCCGAGTACCTTGAGAAGCACTCCGGGTTCGGAGCGACTTCCACCATTCGTGACACCCTGCGCCGCCGCCTGAACAACCTCCTCGATCGAGGTCTGGTCGTCCGGGAGCGCGCCAAGTACTCGGCTACTGACGCCGGAAGCGCCTACTTGGCGAGAGTCGCGCCGTCACCCGAACCCGACGACCGAGACGACCGACAAGAGATCCGCAAGCTCGCCAAGGAGCGAGAGGCAGCCGTGCGGACATCCCTTCGCGATGAACTCCTGCAGATGGAGCCAAGCGCGTTCGAACAGCTCGTCGGACGACTGCTGGAGGAGATGAACTACCAGAACGTGGAGGTCGTGGGACAATCCGGTGATGGCGGTGTCGACGTAGTTGCCGAAATCGAGCTCGGCATCACTGCGGTCCGTGAGGTAGTGCAGGCAAAACGACACAGAGGGCCCGTGCAGCGCAAGGACCTGGACGCCCTCCGGGGCTCGCTGTACCGCTACAACGCCGTACGGGGGACTATTGTTACGACCTCCCGCTTCGCGAGGGGCGCGATGGAAGCGGCCTTCGCCCAAGGCGCCGCGCCGATCACCCTCATCGACGGACAGAGGCTCATCGACATGCTGATCGAGCACGAAATCGGGGTCCGCAAGCGCGCGATCGAGGTTCTTGCCATCGATCTGGACGGGCTATCCCCGGTGGAGAATCTGGAGGACCATTCATGACTCGAATCGAGATCGATAGGCTCACGCAGGCCTTGGTCAACCTGGCGGACCACTTGGCGCGACAGTCTCCATGACCGGCGCCGAGAGTGTCGTCCAGGCGCTGACCGCCGCCGGCGTCCGCCATCTCTTCGCCCTCTCCGGCAACCAGAACCTGCCGATCTTCGACGCCTGCATCGGCAGCGGCCTCCGGCTCATCCACACCCGCCACGAGGCGGCGGCCGTGCACATGGCCGATGGCTGGGGCCGCCTCACCGGCGAGCCGGGGGTGGCCCTGCTCACCGCGGGGCCCGGCCACTCCAACGGGGTCACCGGTCTCTTCGTGGCCCGCGCCGCCGAGTCCCCCCTGGTGATGATCAGCGGCCACAGCCCGCTCTCGCAGGCGGGCATGGGCGCCTTCCAGGAGCTGGACCAGGCGGCCATGGCGGCGCCCGCGGCCAAATGGTCCCACGCGGCCGACGGGTCCGAGCCGCTGGCGGATCTCGTCGCCCGGGGGCTGTGGACCGCGGTGAGCGGTCGTCCCGGCCCCGTGCACCTCAGCCTGCCGATGGACCTGCTGCAGGCGGAGGAGGCGCCCTCACCCTCGGCGGCGGAAGTCCTCCCCGACGAAGGACCGCGGCTGAGTGAGGGCGATGCCGATGAAATCCTGGACCGCCTGCAGGGCGCCGCCCGTCCCCTGATCCTGGCCGGCCCCGCCATGTCCCGCAGCCCCCGCTGGGAGGCGGTGCAGGCCCTGCAGTCGGCCACCGGCGTGCCGGCCATGCCGTGCGAGAGTCCGCGCGGGGTCGACGATCCCTGGCTTCGCGGCACCACCCGACGTCTGGCCGAGGCGGATCTCGTGCTGCTCATCGGCAAGAGGCTGGACTTCTCCCTGCGTTTCGGCGAGCCTCCCGCCTTCTCGGAGTCCGTCCGCTTCCTCTCGGTCGATGCCGAAGAACCTCTCGACGCCTCCCGCCTGGAGGGCTGCTTCCGCGCCGGTCCCGCCGAGGCCGCAGCCACCCTCACCGGCGCCGCGGCGCAGCGGAATTGGGAAGCCAGCCCCTGGGGGCCGCAGGTCCGGGAGGCGCGCGCCGAGCCGCCGGAGTGGCGAGCCCACCGCGCCAGCGACGCATCACCGATTCACCCGCTGGCGCTCTGCGAGCGGCTGCAGCCCTTCCTGGACCGCGACGGCATCTTCGTCTGCGACGGCGGCGAGTTCGGGCAGTGGATGCAGGCCGGGCTCAGCGCCGGGCTGCGGCTGATCAACGGCCCCTCCGGCTCCATCGGCAGCTCCCTGCCCATGGGCATGGCCGCCAAGGTGCTCCACCCCGATCGCCCGGTCTTCGTCTTCCAGGGGGACGGCACCTTCGGGTTCCACGCCATGGAGATCGACACCTGCCTGCGCTACGGCCTGCCCTTGGTCGTCATCGTCGGCAACGACGCCCGCTGGAACGCCGAGGTGCAGCTGCAGATCCGCCAGTACGGAGCGGACCGCACCATCGGCTGCGAACTGCTGCCGACCCGCTACGACCGCGTCGCCGAGGCCCTGGGCGGGTTCGGCGAACGGGTGGACGATCCCGCCGAGCTGGCGCCGGCGGTGGAACGGGCCCTGGCCAGCGGCCTGCCCGCGGTGCTCGACGTCACCGTCGACGGCCTGCCGGCCCCGGTCTTCTGAGCCGCCGCCCTGGTGGCGACGCCTCCCGGCTGACCACGGGTGCGCGAAGCCTGCTCTACCTTGCGGGAAGCGGTCCATGGCTTGCTGGTGAGCCGGAGGCCCAGCCCACGCTTTATCTCACGCCACTTCTTCTCTTCTTCCGGCATGATGAAGGTCACCGCCTCTCCGGAGCGCCCCATACGGCCCGTCCGTCCGACCCTGTGCGTGAACAGATGCTCCGAGTCCGGCAGATCGTAGTTGATCACCTGTCCGATTCCCTCGATATCCAACCCTCGCGCGGCCACGTTCGTTGCCACCAGGATCGGCGTGGCGCCTGACCGAAAGCTCACCAACGCCCGCTCCCGCGCGTTCTGGCTGAGGTTCCCCTGCAGAGCGCCTACCGCGTAGCCCAGCGCGTCCAGCCGTTTCGCCAGCTGCCTGACCCCGCGCTTGGTCCTGCCGAAGACCAGGACCGGAGCGCCGTGCCGCTGGTCCAGCAGCGTCTGCAGCGCGCTTATCTTGTCCCTCTTCTCGATTGTATAGACCAGATGCTCCACCGTCGGCAGCGCTTGCAGGTCCGCATCGACTCTCACCGTTACGGGGCTGCGCAGGTGCTTGGAGGCTGTCTTGGCCACCCACTCGGGCACCGTCGCCGAGAGGAGCGCCTTCTGGCAGGGCGAGGACCCGTACCCGAGGATCGCCTCCACGTCCCGGGCGAACCCCTTGTCCAGCATCTCGTCCGCCTCGTCCAGGACCAGGAAGCGCACCGATCGCAGGTCGAGACTGCCTTGCCGCAGGTGGTCCAGCGTCCGCCCCGGAGTGCCGACGATGATCTGCGCCCCTCGCTTCACCGCGCTGCGCTCCGGTTCCAGCCTCCGGCCGCCGTAGAGCAACGTCACGCGCAGCCCGTGGGCCGAGGCGATCGCCTCCGTGACCCCCGCCACCTGAATGGCCAACTCCCGCGTGGGCACGAGCACGAGCGCCTGGACCCGCGGAATCGACGAATCGCACCGCTCGACCAGCGGCACGGCAAAGGCCAGCGTCTTCCCGGACCCCGTGCGCGCCTGGCCGATCACGTCCCGTCCCGCGAGCAGCTCGGGAATGGCCTTCTCCTGGATAGGCGTTGGCTCGGAGATGTCCATCCGGGAGATCGCCGCCCGGGTCGCGGGACTCAGCGCCATGCTCCCGAACGACGAACCCGCAAGTGGGCCGCGGGCAGGGGGTTCGCGGGGTGGGAGCGCCTCCTTTGCAGGCGCCTTTCCCGGGGAGGCCACATCCTTGCGGGTGGCCTGGAAACACGGCGAGCAGTACACCGGCCTGTCGCGGGTTGGCCGGAAGGGAACCGTGGTGGAACTGCCGCAACTGGCGCAGACGGCCTCGTGGCGTTGCCTGCGGCTGGAGTTGATCGGGCGGGTCGATGGGCGTTCGAGAGGCATACGGAAGCAGACTCCTTGGACTGCAACGAGTGACACCGGGGTGGTTTTGCGTGGGCGGAAAGGCGAGGATGGAACTGAGCGCGCCAAGTCAGGCGCACCCGCTCATCACACCCGGACGGCACGGCAGGATGCCGTTCGTCCTGATCCTGCCTGCTTTGAAAGGGTATCTCAAGAAAAGAAGCTGAAGCAGGCCAGTTGGTCATCCCGGCGGAGTCGAGAGCCTGCCGGTGGCCTCCTTCAAGTGGGTTCAGAGAGTATACGGGAGATTGAGCCTTGGTCAACCCCAGGATGGACGGCCTCCATGCCGCGGACCCACGGCAGGTACACCCCCTGAGGTCTGAAGCCCGCCAGGGGGATGCAGCCGCCCCCGGCGGAATCAGCCCCTGTTTGCCACCCGGAGTCTCGTCTATTCTCTCTTCGATGTGTTCGGCCCACGTATACCCCATGAAGCCGACCCGAGTCGCCGTGGCCGGCTGCGGGAGCATCGCCGCCAACGGCCACCTGCCGGCCTGCAGGGCCGCAGCCGAAGCCGGACTCTGCGAGTTGGTGGGGGTATGCGATGTGGTCGCGGAGCGGGCGCGGTCGACTTCGCGCGAGTACGGCGCACCCGCCTTCGACATGGTGGCGGAGATGCTGGCCCGCACGCGGCCCGAGGTTCTTTCCATCACCACATTTCCCGACTCTCATCGAGAACTGGCACTTCAGGCCTTCGCCGCCGGATGTCATGTTCTGTGCGAGAAACCGGTGGCCATGAACGCCGCGGAAGCGGCGCAGATGGTGACGGCCGCACAAGAGGCCGGCCGCCTCCTGGGCGTCTGCTTCCAGTACCGCCACTGGGACGAGTCGGTCTGGCTCAAGGAGCGCATCGCCAGCGGCGACCTGGGCCACGTCCACTCGATCCGCACCTGGGGCGGCGGCGTCCACGGTTTCGCCACCAACCCCGACTATCACCGCATGGCCAGGGCCGGGGGCGGCATTCTCGCCCACTGGACGATCCACAACCTCGATCTGGCCCTCTGGCTGCTGGGCCACCCGGAGCCCGTCACGGCCAGCGCCTTCTGCCATCAGCGGCTGCGCACCTCCCCCGAGGCGCTCGGGCCGTCCCGCGACGCCATCGACGTGGACGCCGTGGAGCCGGCCATCGAGGACTTCGCCCTCGCCTTCGTGCGACTGCAGGGCGGAGCCGTGATCACCGTCGAGGCGGACTGGCTGCAGCCGCCCTCGGAGCGCCACGAAGGTTGGGAACTCCTCGGCGAGCGCGGCGCGGCCTCCCTCTCGCCGCTGCGCTTCCGGATCGTGAGGGACGGCGCCTGGATCGACGACGGCCCCGAGCCGGGAGCGCTCGCTCCCTCCGACTATGGCATGGAGCGGTTGTACACGGCGTTCCTCAAGGCGGTGCGCAGCGGCAGTCCCTCACCGGTAGCGGGCGCCGAGATCGTGCGCATCCAGCGCCTGATGGACGCCCTCTACGAGTCCGCCGCCCGCGGACGCGAGGTTCCCTTGGCGGGACCTCGCGATAGTCAGGAGGATAGATGAGTCTGATCTACATCGAGTACTTCAGCCGCCGCCCCGGGGTCGACCTGGACGCCTTCCGGGCGGGGGTCGCCGAGGGCCAGCAGGGTTGGGACAGCGGCTACGACGCCGACCGCCTCGTGCTCAACGCCGGACGCACCTGGCGGCTCGGTCCCGAGCCGGAGTACTTCGCCGCCTGGCACTGCCCCCGCTCCGGCTTCGACCGCCTCGACGACTGGGACCGCATCTTCCGCGTCGGCGAGGCCGACCACCTGGAGGGCGCCTTCTTCCGGGTGGCCCGCATCGACGTGGCCGGCTGCTACGAGCCCCTCGTCGAGCCGGTGCACACCCGCGGCGGCACCTACTACGTCGAGTTCTTCCGCCCCCGCGCCGCTGCGGAAGCGATCTCCGCCTTCTACGAGGAGCGGAGCCGCAGGCATCCCCGCCTGGCGCTGAACCTGCTGCTGCAGCGCATCGGCAAGCTCGCTCCGGAGCCGGGCGGAATCGCCGTGTGGGTGCTGCCGGAGTTCGCCGCCCTGGAGGAGATCGCGCGTGATCTCGACGGCGTCGACGAGCCGGTGGAGCTGGTGACGGCCGGGACCTACGCCGACTTCGGGCGGGAGATCCTGTAGGTGTAGGGATCGCGCCGCTTCAAGCTCCCCCGTCAGCCAGTCCGATGCTTCGGGAACCAGGTCACCCTCGGCGGCCCGGTGGAGGTGCTGCGGCGCCGGTCCATCATCTCCCGGAGGGTCTCCCGGGCGCCGACGACGATGGCGTCGCCGTGCCCGGGCAGCAGGTGCTCGAAGTCGAGGTCGAGCAGGTGGGACAGGCTCTCCCAGGGCCGGGGATGGCCGGTGGGATGGCCGCCGAGGGGGATATCGCCGGGAGCCCACTTGGCGGTGGTGCCGAGGGCGTCGCCCACGAAGAGGAGGCCCCCGTGCCGCGGCGAGAGCAGGGCCTGCTCGCCGCGGGTCAGGCCGGGGACGCCGACGGCCCTCAGGCCGCAGGGCAGCTCGTCGCCATCGCCGTAAGGCTCCCAGCGGTCCAGGTCCTCCACCATGCAGGCGTCCTCGGCGGGCAGGTAGATCGGGGCCCCGGTGCGCGCGGCGAAGAGGCGGGCCGAGCGTTCGTGCCAGCCCACGGTGAGGACGATGGCGCGCACGTCCCCGGCCTCGGCGATCGGTTGCAGGGCGCTCCACTCCACGGGATCGACGAGGACGCTGCCGGCCTCCGTGCGCAGCCACCAGGACTCCAGCGGCCAGACGCCCGGCCAGACGACGCGCCAATGGAACAGGCCGGGCAGGACCTCCTCCATCGCCTCGCCCCCCGTCAGCATGGCCCGCTCAGAGTATCCCGGGTGGAGTGGCCAGAGTCCTGTGAGCCTCGGCGGCAACCGGCGGCGTCGCCCGCGACCGGATAGACTGCCACCGCCGGCCGCGGGTCCTCATCCCCTCTCCCCCGCCAGCTCCCCCAGCGCCTCCAGCAGCAGGTCGATCTCCTCCTCCAGGTGGAAGAAGCAGACGCTGGCGCGCAGGCCCTCCACGGTGTGGGGCAGCGGCTTGATGACGAGGTTCCAGCGCTCCTGCAGGGCCGCCGTCAGCTCCGCCCCGGTCCAGCCGCGCAGGCCGAAGCTGACCAGGGCCGCCGAGTCGTCCGCGCTCCGGGGCGTGAACAGGTCGGCGCCGTCGATGGCGGCGAGTCCCGCCTTCAGCCGCTCCGTCAGCTCGCGGATGCGCGACCAGACCGCCTCCGGGCCGATCTCCTGGAGCCAGTCGGCCGCCGCCGCCCAGGCGTGGACCAGCGGCCACGACCAGGGGCCGTACTGGAAGCGCTGCGCCGTGTCGGGCAGCTCGAAGGTGTCGCTCTCGAAGTCGAGCCACTTCTCGGCGCGGCAGCCGGCGTAGGTGACCTCGATGTCGTGGAGCCGCTCGCGGCGCACCCACAGGGCGCCGGCGGCGTAGGGCGAGAACATCCACTTGTAGGAGAGCAGGCCGGCGAAGTCGCAGCCGAGGTCGCGCAGCCGGTAGGGCACGGCGCCGCAGGAGTGGGCCAGGTCGAGGAAGCTGGGGATGCCGCGCTCCCGGGCCAGGCCGCACAGGGGCGCCGCCGGGAAGCGGAAGCCGAAGTCGGTGGTCACGTGGCTCAGGGCCATGAGCCGGGTCCTCGGCGTCAGGGCGGCGTCGGCGGCGGCCATCAGCTCCTCGCGGTCCTCGGCCAGGGGCAGCTTCACCACCTCGACGCCGAGGCGGTCCCGCAGGTGCAGGCTGGGCAGCAGCAGGGCCGCCTCCTCGTTGTCGGAGATGACGATGCGGTCGCCGGACTCCCACGGCAGGCCGCGGAGCACCGTGTGGAAGGCCTCGCTGACGCCGCGCATGACGGCCAGCTCGTCGGCGTCGACGTCGAAGTACCGGGCCAGGCGCTCCATGGTGCGGCGGCGGCGGGGGTACTCCTCCTCGGGGTAGATGATGTGCATCGGCCCGCGGGCCAGCAGCTCCTCCATGAGGCGCAGGTGCTCGCGGGCCACCGGCTCCGGGGTGATGGAGACGCCGCCGTTCTGGAACCAGACGTAGTTGGCCAGGGCCGGGAACTGGGCCCGCACCGCGGCCACGTCGACGGCGGCGGCGGCGGGCGCCGTGGCCGCCGCGGGGTCGCCGCTCAAGAGTCCAGGCCCCAGAGCCGCCGGCGCTCCTCGGGCCAGTCCCGCCACTCGGGGTGGAGCTGCATCACCGCCTTCAGGTCGCGCTTGCGGCCCCCCGGCGGGAAGTAGTTCCAGCCCATGGCACGCCGCGGACCGGCGCCGGTCTTGAGGCCGGTGGCGTGCCAGCAGGAGGGCGTCCAGATCAGCGTCCACCGTGGGTCGAGGATGACCTCCACCTCCTCGGGATGGCGGGCGTAGCAGTGCTCGGGGGGCTCCTCGTGGGTGCCGGTGGCCAGCTCGATCTGCATCAGCTCGGCCTCCACCTCCTCGCGGGGGCGGTGGTGGCTGCCGGGCAGCACCCGCAGGGGCGCGTTGCTGGTGTCGTGGCGGTCGAGGGCGGTGCGGAAGGAGACCTGGCGCACGTCGGGCCCGCCGTCGACGTGCCAGTAGACCTGCCGGACCGGCCGCCCCTGGGAGGCGTCGCCGATGCCGCAGGCGCCGACGTGCACGTCCTCGACGCCGAGGATGCGCCGCGCCGCCTCCACCAGGATCGGGCTCTCCACCATCTTCAGCAGGGGCTCGCCGATCATCAGGAACTGGCAGGCCAGGCGGTTGCAGCCCGGGAACTCGGTCTGCTCCCACACCGGCTCCACCTCCTGCTGCCGCACGTCGATCTCGCGCACCCCCTCGGCTCCGAGGGGATTGGGGACGAAGAAGAAGCCGTGGCGCTCGAAGTGACCCAACTGCGCTTCGGTGATGCCGATCTCCGCGCCCATCCTTCAGGCCCTCCCCACGGTCAGCTCGTCGAGCTTGCCCTCGTCCAGCTCGACGCCGAGGCCCGGCCCCTCGAAGGGGGTCAGGTAGCTGCCCTCGGCCTTCACCCGCTCCTTGGCCGGCGAGGCCGTGTAGAGGACGGGGCCCATGGGGTCGCAGGGCAGCTGCACCTGGGGCGAGCTGACGCCCACGGCGACCTGGGCGCTGACGCCGAGGGTGGACTCCTGGTCGGTGCCGATGAGGCACTTCAGGCCCATCGCCTCGGCCACGGACATGATGCGCTTGATGTGGGTCGGCCCGCCGGAGACGCAGGCCAGGTTGAAGGCGGTGCAGGCGCCGCTGTCGGCCGCCTCCCAGGCCTGGCGCAGGGAGCCGATGTGCCAGGTCACGGGCAGGTCGACGCGCTTGGTGAACTCGGCGCTGGCGCGCATGTCCCAGCTCGGCTGCTCGAAGTGGAAGGGGTCGTGGCGGCGCAGCCGGTCGCCGTAGCGCAGGACCTCCTGCCAGTCTGAGAAGCGCCCGGAGAAGTCGAGGGACTTGAGGCGGATGGCGTCGCCGTGCCGCGACTTCATCTCGGTGAGGAAGCGGTCGTCGAGCTCGGAGTCGCCGGAGACGTAAAACCGGAAGAGGTGGTGGCCGAGGTCGACGAGGCGCTGCAGGAAGGAGCCGGCCTGCTCGAAGTCTTCCTGCACCTGGCGGCCCCAGATCGGGTAGCAGCAGTAGAGGCGGTCGCGCACCTTGCCGCCGAGCATCTGGTACGCGGGCACGCCCTGCACCTTGCCGTTGAGGTCGTAGAGGGCGAGGTCGACGGCCGAGGCCACGTGCGCGTTGGAGACGCTGGAGGCCCACTGGCGGCTGCGCATGAAGTCGTTGATCTCGTTGATGCGGCGCGCGTCCAGGCCCTTGAGCTGCTCGTTGAGCTGCTGCGCCAGGGCCGGCAGGTCGGCGCACTTGCTGTCCGAGGCCTCCCCCAGGCCCACCGGGCCGTCGTCGACGTGGAGCTTGAGGATGACGTGCCCGGAGATCATCCCGTGGTAGCGCGGCGTCTCGATCTGGATGAGCTCGATCTTCTGGATCTTCACGGTCTCTCCTATCCCTTCTCGATGTTGGGCGGCGGCGCCTCGGCCTCCCACTCGGGACCGGCCAGGGCCGCGGCCAGGGTGCGGGCCACGCTCACGGCGTGGGCGCAGGTCGCCTCCTCGGTGACGCAGTAGATCTGGTAGCAGTAGGCGAGGGCGCCGAAGCGCTCGGCAAGGTTGGTGAAGCCGCCGGCGCCGCTCAAGGGCGTGGCGCGCTCGATGGCGGTCACCCGCCAGTCGGCGTTCAGCGACAGCAGCGCCGCGTCCACCCGAGCCGCCAGCTCCCGGCGACCGGGGTCGGCGAACCACTCCGCCGCCATGGGGTTGAGCTTGTGGGCGCGCACGTCCTGGTAGTGGGTGTGCAGCTCCAGGTAGGACAGCGGCCGCAGGCCCTCGGCGTACTCCCACAGGGCGCGGGTTTCGGCGGGGGCCTCCTCACCCGCCAGCAGGCGTCCGAAGCTGAACATGGGGACCTCGCCGGCGCCGTTGGTGCACGAGCGCCCCCCGGTGGTGCCGTCGGGGTTGGGCAGGGGCACGAAGGCGAAGCGGAAGCGCTCGAGGAGCCGCCGCGTCAGGGCGCTGCCGTCGGTGAGCCAGTGGGCGATGGTCAGCACCGGACGGGCCGCCGGCTCGGCCGGCTGCATGGTGGCCCCGATCAGGAGGGTGTCCTCGGCGGCGCCGGTAGACTCCAGGGCCATGATCGGCCGGCTCTGGGCGGTGCGGCCGATCTCGCGGACCTGGAAGGGACCCGAGGCGGCCAGCATCCCCATCTCGTCGTAGATCTCCCGGACGCTGGTGTAGGGCTTGTTGGCCACCCGCACTTCCTCGCGCGGCGCCAGGCGGATCTTCAGGTCCACGTGGGAGCCCTCGACGTAGTCCGTGTCGCGGGCCGGGACCGGCCGCCAGCGGCAGCGCCGGAAGACCCAGTACGGCGGCCCCATGTACGCGGCGCCGCTGGTCTCGGTGAACCGGAAGCGCAGGCCCACGGTGCGCCGGTCGTCCACCCGGGAGACCAGGCGCACGTGGCAGGCGTACTCCCGGGGCACCCCGGCGCCGCCGAAGTGCTCCTCCAGGGCTTCGAGGAACCAGTCGGGCACCGGCTCGGGCAGGGGCAGGGCCTCGAAGGCGTCCTTGCCCGTGGGCCGGATCTCGCCGGCGCTGCCGCCCTCGAAGTCGGCGTCGACGCGGATGGAGAGGTCGTTCACGCTGCACAAGATTGCGGAAACACCCGGCCTCGCTCAAGCGGCCGGTGCCCGGCCCTGGACGGCTCCGCCCCCAGGGGCCTGATTCCACGCCCCCCAAGTCGAGGAGATCCCCATGGAACCCGGTTACCCCTTCCTTCGCGAGTACCGCGGCGAGCAGCTCCTCAAGGTGGCCATGCCCCTGGGCGGCATCGGCACCGGCACCGTATCCCTCGGCGGGCGCGGCGACCTGCGCGACTGGGAGCTGATGAACCGGCCGTCGAAGGGATTCGTGCCGAAGCAGGGCGACTCCTGGATCGCCCCCGGGCCCTCGGTCGTGCTGCACACCCACGAGACATCCTCCGGCCGCCGGCAGACGCGGCTGCTGGAAGGCCCCCTCGACCCCGTCGAGTACGACGGCCAGGCCGGCTGCGCGGTGAACAACCACAACCTGCCGCGCATGGAGGCGGCCCTCTTCCGCGCCGCCTATCCCCTGGCCGAGATCGACTTCTCCTGCCGCGGCCTGCCGCTTCAGGTCCGCCTGCAGGCCTTCAACCCCCTGGTCCCCTGCGAGGTGGGCGACTCCAGCCTCCCCGCGGCGGTGCTGCGCTACCGCCTCCGCAACCCGGCGGCCGAGCCGGTGGAGGCCTCCATCGCCTTCTCGCTGCCGAACTTCATCGGCGCCGACCGCTCTCCCCACGAGCCGACCTGCTACGCCACCGCCCACACCTACGGCCCGCGGCGCAACGTCAACGAGTTCCGCGGCGGCGACGGGCTGCGGGGCCTCTTCCTGCGCTCCGACGGCGTGCCCGGCAACCACCCGGCCTGGGGCACCATGGCCCTCACCACCACGGCGGCGGAGTGCTCGCACCGGACCGCCTGGGCCGATCTGTCCTGGGGGAACACCCTCCTCGACTACTGGGACGACCTGACCGGGGACGGCGCCGTGGACGAGCGATCCTCGGGCAAGGACGACCCCATGGCCACCCTCTGTCCGCGGGTCACGGTCGCCGGCGGCGGCGAGGCCGAGATCCTCTTCCTGCTCACCTGGCACTTCCCGAACCGCCTCGCCTGGGAGGCGGCGGACCACATCGACGCGGCGGCCGGCAGCGGTTGCTGCGACGGCGGCTGCGCGCCCGAGCCCTATCCCGAGTTCGTCGGCAACCACTACTGCACGGTCTACGACGACGCCTGGGACGTGGCCGCGCGCGAGATGGGACGGCTCGACGACCTGGAGGCGCGCACCGTCGGTTTCGTCTCCGACTTCCTGGCCGCCGACGTTCCCGCCGTGATCCGCGAGGCGGCGCTTTTCAACCTGTCCACCCTGCGCACCCAGACCTGCCTGCGCACCGCCGACGGTCACTTCTTCGGCTGGGAGGGGTGCCACGACACGCAGGGCTGCTGCCGCGGCTCCTGCACCCACGTGTGGAACTACGAGCAGGGCCTCGGCTTCGTCTTCGGCGAGCTGTCCCGCAACATGCGCAACGTCGAGTTCGCCCACGCCACCACCGACCGCGGGCAGGTGCAGACCCGCATCGACCTGCCCCTCCACCGGCCCCCGGAACGGCCCTTCCTCGCCGCCGCCGACGGCCAGCTCGGCGTCATCATGCGGTTCTACCGCGACTGGCAGCTGAGCGGCTCCCGGGAGCTGTTCGACGCCCACTGGCCGCGGGTGCGTTCCGCCATCGAGTTCTGCTGGATCGAGCACGGCTGGGACGCCGACCAGGACGGGGTCATGGAAGGCTGCCAGCACAACACCATGGACGTGGAGTACTTCGGCCCCAACCCGCAGATGGGGTTCTGGTACCTCGGCGCCCTGCGCGCCGGCGAGGAGATGGCCCGCCATGCCGGCGACGCCGACCTCGCCGGGCGCTGCCGGTCGCTCTTCGAGTCCGGCAAGGCCTGGATGGAGGCCAACCTGTTCAACGGCGAGTACTTCGAGCACCGCGTCGTCCCGCCCGGGGCCGGCGCCGCCATCGACCCCGGGATCATCGGCAACCCGGAGCTCGGCGACCTCGACGATCCGGCGCTGCAGCTCGGTCCCGCCTGCCTGGTGGACCAGCTCGTGGGCCAGTACATGGCCCACGTCTGCGGCCTCGGCGACCTGCTCGATCCCGGCCTCGCCCGCACCACCCTGCGCAGCATCAAGGCCCACAACTGGCGCGACTCCTTCCTCGGCCACTTCAACCACTTCCGCAGTTACGCCGTCGGCGACGAGAGGGGGCTGCTCATGGCCAGCTACCCCCGCGGCGAACGGCCGCGGCAGCCCTTCCCGTACTGCAACGAGCTGATGACGGGGTTCGAGTACAGCACCGCCGTGCACATGCTCTACGCCGGCCTGGAGGAGGAGGGCCTGGAGTGCTTCGCCGCCGTCCGCGACCGCTACGACGGCCGCCGCCGCAACCCCTTCGACGAGGCCGAGTGCGGCCACCACTACGCCCGCGCCCTGGCCAGCTGGGGCGGGCTTCTGGCCTGGTCGGGGTTCGGCTACTCCGCCGTCACCGGCGCCCTGCGCCTGGTCCGGGAGGGGACCTTCTTCTTCTCCACGGGAGACACCTGGGGCACCTATACCCTGGAGGGAGGGCGCCTGAGCCTCACCGTGAAGGGAGGGCGGATGCGCCTGACGAGGGTGGACATCGACGGCGCCGAGACCCGGCTGCCTGAGCCGGTCCTGCTCACCGAGGGCGGGGAGATCGCGGTCCCGGCCTGATCAGAAGTTGAAGATCATGTTGCCCTCGAAGCCGTAGAGGCCGTCGAGGAAGACCCAGACGCAGGCGGTGCTGAACTCGCCGAGGATCAGGCCCAGGAAGAACGGCATGAGGGCGCGGTAGAGGCCGGGGCCGCCGTAGCGCAGCACCGCGCTCTTGGCCAGCCAGGCCAGGAAGATGGCGAACCACCCGTACGACATGATGGTGTAGGTGTTGGCGATGGGGAAGCCGATGGGGTGCAGGGGCCACCACAGGAAGCGGTGGCGCAGCAACAGCAGCAGGCCCATCACGCCGGCGCCGACGCCGGTGTACCCGAGGCGGGGCAGGAACGGCTCCGGGGCGTTGTACACGGAGGCCATGTAGCGGAAGGGCCAGCGCGGCGCCCCCGAGTAGTACCAGCTGTGCAGGTTGATGCCGCCGTAGGTGTAGGCCATGTGCATGGTGAACCAGATCGAGCCCGCCAGGCCGACGATGACGGCGACGATCAGCGCCAGCGGCATGCCGCGGTAGCGGCGGCCGCCCTCCTCCTCGCTGGTCAGCTTCAACGAGTGGACCACGGCGTTCATCATGTTCGCCGCGGTCTCGCCGATCCACACGGTGCTCAGCCCGAGGCCGGTCAGGTTCTTCAGGCCCAGGACCTCCGGACCGAAGCCGCGGGTGATGAAGGCCTGGGGCACCATCGGCGTCTGCGCCCCGGGCAGACCGGCCTCGGCCACGACCCGCGACAGGCCGATGAAAACCCCCAGGGCGCCGATGACGAGGATTACCGAGACGTACAGGGACAGCCCCGTCACCGTCAGCCACCCGGTCATGAACAGGGCGCCGAGACCGAGGCCGGCGAAGGCCCGCCGCGGCGGCAGCACCTCGCGGCTCACGTCGCCCTCGCCGCTCACGGCGTGGCGCCACAGGCGGCGGACGTGGGGCGCCGCCGTGTACAGCAGGAAGGCGACGAAGACCATCATCGCCCCCGCCATCTGCCAGGCCAGGACCGGTCCGCCGCCGCCGGAGGTCCAGATGTCGCTGCTCCCGAGCTGCACGCCGACGCGGGCCATGACGATGCGCTGCAGCTGCCCGAGGAGGAAGAAGAACCAGATGCTGAAGGCGACGTTCAGCGGCATCAGGTAGGCCAGCCCCATGACCGGCAGGTTGAGGCGGAGGGGGATGCCCGGCAGGCCCGGCATGAGGGCCAGGGCGCCGGTGAGGGGGACCCTCTGGAAGGCGGGGGCGTAGTTGCCGAGGGAGTTCCAGGTGTGCAGGAGCAGGGGGATGGCGAAGCCCAGCCACATGATGCGGCTGGTGAACAGGCGGCTGGCGGCCGGGCGCCGGCCGGCGGCGTCCTCGACCATGGCCAGGGGCAGCCTCGTGAGGGGGAAGACGAGGCGCTCGTTCTCCACCCACTGGCCGCGCAGCAGCACGGCCAGGCAGAACAGGACGCCGTAGAGCACGAGGATGAAGGAGACCCACGTGACCAGGGGCGTGGCCCAGGCCTCCCAGGGTACCGCCATGCCCCGAGGCAGGCCCTCGTAGAACAGGCGCACCGCCTCGGTGTCGGTGGGCGACAGCCAGCGGTTGTGGTGCGGCACGAACAGCGAGCCCCACTCGTTCTCGGGCGTGGCGTAGTAGAAGGCGCCGGTGATGACGGAGAGGAAGGAGCCGGTGAAGCCCGTGGTCACCACCACCGAGCCGGCCAGCATCATCACGTAGACGACGACCAGCTCGGCCCGTCCGAAGGCCAGGCGCACCGAGAGCAGGCGCAGGATCGGCTGCGCCGCGGCGGTGACCGCGAAGAGCAGGAAGACGGCGACGATGGGGATGGCGTTGCTGGTCAGCTGCGACCCCTTGACGACCAGGATCGCCCAGGGGCTGACGACGCTGATGGCCGCCACCAGCAAGGCCCCGGTGAGCACGGAGCGGGAGGTGACGCCGCGGGTGGGGCGGTCCCCGGGTC
>CAZEHQ010000086.1:0-16729 GCA_964512165.1 uncultured Gemmatimonadaceae bacterium | reverse complement strand
CCTGTAGGCCGGCGAGCATCGCCTGGTCCACCGTGCCGACGGCCACGGGAGCCGCCAGGAACCGCGTGGCGTGCTCGGCTGCCCAGCGCTGCGCGGGGGATATCGAATCATCCTCCCACCTGACCTGCCAATGGGGCAGGCGTTGGCCTTCGAAGTCGCCGGATCGCAACATGCCCGGGATGGCCAGTACGGCTTCCGGTGCTCCCTCGCCGAATACCCGGCACATCGACTCCTTGACGCGCCGATGGAGCTGCCTGGCCGCGGCTCGGGTCGGGACTGCGAAGTAGAGACCCGAGACCGATCCTGCCGCCAAGAGCTGGGTGAAGCGCCACAGCGCGGCCTCCGTCTTTCCGGATCCGGTCTCGGCTTCAAGGATGACCAACCGGGCCTCCGGGCCGACATCCCCTACAACGGCTTGTGCTGGATTGGGCTTCAAGAACCCGGTAAGGCCCGAAAAACTGGGCGCCGGGATGGTAGCGAGAGAGCCGGGGTCCAGGCCGATCGTGGCTACCGCCTCGCGAGCAGCGTCATGCGCCGCAGTGTCATAGGAGAGATCGAAGGGTTGGGTGAACGGGAAGAACCTCGTGTCCGAACCGATCCAGTCCGCCAGTGCCGCCAGCCCGGCGACGGCGTGGTGGAAGCGGGGATTGCAGGGCAAAGGTCTGCCAGCCGATTCAAACGCTCCGGCGAACCAACGGTGCAGGGCTTGGCACATCACGGCGGCCTCGGCCCGCCAGTCGTAGTGGGGCACGACGCGCCAATCCGCGAGCATCGGGGCCGGCGGCCACTCAACCGGCCTTCCGTGGTGGGCGATCACGGCCCGAAAGAGGCTTTCCACCGCCTCTCCCCATCCCCCGATCTCCCGCATTGTACCGTGGAACGGGTGCTCAGGTCGTTTCACGGCCAGGAGCAGGAACGCCAAGCCTTCCTTCAAGTGCCCCGCAGTCGGCCCTCGCCACGAGCCGGGGGGCCAGCCCTTCGCCTGGAAGCCCGGGTGCAGTTTACCGATGTCATGCAGAAACACCAGGGCTGAGAGCCGCCGGCAATCCGCCTCGGTCAGCGACGCCTTTGCGGCCGTCTGCAGCCGGTCGCGGAACACGGGCAACTCCAGCAGCGCCGCAAAGACCGCCGCCACATCCATGCAGTGATGGGCCAAGGGGTGAACTCTATCGCCCTCGGTCTTGCCCCACGCCTGCCGCATCATCGATGTCACCCCCCTACTCGAAGCTGAGCACCACCTTCACCGCCCCGTGGGCGGCGGGCTCCTCGAAGGCCATCTCGAAGGCCTGCTGGATGCGCTCGAAGGGGAGCACGTGGGTGATCATGGGGCGCACGTCGACCCGGCCTTCGGTGATCCACTGCAGGGCGGTGGCGTAGTCGGCGTGGGGGTCCGGACCCACGGTGGTGACGATGCGGGTCTCGTTGCCGAACATCCCCAGGAAGTTCAGGGACATCACCCCCCGGCCCTCTTCCTTGTTGGGCACCCCGAAGTAGAGGATGGTGCCGCCGCGGCGCACGAGGCCGGCGGCCTGGTGGAAGGTGGACTCCAGACCCACCGCCTCGACCGCCATGTGGGGCAGCTCGCCGCCGGTGATCGCCAGCACCCGGTCCCGCAGGCCGTCGCCCGGGGCCAGGGCGTGGGTGGCGCCCATCTTCGCGGAGACCTCGCGGCGGTGGGCCAGCGGGTCCACGGCGACGATGCGGCGGGCGCCGAGGTTGCGCAGGGCGGCGTTGAAGAGCTGTCCCACCGGGCCCTGGCCGATGACGACCACGTCCTGGCCGATGAGGTTGCCGAGCTTGTAGAAGGCGTGCAGCACGGTGCCGAAGAGCTGGGCCATGAGCACCACCTCGGGCTCGCCATCGGCGGGCAGGCGGATGCAGCCGCCGTCGTCGGTGGCCAGGCAGTACTCCTGGTAGAGGGGGCGGTCGAAGCCGTAGAGCAGCACCTGCTCCCCCTCGGCGTAGCGGCCCGACGGACAGGCCGCCACCGTGCCCATGGCCTCGTGGCCGCTGGTCCCCGGCGCCAGGGGGTAGTCGCCGCCGAGGCCGACCCAGCAGGGCTTGTCGGTGCCGCAGATCGCCGTGCGCCGCAGGTGCACCAGCATGGTGCCGTCCCCAGGCTCGGGGATCTCCCGCTCCAGCAGCTCCCAGCGACGGGGCTCCACGAGTCTCGCTGATCTCATCATTCCCTTCATGGCGGGCGCCAAGCTATCGCCCGGCGGCAGCCCTGTCGAGAGCTTGCCCCCCCGCGGGCGGCACCTGAGATTCGGCGGCCATGAGCGCCCTCGGCCTGCTGGTTCCGCTCGCGGCCTCAGCCCTGACGGCGGTCCCCGCCGCCGGCCAGTTCCCCCCGGTCCGACTCGACACCAGCGACGTGATCACCTACCGCGCCCTCGAGCGCGGCGACTTCCGCGCCGAGCACCCTCCCAAGGCCTTCCTTGGCATCCACATGCCGCGGCCGGTGGCCGTCTCCTGCGCCTACGTGGCCCCCGACCCCCGGGCCCGGGTCTTCGCCGAGCCGATCCGCCCGGGGGGCGAGGGCCCCTACCGGCCCCGCGTCGAGAACCTCGCCTTCCGCGGCCTGTTCTCGCGCTCCTGCTCGTGGTGGAACCAGGAGCACGGGCTCTCGCCCATGTACGTCCTCGAGCACGAGCAGATCCACTTCGCGCTCTCCGAGGTGGCGGCGCGGAAGCTGAACCGCGACGTGCCGCGGATGCTCACCTCGGCCTCCGTGGAGTCGGCGTCGGCCGACTCGGTGATCACCCTCGCCCGGCGGCGGATCCAGGCCGCCCTGGAGCGCACCATGGCCGAGACGGGGAAACTGAACCTGGAGTTCGACCGCGCCACCTCCTTCGGCTTCTCCCTCCATCTCCAGGAGGCCTGGCGCCTGCGGGTGGAGAAGGACCTGGAGGAGCTGGCGCGGTTCGCCGCCGACCGGCCCCCCGGCCGGAGAGGGCCGCCGGGGACTGTCGAGCCCCCCGCGATCCCACGGCCCAGGGGAATCCCGGAAGGAGCCGGCGAATGAGCACCGGCCGCGGACCGGTCGGCGGCGGGCGGCGCGTGCCTGGTGATGTGCCCTCTGGAGGGAGCACTCTCCGGGGGCCGCCGAGTGAGGATCCGGCGGCCGCCAGGCGCCGGCCCGAGGCGCAACCCCCCGGAGGCGCGCCGGCGCCCAGGCGCCTGCGGCGGCCGAGGCACCCTTCGCGGCGAGCCGACAGGTGAGCCCCGAGCACCCGCAACTCCCTCAAACGCCGCTGCTCACCACGGCGGCGACCGCTCTCCCGGCGATCGAGTTCATGCGCGCCTGCGGCGAGGTCTTCGCCCGCTTCGGCGAGGAGACGCAGGACTCCGGCAACATCTCCTATGGAGTCGAGGCCGCCGGGCGCCGGTTCTTCGTCAAGACCCCCGGCGACCTCGGGTTCTCCACCGCCTGGGCCGATCACCGCGCCCGAGGCGGTCTCCTGAGGAACGCCGCCGGCCTCGCCCGTTCCCTCACCCACCGGGCCCTGCCAACCCTCCACCACGTCGTCGAGGCCCCCGACGGCCCCCTGCTGGTCTACGACTGGGTCGAGGGCCTGCTGCTGCGCGTCGAGGCCGAGGAGCGGTCCCGCCCGGGCTCCTCCTTCCACCGGTTCGTGCACCTGCCGCGGGAGACGATCCTGGAGGCCCTCGACGAGATCTACGAGGTCCACCGCCGGCTGGCGGAGCGCGGCTGGATCGCCTGCGACTTCTACGACGGGTCGGTGATCTACGACTTCGAGCGCCACGCCGTGCACCTCGTCGACCTGGACAACTACCAGCGCGGACCCTTCGTCAACGAGATGGGGCGCATGTTCGGCTCGACCCGGTTCATGGCCCCGGAGGAGTTCACGCGCGGGGCCCGCATCGACGAGGGCACCACCGTCTTCACCATGGGGCGGGCGGCGGCCGTCTTCTTCGAGCCGACCGGGATCCCCGCTGAAGTCCGCGAGGTCGTGGAACGCGCCTGCCGCGAGGAGCCGGCGGAGCGCTACCCCACCATGGCTGCCTTCCATGAGGCGTGGATGCGGGCGCGCGACGGCTCCGGGACCGGTCAGGGGCGTTGATGGCGGCGTTGCGGATTCCGGGTGCTTCCGGGATATTCGCAGGGCCATTCACGAAAACCACGGAGGAAATGGAATGACCCGCGCTTCACTGACCCTTTCGCTGGCCCTCGCCCTGGCGGCCGCCCACCTGTCCACCGCTCCGCACGCGGCCCTCGCGCAGGATGACCTCCTGGCCGCGGCCGACGTGGTCGACCGGGAGACGCTGAAGGAGTTCGTCCTGGGGGCCAAGGGCCTGGTCGACGCCACCTCCACGGACGAGGAGCTGCAGGCCGTGCTGGCCGACCTGCGCACCGAGCGCTGGAGGGAGGGGTCGATCTACATCTTCATCACCAGCTTCGACGGCACCAGCTTCTTCCACGGCGCCAACCCGGCGCGGGAAGGCACGAACAACTACGAGCAGGAGGACGCCAACGGGGTCAAGATCGTGCAGGCGCTGGTCGCGGCGGCCCAGGCCGGGGGAGGGTTCGTCCACTACCTCTTCGACAACCCCGCCATCGAGGGACCCGACGAGTCCCCCAAGGTGAGCTACGCCGCGCCGATCGAGATCCAGGGCAACAGCTACTACATCGGCGGCGGGCTGTACCTCGATCCGGAGCAGACCAACGTGGCGCCGGCCTCGTGGGGCGCCCTGAAGATGCGGAGGCCATAGGGGCGAGCGCCGCTGCCCTGCACCACGCACCTGAACCAGATTCCCGGGAAAGCGCCATGTCCTACAGCTTCATGTTCCTGCCGCCGGTCGACGACCGCCGCCGCCGCTGGGCCGACGCCCTCGGCGAGCAGGTGCCGGAGATCGAGATCCTGCTGCCCGGATCGCGGGAGGAGGCGCTGGAGCGGATCGGCGAGGTCCGCGGCGCCTTCGGCACCCTCGACCCGGAGCTGCTGGCCGCCGCCCGGGAGCTGACCTGGCTGTGCGCGCCGGCGGCGGGGCCGGGCCCGGGGTTCTACTTCCCGGAGCTGGTCGACAGCGGCGTGACCGTCACCAACCAACGCGGCATCTACTCCGACCACATCTCGGCCCACATCATGGCCTACGTCCTCGCCTTCGCCCGCGGCCTGCACCTCTACATGCCGCAGCAGCTCGAGGGGGTGTGGATCTCGGCCGGGGAAGCCGCGCCCACCGTGCATCTGCCCGAGGCGACGGCCGTCCTCATCGGCGCCGGCGGCATCGGCGGCGAGACGGCGCGCCACCTGGCCCACTTCGGCATGCATGTGATCGCCATCGACCCGCGGGTGCCCGAGCCGCCCGAGGGGGTCCACGAGCTGCACCGGCCCGAGGCCCTGGACGAGCAGATCGGCCGCGGCGACTTCGTCATCCTGACGGCGCCCCAGACGCCGGCCATGGAGGGCCTGATGAACGCCGAACGGCTGGCGCGGATGAAGCCCACCGGCGTGCTGATCAACATCGGCCGGGGGGTGAACGTGGTCCTCGACGATCTGGCCGACGCCCTCTACGCGGGCACCATCGGCGGCGCCGCGCTGGACGTCTTCGAGATCGAGCCGCTGCCCGAGGGCCACCGGCTGTGGAAGGCGCCCAACTTCCTGATGACGCCCCACGTGGCCGGCGCCGGCCCCTACCTCGAGGACCGGCGCCTGCAGCTGTTGATCGAGAACTGCCGGCGGCTGCGCGACGGCGAAGAGCTGGTCAACGTGGTGGACAAGAAGAACTGGTTCTGACGCTTTCGGGCCCGCGGGCTCGTCCTGGCGCGCGGGTCAGTCCGAGGCGGTGGGCAGGCTGCCCACGATCAGCAGCCAGCCGTGGGTCTTCACCGGCCGCCGGACCTCCCACTCCTTCAACTCGCCCCCCAGGTTCTTCTCGGCCCGCTCGCACAACTCGTCGAAGGGAGGGCGGCCCGGGTCGGCGACGATGATCTGCTCGACGCCGGCGCGCGTCGCCTTGCGGATCATGCGGTAGAGGGGGTCGACCATCTCGTCCCAGAAGCAGATGTCGGCGCCCAGGATCACGCGGGTGCCGTCCAGTTGGGCCTTGGTCAGCTTCTCGAAGCGGGAGCGGCGCGTCTGCAGGGTGACGCCGTTGACCTCGGCGTGCAGGTGCAGGTAGGGGAAGACCTTGGCGTCGGCGTCGACGCCCACCACCTCGGCGCCGTGCTTCCGGGCGCAGTAGATGCCGAGGAGCCCCCAGCCGCAGCCGACCTCCATCACCCGCGAGCCGGCAGGCAGGCCCTGGCGCTCGAGGAAGTCCATGATCAGGTAGCTGCTGTTCCAGAACCGGTCGCCGTGGATCTCCGGCTCGTGGTCCTTCTTCAAGGCCCGCACCCGCGAATGGCCGGGCTTGAGGATGGTCACCCCGTAGGCCTCGCGCTGCGTGGTCTTGTCGGACTTGTGCTTGTTCTTGCCCATGTCTCGGCTGGGAGAGAGATTCAGGTGCTTCTGTGCAAGGGGAAGAGGTGGGAAACCTAGGCATCCGACAGACGGCGGCAACCGGCGGCGCTCCTTGACGATCACCGCGGCCCTGCGCTCGCGCTGGTCCGCCCCCGGCGGCTACCGCGAGTTCCTGCAGATCGCCTTCCCCCTGATCCTCAGCACGGCGAGCTGGAGCATCCAGCACTTCGTCGACCGCGTCTTCCTCACCTGGTACTCCACCGACGCCCTGGCCGCGTCCCTGCCGGCGGGCCTGACGAGCTTCGTCTTCGTCAGCTTGTTCCTCGGCATCGCGGGGTACGTCAACACCTTCGTCGCCCAGTACGTCGGCTCGGGCCGACCCGAGCGGGTGGGGGCCGCCCTCTGGCAGGGCGGCTACCTGGCCATGCTGAGCGCCGTGGCCGGCATCCTGGTGGCGCTGATGGCGGTGCCGATCTTCGACCTCGTGGGACACGAGGAGCCGATCCGCTCCAACGAGATCGTCTACTTCCGGATCCTCTGCTGGGGCATGGGCCCCCTGATCCTGTCCACCGCCCTCGCCTGCTTCTACAGCGGCCGCGGCCGCACCTGGTCCGTCCTCGGCGTCAACGCCGCCGCCACCGGCGTCAACATCGTCCTCGACTACGGGCTGATCTTCGGCGCCTGGGGCCTGCCCGAGATGGGCCTGCGGGGCGCCGCCTGGGCGACCAACACGGCGGCCGTCTTCGCCGCCGGCCTCTACATCCTGCTGCTGGCGCGGCCCTCCCACCGCCGGCGCTTCTCCACCTACTCCGCCTGGCGCTTCGACCGCGCCCTCTTCGGGCGCCTCCTCCGCTACGGCGGCGCCAACGGCGTCAACTTCATGCTCGACATCTTCTCCTTCACCTTCTTCATCCTCATCATCGGCCGGGTGGGCACCCTGGAGCTGACGGCGAGCAACCTCGCCTTCAACATCAACAGCCTCGCCTTCATGCCCCTCATCGGCGCCGGCATCGCCGTGTCCACCATGGTCGGCCAGCGTCTCGGCGCCGAGGCCCCCGACGCCGCCGAGTACTGCACCTGGAGCGGCCTCCACGTGGCCCTCGCATACGGGGGGATCATGACCGCCGCCTACATCCTCGTGCCCGACCTCTTCCTGCTGCCCTACGGGGCCGGCGCCTCGGGCGAGGAGTTCGTCCACGCCCGCGATCTGGCCCGCTCCCTGCTGCGCATCGTCGGCCTCTACTGCCTCTTCGACGCCGCCTACATCATGTTCACCGCCGCCCTCAAGGGGGCCGGCGACACGCGCTACATCATGTACGCCGGATTCCTTCTGGGCCTGTCGATCATGGTGGCGCCGCCGCTGATCGCCGTGGAGTGGTTCGACGCCGGCGTCTACACCGTGTGGGTCTTCATCGTCGCCTACCTGGCGGTGGCGGCGGCCGTGTTCTACCGGCGCTTCCGAATCGGCCCCTGGAAGTCGATGCGCGTCATCGAGGAGTCCTCGCCGGAGACCTCGCCGGCGGCGGACGCGGCCTCGTGAGCTTCTGGGGCATCGACCTGGGGGGCACCAAAATCGAGGGCGTCGTGCTGCCCGCGGCCGATTCCCTTCAGCCCCTGTGCCGCCTGCGGGTGCCCACCGACAGCCACCTCGGCTACGACCGGGTGCGCCAGCGCGTCGCCGAGCTGGTGGAGGGGCTGGCCGCCGAGACCGGGGATCGACCCGAGGTCCTGGGCATCGGCACCCCCGGCGTGCTGGACCCGCGGTCCCGCACCCTGAAGAACTCCAACGCCACCTGCCTCAACGGCCGTCCCCTGCTCGACGACCTGACCGCCGATCTCGGCTGCCGGGTGGAGATGGCCAACGACGCCAACTGCTTCGCCCTGGCCGAGGCCCGCCTCGGCGCCGGCCGCGGGGCCGGCACCCTCTTCGGCGTCATCCTCGGCACCGGGGTCGGCGGGGGCGTCGTCGTCGACGGCCGGGTGCTGCACGGCGGCCAGGGCATCGCCGGCGAGTGGGGCCACAACATCCTCGACCCCGGGGGGGATCCCTGCTACTGCGGCCGGAGGGGATGCGTCGAGACGGTGCTGTCAGGCCCGGGCCTGGAGAGGTTCTACGAGGAGCGCAGCGGCACCCGGCGAGAGCTGCCCGAGATCGCCTCCCGCGCGGAGGCGGGGACCGACGAGGCGGCGGTGGCTGCCGTCGAGCGGCTCGCGGAGGGCTTCGGACGCGCCATTGCCTCCGTGGTGAACATCCTCGACCCGCACGTGGTCGTCCTCGGTGGCGGCGTCAGCAACGTGGACGCCCTCTACGGCCGCGGCGTGGAGGAGATGTCCCGCTGGGTCTTCAACGACCGCCTAGACACGCGGGTGGTGCGCAACGAGCTGGGCGACTCGGCCGGCGTCTTCGGCGCGGCGATGCTGGCGGCTGCGGCGGGGGGGGGCGCGGTAGCAGGCCCGACGCAGATCATCCGGACGACCCGAGAGTAAAGGAGCAGCTGCGTTGATGCTGGACCTCACCCGCACCTTTCTCGATTTGGGCGATGCGACGTCGCGCAATCTAGAGTTCTCGCATCGTGAAGATGTATTCGTGAGCTACGGGGAAGAGACGATCACGGAGAGCAATCTCCTGGAGATCAGGCGGCGGCATCCGCAGCTTGTCCGTGTTCGCACCTTCCCCAAGAGGCAGGAGGCGACGAACGGGGCGGACTGGGAGTGGCACCTGATCGGAAGGAAGCGGACGCTCAAGATGCGGGTGCAAGCCAAGCGCGTTCAGAGCAACCGCGACTTGAAGGTCAGGCACAAGGTGAAATCGTCCTGCAGACAGCAGCGTTGCCTTCTCGTCGAGAGTGCGCGGGCTGCCTTCATGAAGCCGGTGTACTGCATCTACTGCACGGAGCCGCAGCGGAACGTCTGGAAGCGACAAGAGACTTTGTCCGGCCTTAGAGGATTGGAGACCGGCTGTCTTCTCGCCGGCGCGGAGGATGTGCCTAACACCACCACAAAGCTGGACGAGATCGAGGAGAAGTGCTGGCCCTGGCACCATCTGTTCACACCCGGCGTCATGTTGCTAAAGGAGTTGGACGCTTTCGCCCTCGATGCGGGAGAGTTCGAGCTGTTCATCTTGATAAGGCAGCTGCGCCAGCCGTTGGTGATGGAGGACAGGGCGATGGAAGCGTCGGAAATCCTGGGATGGAACGCTCCCACGGTCGATGATCTCAACGAAGACACGGGCCGGCTGTTCGATCGGACCGGTGTCTGGGAAACCAGTTCCGAAGATCTAGCAAGGCTGGAGCTGGACACAGACGCTGGATCGGAGATGGCGTCCGATGGAGAACGCCTGCGGGAACTGGGGATGCGCTGGATGATGGTCATGGACGTGCGAGGCAACGCGGAGTCGGATGAGTAACGTGGTTGCGGAAGCGTTCAAGGGGGGGCCGCACCGCTCCACTTCACCTCGCCGTCCTACAGGAAGATGAAGTCGCCCGGGTAGCGGTCCACCATCTCGCGTCGGCGGCGGTCCCGGTACCAGAGGCCCTGCTCGCAGGCGGGCCTCCCGCACGGTGGCCGTGTGCTTGGGCGGATCCTCCTCGACCGAGTCGAACTCGTTCAGCGGCGCCTGTACCTCGCTCACGATCTCGTCAAGGTCGACGGTGCCAAACCCGCCAGGTAACTCCGGTCCTACGTTCTCTCAAGTGCCTCTTGGAGAACCACTTGCTGGCCACCTACGTAAGTCCCACCCAGGGGCGTGGCTCAGGTCTACCACCGGCTCAACGGCGCCAGGGCCACGGGAATCCCGGCGCCGAGATTCTCTTGCGGAGGAAATCCTCCGTCTGCTTGTGCCACAGGACGAAAGTGTCCCCCACGCTCGAAGTGTCGTCGTAGAGAAAGTCGGGGATCTCGTTTCTGATCGAGGTGCGGCCGAAGGCATCCGCCTTTTCCCACACGACCAGGGATTCGGCCTGCAAGCTCCATCCCTGCTCGCCGTCCCCTGCGACCCTGCGGTAGTTCTCCGGCGCCAGCAGCGCGTCGAGCCGCCGAGCCGCGCGCTCGTAGCGGCGGTCGGCGTACTCGTCCCAGGACACTGGCCGGCACCAGTCCGGCAACGCTCCACCCGCGTGCTCCTGCAACAACTCGCACAGGATCTGCGAGGACACCGCCAGGATGTCCTTGGGCAGCGGCATATCGTCCAGCCTGTCCATGATCCCGGCGAGGTACCTGCGGTAGAAGTCGGTCGACAGGCGGGAGCGGATCCTCTCGACGCTGGAGTGCAACTCGTCGGCCAGCGCATGCTTGTGGCTGGGAAGGGAAGTGTTGGTGTAGATCATCAGGCAACGCTTCACCACTTCGTCCGGGAAGGACTGGGGCTCGGCGTTCATCGAGATGACAAAGCAGGGGTGTTCGTTGACCGGGGGCAGGTTCTCGTCCTTGACGATGTCGAGGCCGTGCTCGGTGAAACGGCGCCGCGTGATGTCGTCGAAGACCACCGGGAAGCGCCGGTAATTCTGCTGCAACCCCCGCAGGGTGCGGCGCGTGAAGCCGTCCTTCTCGACCGTGCTCGGGTGGCCGAACATGCTGGCGATCAGGGTGTCCACGAGGCTGGTCTTGCCGCAGTTCGACTTGCCGTATATCACCGCGAAGGAGGGGTAGTGGACGATGTTGGCTCCTTCGACGGTAGCGAGGGTGCGCAGATCGCAGATGAAGGGGGAGACGTAAAGCCAGGACATGAAGGTGAAGTAGTCCCTCTGCAGGCGGCGCACGTCGCCAATGAAGCCGCGCTCGTAGTTGTCGAAGTACTCGACGATGGCCCGGGCGCTTTGGGCAAGCCCCTCGCCGTCGACATCCAGCGCCACGGCATCCCCCGAGAGCGAGACGTATCGGGAGTTCCGGTCGATGCTCAACTGCACGGGCCGGGAATTCTCTTCCTCCTGCCGCCCCTTGACCCAGCGCAGCTTCTTGATCTCCGCCTTGACCGACGGAGTCAGAATGGAGAGGCCCTTTTCTCTCTTCACCTGGGGCGTGACGACGCGGTCCACCGGCACGGTAAGCTCTTCCACCCTGTGCACGACCTGCGGCACGGTCAGCTCCTCAGGCTGTGGCGGCTGAAACACCGTGACTCCCTCCTCCTGCAGCACGGGGGTGTCGGTGAAGGCGATGTCCGCCTCCTTCAGATCGACCGGCAGATCGATGCGGTTGGACGCGGTGCTCTTCACGGCGTCGTACTCGCGGGAGTAGTGATCCCAGCCTCCTTCGTCGTCGTCGAAGACCAGGAGCGTTTCCGGCTGTTTGCCTGCGAAGGCGCGCTCGGAAAGGTTGGCCGAGCCGACGATCACCCGCCTCCGCGGCGACTCTCCACCCTCGAGGAGATAGAGCTTCGAATGCGCGACGTTCTCCTTCACCACGTAGAACTCCGCCTCGCCGGCGTGGATCTTCTCCAGGATGATCCGTTGTCGTTCGTCCTTCAACTTGAGGGCAGCCTCCCGCAATTGGGTGACGAGGAATTGCTGAAAGGCGATGAGGTCCGCGAAACTCCCCAAGCCAGCCTCGTAACCGAAGACACATTCAAAGTGCCGGAACCCGTGCTGCTCCAGCATCCGAACGATCATCGGCGTGCTGACCGAGTAGGTCAGGGCGCGCATCGTTTCGAAGCCGTCGAACAGGGTCCACGAGAAAGGTTCGGCCCTGCTGAACCGGGCGGAGACTACCTGCAAGCCCTTCCTGGCCGTCGAATCGGGATCCTCGAAATCGAGGAGATTCTGCTGTGTGCCGCTCATCGGTTCAGGCCCGCAGCCGCCGCAACCCCTCCTCATACACCTCGAAGCGCTCGCCCTCCCGCTCCTCCGGGTCGACCAGCTTGAGGAAGAGAGCGCTGCCGGGCCGGCTGCCGGCGAACTCCCGGTGGCTGCCGATGTGGGAGGGGTCCGCACCGCTCCACTTCACTTCACCGTCCTGCAGGTAGATGAAGTCGCCCGGGTAGCGGTCGACCATCTCGCGGCGGCGGTCCCGGTACCAGAGGCCCTGCTCGCAGGCGGTCTCGCGCACGGTGGCCATGTGCGCGGGCGGGTCCTCCTCCACCGAGTCGAACTCGTTCAGCGGCGCCTGCACCTCGCTCTCGAGATCGATCTCGTCGAGGTCGACGGTGCCGAACCCGCCCTGGGCGGCCACGAGGAGGTGGTTGCGGTCGCGGCGGAAGGGCGGCCGCGGCCAGTCGGAGGCGGGGTCGTGGCCCATGAGGTGAGCGCCCACGGCGTCGGTGGCCACGATCTGGTCGCCGGCGATCAGGGCGTTGCAGACCCGCCCCTCGCCGCCCCACTCGCGGCCCCACTGGCCGGTGAGGGCGTCGATGATGTTGAGGCAGGGGTTGGTGATGCGCGCCAGGTCGGGCAGCACGTAGGAGAGCCGGATGGCGTGGTGGAAGTAGGTGCGCACGCGCCCCTCGGGGCGGATGGTCGGCGTGAGGCCGAAGAGGTTCTTCATGCACAGGGTCACGCCCATGAAGAGGTGGTTCTTCATCTTGGCCACCGAGATCACCTCGTCCGCCTCCTGCCAGCAGCGGCTGAGGGTGTAGCGCCGGAACATGTAGCCGCCCCCGGGCACGTCGTACTCGGCGAAGGGAGGCAGGTTCGACTCGTCGTACTCGACGCCGAACTCGTCGAGGAGGGGCTTGTAGTTGAAGTAGGGGGTGGTCTTGCCGTCGGCTTCGCGTCCGAAGGTGTCGCTGGCCACCAGGCTCGCCGAGGTGCGCTCCCTCAGCAGGCGCAGCACGGCGCGGCAGACGGCGTCGTCCACCAGCTCCCGGCGGCGGCCCTCGAACCTCTCCACCTTGGTGTGGCCCATGTTGAACTTGAGGGCGATGCGCCCTGCCTTCTCCAGCTTCTCCCAGGACCGGGTCAGCGGCTCGGTGGCGCGCTTCAGCGTCTCGTAGACTTCCTCGTCGGCGGCCTTGTGGTCGCAGCTCACGGCGCGCACGGAGTACTTGCGGCTCATCCTCTTCTCTCCTCTTTCACAGGTTCCAGTAGTCGTTCAGGTCGCGCTGCCAGGCGTCGACCTTGCCGGACACGACGTCGGCCACCTTGACCACCTGGCCCGACTTGCCCGACTCGTAGATCGCCTCGCTCACCGCCTTGGAGCGCATCCCCTCCTCGGCGTCGATCTCCACGGGCCGGCCGCGGGAGAGGGCGTCGATGAAGTCCCACAGCTCCAGGGGGACGCCGGCGGTGATGCCGTAGGGGAACAACTCCTCGCGGCGGGCGGCGGCGAGGGTGTCGAGGTACATCTGCTGCAGCTTGCTCATGCTGTAGGTGGTGCCGTCGACGAGCTGGCACTCGCCGTTGGCCTGGAAGGCGGCGGGGTGGAAGATGTCGGAGTCGATGATCGATCCGCGGGTGCCGGCGAGGGTGAGCTGGGTGAAGCCCTTGCCCGGCGCCGAGATCGTCCAAGACCAGGTGCCGACGAGGCCGCTCCTGAAGTTGAAGATCGCCGTCCAGAAGTCCTCCTGGGCGCCCTTGACGACGCGCCGGCCCTTGCGGAAGCGGCGGTCCCGGACCTGCTCCACGCGGGCGTAGACCGAGTCGATCTCGCCGAACCAGTAGCGCATGGTGTCGACCCAGTGGGCGCCGGAGTCCATGACCATGCCGCAACCGCCGAGCTTGCGGTCGACGCGCCAGCTCCAGCCGCCCACGGGCTCCGGGTCCTGCCAGCCCGCCCTGATCGCCCACCACATGGTCGGGTCCCCGAGGAGGCCCTCGTTGAAGGCCCAGTGGATGGTGCGCTGGCCGATGGCGCGGCGGCACTGCTCGGCGGTGGCCGCCACCAGGCCCCGGCGCCTGGCGGTGGCGGCGATCTTCTTCGATGCCTTCACGGTGATGCCGATCGGCTTCTCGATGAGCACGTTGACGCCGGCCCGCAGCAGCTGGCATCCGAGGACGTGGTGGAAGCCGTGGGGGCTGCAGATGTCGGCGCCGTCCACCTCGAGGCCGCTGTGGATCAGCTCGTCGACGCTGCCGAAGGCGGCCACCTCCCAACCGGCCTTGGAGGCGAGGCGGTCGGCGAAGCCCTCGGCCCGCTCCCTCGCCTCGTCCACGGCGGCGACGATGCGGAAGCGGTCCTCGCCCCGCTGCAGCAGCTCCTCGTAGCCGCGCAGGTGGGCGCCGGCCATGCCGCCGCAGCCGACGATCGCCAGGTTCACGCGCTTTCCCCTGCTCTTGGCCATCTCCGTCCCTTCCGGTGGTGGGTTCGGCGATATAAGCGGTCCCGGGCGCGGGCTCGTCAAGGCGGGGCCGTCTGTCTCCCGGCCGGCCGCTTCGCTATCTTGGCGCCCCTCGCGGCGCAGCGCCCCGGGCGGAAAGGAGAGCACCAGTGAACGGAATGACGGAAGCGGAGAAGTACCTCTTCGACGTACACGGGTACCTGGTGATCGAAGGGATGCTGTCCCCCGAGGAGGTAAGAGCCGCCAACGCCGCCGTGGATCACCACGCCGCCGACATCAACCTCCGTCCATGCGACTTGGCCCACGGCTCGCGGACCCTCGCGGGCACCCAGGGCCGCGGCGATCTCGGCGGCATGCTCACCTGGGAGAAGCCTCACTGCGACGTCTTCCGCGAGATGATCGCCCACACCAACAGCCGGCGCTTACTCGAGGAGCTGCTGGGCCCCGGGTTCCGCCTGGAGGGGATGAGCCTCATCACCATGGACGAGGGCGCCGAGGGCTTCTGGTTCCACGAGGGGGGCGAGCCCCACGACCGCTCCCGGGGCTACTACTACCGCAACGGCCGCATGTTCTGCGGCATGACCAACATCGCCGTGCAGCTCACCGACGTGGAGCCCGGCGACGGCGGCTTCGCCTGCGTGCCCGCCAGCCACCGGGCCAACTTCCCCTGCCCCGACGACATCCGCCTCTACGAGGCCCACCAGGACCGCTTCGTGCAGATCCCGGCCCGCGCCGGCGACGGCATCCTCTTCGTGGAGTGCCTCATGCACGGCGCCCTGCCGTGGAGGGCGAAGAGCCAGCGCCGCTCCGTGATCCTGCGCTACAACTCCGGGGTCATGGCCGAGGGGATGATGGGCACGTACACGCCGCCCGACTTCTTCGACGAGCTGACCCCGCAACAGCAGGCCGTGATCTCGGCGCCCCACTACCGGCGCGAGGACAAGGGATCGGCCCTCTACAGGACGGGGTGATGACCGCCAGCGCCCTGCCCACCGCCGCCTTCGGCCCCACCGACCTGCGCGTCACCCGCCTGTGCCAGGGGACCGCCTTCCAGAGGTTGGCCCGCGACGAGACCGACCCGCGCGGCGAGGCGGTGCTGCGCCACTGCCTCGACGCGGGGGTCACCTTCTTCGACTCGGCCACCGCCTACGGCTGGGGGGGCTCGGAGCGCCTGCTGGGCCAGTGCCTGCAAGGGCGGCGGGACGGGGTCGTGATCTGCACCAAGGTCCTGCCCGGGCGCGAGCCCACCGCCGAGGACCGCGCCTGGGACCGCGTCCCCTTCACCCTGGAGTTCCTGCGCCAGCAGTGCGAGGCCAGCCTGCGGCGGCTGCGCACGGAGGTGATCGACCTCTACCTGCTGCACCAGCCCGACCCCGAGACCCCGCCCGGGGCCCAGTGCGTGCACATGCAGCGGCTTATCGACGAGGGCTGCATCCGCCACTGGGGGGTATCGAACCACACGGCGGCGGCGGTGCGGGCCCTGCTGGAGGCCGCGGAGGCGGCGGGCACCACCCCTCCCTGCGGCCTGGAGGACTACTACACCGTGGGCGGTACCAAGGTCCACGACGACGGCCGCGCGCGCGTCCGCCGCTACGAGGAGGAGATGTTCCCCCTGCTGCGGGAGCGGGGCCTCGGGCTGCTCGCCTTCGGCCCCATGGACCGCGGCACCCTGGCGCCGGGGGCGCCCGTGGAGAGCGGCTCCCCCCTGGAGACGATGGTCTCGGCGATCGACGACGCGGCGGCCGAGCTGGGGGTCAGCCGGGCCCAGGTCTGCGTCGCCTGGGTCCTCTCCCATCCCGAGGTGACCTGCGTCCTCGGCGGCGCCGAGTCGCCCGCCCACGTGGACGAGATGATCGCCGGCACGAGGCTGCGGGTGCCGGAGGAGCTGAAGGAACGGCTGTGGGCGGCGAGCCGGGTCTTCACCGGGGCCATGGAGTCCGCGGCCAAGTGAGAGTCCCCCGCATACAGGGACAGGGCGCCATGCGCTCTCTGGCCCGCTTTCGAAGGAGGAGCACATGACCGTGCGCAGATCCGGGGAGATCGGCCTCGAGGAGGTGGCCGGCGCCACGTCGGCCGCCCGCCAGGTCCTGGTCGGGCC
>CAZEHQ010000085.1:0-16842 GCA_964512165.1 uncultured Gemmatimonadaceae bacterium | reverse complement strand
GATGGCGGAACTGAACCTCAGCTCCGTCTTCCAGCATCAGAACTACAGCTACGACCAGTACAAGCTGGGAGTCGAGTACGAGTACAACGACTTCCTGGCCCTGCGCGGCGGTTTCGACTACGCCGCCGACGCCGAGGACGACACCTACCTCTTCGGCAACAGCTTCGGCCTGGGGCTGGCCCTGGGTCCCGGAACCCTCGACTACTCCTACGGCGGCGTCGACCGCTTCGACGCGCTGCACACCTTCACCTTCCAGTTCGGCCTCTGAGTCCAGCTCGACCTCTGAACCGGCCGCCGGTCCCTTGGGGAACCGGCGGCCGGACCGTCGCTGTCCTGCTCCTGGTCCTCCTGGCAGGGGGGCACGCCGGGGCCCAGTCCCAGGCGACCACCGGGGTGATCCGGGGCCTGGTGCAGGACCAGTTCCGCACCCCCGTGGCCGGGGCCGAGGTCACCCTCCGGGAGACCCGCACCAACTACGAACGCAGCCTCGCCGCGTCGGACCTGGGGCGGTTCACCGTGTCCCTGCTGCCCCTCGGGTCCTACGGCGTGACCGTGCGCGCCCCCGGATGGAGCGAGGTGCGCCGGACCGGGGTGCGGGTGCGGGTGGGGGAGACGGTGGAGCTGACGATCACGCTCCTGCCGCAGATGGAGGCGGTCGTCGTCGAGGCGGCGGCACCCGAGGTGGACGTCACCCGGAGCGGCCCGGCCACGCGCCTGCCGGAGGAGGCCGTGGGGGAGCTGCCCAACAACGGCCGCAACTTCCTCGACCTGACGCTGCTGACCCCGGGGGCGGCGATCGTCCAGGGGCCGGACGGAGACGAGCTGAGCATCGCCGGCCAGCGGGGCATCCACAACAACATCTCCGTGGACGGGGCCGACTTCAACAACCCCTTCTTCGGCGAGCAGCGCGGCGGCCAGCGCCCGGCCTTCACCTTCAGCCTCGACGCCGTGCGGGAGATGGTCGTCGTCCCCCAGGGGGCCAACGCCGAGTTCGGCCGTTCCAGCGGCGGCTTCGTCAACGTCATCACCAAGTCCGGGACCAACGACCTGAGCGGCTCCCTGCACCTCTTCGGCAAGAGCTCGGCCCTGTCGGGCACGGCCCGCCACGACGGCCTGGAGCGGGAGCCGGACTTCGGCCAGGGGCAGTTCGGCTTCACTCTCGGGGGGCCGCTGAAGAAGGACCGTGCCTTCTTCTTCGCCGCCTACGACCAGCAGGTCCTGCGGGATACGCGCCAGGCCGACGCCGGGCGCATCGACCCCCGGTTGCGCGCCTTCATGGACTCGAGCCTCGACGGGGCCCTGGCCGGCGACTACGGCCCCATCGACCGCACCGACGACGCCCGGGCCCTGCTCGCCAAGGTCGACTGGCACCTCTCCGACCGCCACTACGCCACCTTCAAGTACAACTACACCTGGTCCGAGCAGGTGAACGGCACCTTCGACGTCGACTCCTGGGCGCGCAGCGCCAATGCCGTGGAGAGGGACTGGTCCCACGCCTTCAACGGCAGCCTGGTCTCGCTGCTGCCGGCGGCGGCGACCAACGAGTTCCGCTTCCAGCTCTCCCGAGAGGACCGGCCGCGCCCCTACCGGGGGCCGGACAACCCCCGCACCGGGCGGCCCTTCCCGGACACGGCCATGGACTTCGAACACGGCTACCGCTTCGGGATGCCCTACTTCATCCCCGTGGAGTACCACGACACCCGCGTGCAGCTGCTGAACAACGTCTCCCTGCCCCGGGGCGATCACCTGGTCAAGGCGGGGGTGGAGTGGAACCGCGTCGAGTCGGTGCAGACCTTCATCGGCTTCGCAAACGGTCGCTACATCTTCAGCTCGGTGGATGGCTTCCTTCAGTTCGTCGAGCAGGGGAACGGCTACGTGGAGTGCTCCGACGGCGGCACGAGGGCCGACGGGGCGTGCCCCGAGGGCACCGAGATCACCGGACCCGTCCTGATCTATCTCCAGCAGTCCGGCGTCGGCGGGCTCACCGTGGAGCAGGCCGGCACCCAGCGGATCCCGCAGCACGAGCTGGCCCTCTTCGTGCAGGACAGCTGGAAGCCCGCGGACCGGCTCACCGTCGACTACGGCCTGCGCTGGGAGGCGCAGATCCAGCCCGCCCCGATCACCGATCCGGAAGACGTGTTCTTCTCCGACTTCATCGGCCGCGAAGTGACCAACGAGACCGGGACCCGGGAGTTCCCCTCCCACGGCCGCATCCCCTCCGACCTGGACATGCTCCAGCCGCGCCTGGGGGTGGCCTGGGACGTGCAGGGCGACAAGCGGACCCTGGTGCGCGCCAGCGCCGGCATCTACCACGCCCGCGTCCCCGGCCTCAACCTGGCCAGCTCGCGCTCGACCAACGGCTCCCGCGGCCAGTCGATCTTCCGCTCCAGCGCGCTGACGCCGGTCCTGGGGCCGCCGCCGCCCTTCGGCGAGCTGCTGCCCTCGCCCGCCGGCGATCCCTTCCGCCCCAACGTCTACGTCTTCCACCGCGACTTCGAGAACCCGCGCACCCTCAGCACCCACGTGGAGATCGAGCGCGAGCTGCACCCCTCGGGCCTGGTGGGATCGATCGGCTACACCCATGCCCGCGCCGACCACCTGACGCGTTTCCTCAACCACAACGACGCCGCCTTCGGCTCCCCCTGGGCCGCGGGCCTGGGGGGCGACGGCGGCAACGGCCTCGGCGACCTCACCGTGGTGGAGAGCACGGCGCGCTCGCGCTACCACGGCCTCGGCCTCGGCCTGCGGCGCATGGCGGGGGAGGGGGATGTCCACTTCCAAGTGAACTACACCCTCTCGTGGGACAGGTCCGACGACGACAACGAGCGCGACCCCTTCACCTTCCGCTACGTCGACCCCACGCGGCTCGAGCGCGAGTGGGGCTGGTCCGACCGCGACCAGCGCCACCGCCTCAACGCCTGGGCCCTGGCGCCCCTGCCCGGCGGGTTCCTCGTCAACCACCGCCTGAGCTGGTACTCGGCGCAGCCCGTCTCCGAGGCCTGCGGCGACGACAACCGCGGCTCGGGACGGCCGGCGGTCAACCCCTGGGGCGCCCTCTCCGACCGCATCTGCCCGGACGGCACCATCCTCCGGCGCAACACCCTGCGCAAGGAGCGGGGGTTCTTCTCGTGGGACGTGCGCCTGACGCGGCCCATCCCGTTGGGAGACGGACGGCTGGAGGCGATCGTCGAGGTCTTCAACCTCCTCGACACCGACAACTACCGCGAGCCGTCCAGCGCCGGCCTGCTCTTCAACTTCGACGGCACCGTGCAGTCGGGCCTGGGGGATCCCCGCGAGGTGCAGCTCGGCCTGCGCTGCGCCTGGTAGCGTGGAACGTCTCGTCAGCCTCCTCGGCCTGCTGGTGATGGTCGCCCTCACCTTCGCCCTGAGCGCCGACCGCCGCCGCGTCGATCTGCGCCTGGTGGCCGCCGGGGTGGGGCTGCAGTTCCTCCTCGCCCTGCTCGTGCTCAAGACGGGGCCGGGACAGGTCCTGTTCGCCCACGCCGGCGCCTTCTTCACCGGCCTCCTCGGCTACGTCGACTTCGGCTCCCGCTTCGTCTTCGGCGACGCCTTCGAGGACCACTTCTTCGCCTTCAAGGTCCTGCCCACGATCATCTTCTTCTCCGCCCTCATGAGCGTCCTCTACCACCTCGGCCTGATGCAGCCGGTGGTGGCGGGCTTCGCCTGGGTCATGCGCCGCAGCCTGCGCACCTCCGGCGCCGAGAGCCTGGCGGCGGCGGCCAACATCTTCATCGGCCAGACCGAGGCGCCGCTGGTGGTGCGCCCTTACGTGGCCGCCATGACCCGCTCGGAGCTGATGGCCCTCATGGTGGGCGGTTTCGCCACCATCGCCGGCGCTGTGCTGGCCGCCTTCGTCGGCCTGGGGATCGACGCCGCGCACCTGCTGGCGGCGTCGGTGATCTCGGCCCCGGCGGCGCTCATGGCCGCAAAGGTGATGCAGCCGGAAGTGGAGACCCCCGTCACCCGGGGGCAGGCGGCGGGGCGAGTGGAGCGCAGCGCCGACAACGTGGTGGAGGCGGCCGCCAACGGCACCCTGGACGGCCTGCGGCTGGCCCTCAACGTGGCGGCCATGCTCATCGCCGCCCTGGGGCTGATCGCCCTTCTCGACGGGGCCGTGGGCTGGGCGGGACGGGCCGCGGGCTGGGCCCTCGGCCTGGAGGGGATGGCGTGGTCCCTGTCGGCGGCCCTGGGCTACCTCTTCGCCCCCTTCGCCTGGCTCATGGGCATCGAGGCCGCCGACTGTCTGCGCGCCGGCGAACTGCTGGGCAAGAAGATGGTGGCCAACGAGTTCGTCTCCTACGTACAGTTGAGCCAGTGGATGCAGCCCGGCTCTGGGGTGGAGCTGAGCCAGCGCTCGGTGGCCATCCTGACCTACGCCCTGTGCGGCTTCGCCAACTTCAGCAGCATCGGCATCCAGATCGGCGGCATCGGCGGCATCGCCCCGGAGCGAAGGGGCGACCTGGCGCGCCTCGGCTTCCGCGCCATGCTCGGCGGCACCCTGGCCTGCTTCATGACCGCCTGCGTGGCGGGCATCCTGCTGTAGGAGGGACTGCCATGGATCGATCACGAGACCCCGCGGCCCGTACCGCCGGCTGGCTGCTGCTGATCACCGCCGCCGCCAGCGTCCTGGCGGTCATCGGCCGGGTCGGCGCCACGGAGCTGGCGCCGCTGCACCAGTCGCTGTCCGCCATCAGCGACAGGCGCGGGCTCTACGGGATCGGCGGCGCGGCGCGGTTGCTCTCCGGATGCGCGCTGTATGCGGCGGCATGGTCCTTGTTGCGGACCTGGATCATGCGCCGCGGACTCGGCTCACGTCCGGTGCCCGTGCTGCTGGCGACCTCCGGAGCGGCCACCGCCATCTCCGGCGCATCGGCCGTCGCCCTGGCAGCCGCCGCGCCGCAGACCGACTTCCTGGGCTACCTGGACTGGTCGCATCCCGCGATCATGTCGATGCACATCACCTGGATCACCGGCAAGGCCGGGTTCAGCCTGGCCGGTCTGGCGCTGCTGGCGGCGGCGCTCCCGCAATGGCGCGCGGGGGGCTTCCTGCAGCCGATCGCCCCGGTCTCGGCGATCATCGGCGCCGGCATGCAGCTGATCTGGGTCGAGGCCGCGGTGGCGGCCCACTACCTCGCCGGGCCTGCCTTCGTGTTGTGGCTGGCGGCCATCGGCGTGCTGCTGGTGACCGGCCGCGTGGAACAGCGCCTGAGCAAAGGAGACCCCGATGACCACTGATCGCCGCACCTTTCTGGGCCATCTCTTCGCCGCGGGCTATGGGCTGGGAAGCTTCTCGCTCCTGCGGGCCCAGGATCTGGATCCGCTCCAAGGCGAGGTCCGCAAGAAGATCGCCTTCCTCGGCACCGAGGTGCGGACCCACTCGCACGCCCAGCACTTTCTCGACCGCCTGGCCATGGGGTACGGGTGGGGCGGGCACTGGCAGGGGCCGCGCCTCGAGATCGCCTCTGTCTACATCGACCAGTTTCCGGAGGGAGATTTGGGGCGGCAGCGGGTCGAGAAGTACGGGCTGAGACTCTATCCCAACATCGAGGAAGCCCTCACCCTCGGTACCGGCCAGCTCGCCGTCGATGGCGTGGTGATCATCGCCGAGCACGGAAAGTACCCCAACAACGAGAAGGGCCAGAGACTCTACCCGCGCTACCAGTGGTTCAAGGAGTGCGTGAAGGTCTTCGAGCAGTCCGGCCGGTCGGTTCCCGTCTTCAACGACAAGCACCTCTCCACCGACTGGGGGGAATGCGTCGAGATGGTGGCGGACTCAGAGCGCCTCGGGTTTCCATTCTTCGCGGGCTCCTCCCTTCCGGTCACGCGCCGCCTGCCCTCGATCGACATGCCCCACGGGGCTCCTCTCGAGGAGAGCGTCTGCGTGGCCTACGGCGGCGTCGACAGCTACGACATCCACGCCCTGGAGACGGCGCAGTGCATGTCGGAACGGCGCCAGGGCGGCGAAGTCGGCATCCAGCGCGTGCTGGCCCTCCGCGATCAGGAGATGTGGGACTACGTCTTTCGCAGCGACCGGGCCGCCACCCGCCGCCTCATCGAATCGGCGTTGACTCGCAGCCACAATCTCCCCGTGAGCGGCGGCTACTACACCGACCGCATCACCTGCGAGTGGGCCCGCGAGCAGTTCGGCCGGGCCATCGGCTACTTCATCGAGCACCGCGACGGTTTCCGCACCTCCATGTTCCTGGTCGGCATCCAGGACTTCAACTACGCCGGGCTTCGCGACAATGGTGAGATCGTCTCGACCCAGATGTACCTTCCCATGCCCGGCCACGGCTCCAGCACCGCCGACTTCTTCCACCCCCTGGTGCGCCACATCGAGGAGACCGTCCTCACCGGCCAGGTCCCGTACCCCGCCGAACGCACTCTCCTCACCTCCGGCATGGTCATCGCCGGGGTGGAGAGTCTGCACCGGGGCGGCGTGCCGATCGACACGCCGGAGATGGCGGTGCGCTACACGGTGGGACCGGAATCGACCTACTGGCGGGACTAGCGGCCTGTAAACCCCTCATCTGCACGTCCTGGCCAGCCCTTGCGACCCCCCCGGCCGCCGAGGGTGCGGAACACCTCAACGCGCCGCTCCTGAAGCCTCCCGCCCCCCCGGCAGAGTGTTGCCCGTCAGCCAGGAAGCACCTACTATCGTGCTGCACAGAAACTGTGAGGCTGTGACCATGAAGAACATCACGGTATCCGTCGACGAAGAGACCCATCGGCTCGCGCGAATCCGGGCGGCGGAGTTGGACACGTCTGTATCCGCCCTGGTCCGCGCCTACCTGAAGAGCCTGGTGGAGGATCGCGCCGGGACGGAAGCCGAACGCCGTCGCAGGGTGTTGCGCGAGGTCATTGAGAGAATCCGCACCACTTCGCCCGGATTCAGGGCCGCCGACAACCTGCCTCGCGAAGAACTGTACGACCGAGCCAGAGCCAGGGCCGAAGCTCAGGCAGGGGCCGCCGAAGGCGAAGACCGCAAGCGCGGGTAAGTGCCGTGCGCTTTGTCGATACGAACGTCCTGATATACGCGGCCAGCCCCGCTCCTGAAGAAGCCGACAAGCAGCGTTCGGCCCAGCGGCTGCTGGAAGAGGGAGACCTTGCCTTGTCCGTCCAGGTGCTCCAGGAGTTCTATCACCAGGCAACGCGCTCCACCCGCCTCGGATCGATCACTCAGGAGCATGCCCTGGAATTCATCCAGGGCATCGGGCACTTTCCGGTCCAGGACCTCACCCTCGGTCTGTTCCGTGCCGCCACCGCCATCAGCCGGCGCTTCCAGCTGTCCTATTGGGACGGCGCCATTCTTGCGGCGGCGCGCGCCTTGGGATGCGATGCGGTCTACTCCGAGGACCTCAGCTCGGAACAGGACTACGATGGCCTCCGGGTCATAGACCCCTTCGCTCAGCAGTAGGCTCACGGTGCCCACCGACACCTCCGAACGGAGCCTCGAGCGTTGCGCGGCCCTGGCCGTCCGCCCCTTGGCCGGCTGCCCCTGCGATCTGACTGCTCCCTGCACCGAGTCCGGTTGGGGCGGCGGCAACAGTGGCAGAGTACCTCGGCCTGGCCTGCGAGCAGGTCGGGCATCTGAGCACGCTGCACGTGGAGCCTGACCAACCACAAGGCAGGGCCGCGGCTCCCGACCGTCCCACGTCTCTTGTGAGGGCGTTCTGCGTCGGTCAGGCGAAGTCGGGCACTGCGTCGATCGCCGGGCTGCTGTCCGCCAACTACCGCGTGGCCCATGAACCCGAGCGGGCGGCAACGCTGGACCTGATCCTCCGCCACGCGCGCGGGGAACTCTCGGACACGGCCGTCCGGGAGCGCCTTCGGGTGCGGGATGCCCGGCTCGACCTGGAATACGACGTGGCATGGGCAAACCAGTTCCTCATCCGGCACTTGGTGGACGTCTTTCCCGCGGCGAGATTCATCGTGCTGATTCGAGACTGCCACTCGTGGCTGCAGTCGATCACCGATCACCTCACCCTCCGCGACGTGCCCTCTGACGTGACCGAGTTCCTGAAGTGGTGGTTCAAGCCGGACCGGTATCCGCACGGACCCGCCGACCGCGTCCTCGCGGACCGTGGCCTGTTCTCGGTATCGGCCTACCTGCATGCGTGGAACCGGCATGTCGACTCCTGCATCAGGTCGATTCCGCCGGAACGGCTGTTGGTGCTGCGGACCAACGAACTCGGTGCCTCACATCGGCGTCTGGCGAGTTTCCTGGGGATACCCGTGAGCTCTCTCGACGTGGCCCAGGGTCACAGCAACCGCGGTACGCCGATGGAACCAATAGCATCGGTCGTGGCCCCCGGATACATCGACGAGATGGTACACTCCATCTGCGGGGTCAACATGGCGCGTTACTTCCCTCGATAGGAGACAGGCTGCCTCGACCATGGATGGAAGCGCCGCACTGACCGCTCAGGTCCGCGCCCGGGTGGATGCGGACGAGGAGCTTGAGGTCGAGGCCGGACTGCTGGTCCTCGGGGCTCTCGAGGGGGACGCGGCCCTGGACCGGGCCCTGTCGGAGGATGCCGGCCCTGCGGAAGCACGATCGGATGCGGGAGCGGATGTGACCCAAGCTCCGGCGAAACGTGCGTACCTCGACAAGATCACGGTTCAGGGGTTTCGCGGAATCGGCGCCGTTTGTGACTTGCAGGTCCAGCCCGGCCCCGGCCTCACGCTGGTTGTGGGGCGCAACGGCAGCGGCAAGTCGAGCTTCGCCGAAGCCTTGGAGTTGTTGCTGACGGGCAAGAACCAACGCTGGGAGGGCCGCTCGGCGGTGTGGAAGGAGGGGTGGCGCAACCTGCACTGGCCCGGGCCGGCGGAGATCGCGGCGACCTTCGCAGTCGAAGGGCGAGGACAGCCGCTCACCGCAAGACGCGCATGGGTGCAGGGTGAGGATCTGGACGCCGGGACCGACGAGGTAGATGGCGTCCAGGGGGACAACTTCCGTGCGTCACTTGGTTGGCACGAGGAGATCGTAACGTATCGCCCCTTTCTGCCGTACAACGAATTGGGCTCGATCCCCGACTACCGGCCGACCGAGCTGTACGACATGATGTCGGCGGCCCTGGGTCTTGAGGCTTTGGTGGAGGCTCGCCAGCGGCTGCGCCAGCAGAGGCTTGACCGCGGCAAGCAGGTTCGTGCCGCGGAGGACGCACGGAAAGAGTGGTTCTCCCAGGTCGAGGAGCTCGACGATGAACGGGCGCGGACCTGCGCCCGGGCAATCAAGAGACCCAAGGCCACCACCTGGGATCTCGACGCCGTGACGCGGGTTCTGGAGGGAGCGCTCGAACCGGAAGGCCAGGGCGTGATCACCCGGCTGCGCCAGCTCTCCACCCTCGCGGTGCCGGGCGTGGAAGAGGTGACGATGGCGGCTGAAGAGTTGCGGGCCGCAACAGAGGCGGTCAGGGACGCCGAACAGACCGATGCCGGCCGCGCCCGGCAAACCGCCGATCTGCTCGACCACGCACTGGCAGTGCACGCCGCACATGGTGATCAACCATGCCCGGTCTGTGGCTCCGGGGAATTGACTGCCGATTGGCGGTCTCGTGTGGAGGCGGAAGTGCAGCGCTTGCGGACGGAGGCGGCCACGGCGAACCAGGCACACACGATGCTTGCCAGGGCCCGCCAAGCCGCCCAGGCCTTGTTGGCCGAGACGCCGGAGATCCTGGGTCGTGCTTCGGAAACAGCCGGTCTCGACGCGACCGCTCTGCAGGAGGCATGGGGACGTTGGGGTGGTTTCCGGGACGCAGCGGATGACAGCCTGATCGAGCACTTGGAAGAGGAGTACCTGAATCTCGCCGCCGCCGCGGACTCGCTCCGGGAGCAGGCCGCCGCGGAGTTGGAGCGGCTGGAGGAAGCCTGGCGTCCTCTCGTCGAAGTCCTGCGTTCGTGGCTGCCGGCGGCGCGCGGGGCGGTACAGGCTGCCCGGTTGGTCCCGCATCTGAGCAGCGCGGAGAAGTGGCTCAACTCGGAGACCGACCTGATCCGATCCGAACGGTTTGGTCCCATTGCGCAGCGGGCCTCGGAGGTGTGGGAGACTCTGAGACAGAACAGCAGCGTGACGCTGGATCACCTCAAACTCGAGGGCTCGGCGACCCAGCGTCATCTCGTTCTCGACGTAAGCGTCGACGGATCCGACGGCCAAGCCCTCGGCGTGATGAGCCAGGGCGAGATCCACGCCCTGGCTCTCAGTCTGTTTCTGCCGCGGGTGCTGCTGCCGGAATCCCCCTTCGGGTTCGTCGTGATCGACGATCCGGTGCAGGCCATGGACCCGGGGAAGGTCGACGGTCTGGCGCGCGTGCTCGCCATGGTCGCCGAAGAGCGGCAGGTCGTCGTCTTCACCCATGACGAGCGACTGCCCGAATCGGTTCGCCGGCTGCAGATCCCGGCGCAGGTGGTCGAAGTCACGCGGCAATCCGGCTCGCAGGTGGCGTGCCGGACCGTCGGCGACCCGGTTGCGCAGTACCTCGCCGATGCCCGCGCGCTGCAGCACACCGACGACCTTCCGGCGGAGGCCGCGGCGCGGGCCCTTCCCCAGTTCTGCCGCCTGGCCATCGAAGCGGCGTGCACGGAGGTCGTCCGCCGCCGGCGCATCGGGCGCGGCGAGCCCCACTCCGACACGGACGAGGCGCTGAACGACGCCCGCACGCTGACGCAGAAACTCGCCCTCGCCCTGTTCGACGACGTCGGGCGCGGGGGGGAGGTGCTGGCCCGGCTCAACCGGTCCGACTCCAGATGGGCCGACGCCGTCCAGTGGGCGAACCGTGGAGCCCACGGAGCCGCCGGGGCTACTCCTGACCTCTCGACGATGGTCGGCTCGACCGGACGCCTGGCAGGATGGCTCGTCAATCTCGATGGCAGCCCATGAGTCCCGCCGAGATCATCGACGAGGCGGATTCGCTGGTAGGCCCCGATCCTGGCGGCCGCGTCCACGGCTGGCCGAGAATTGCGGCCGTGCTCTGCCGGCATGCGATCGAGGAGGCCCTTCGGCAATACTGGTCCCTGCGCGAGCCCGGCCTGGAGCGCTGCAGCGGGCGCGCGCAGCTGCTGTGCCTTACCGTCTACCTGAGGGACCGCGACCTCGGCCGAGAGACCTTGGCCGCATGGTCCGACCTGAGCCGTGCCTGTCATCACCACGCATACGAGCTCGCTCCGACGGCCGAGGAGTTGCGGAGCTTGCTGGACGTCGCTCGGCGGTTCACAGCCGAAGTTTCGCGCCAGATCGCTGCCCACCGGGGGTGACTGTCCCATGCCTTGCCGCCTGTTGCCGTGATCCGAAGACTCCTCCTGCTCCTCACCGCCGCCTCCGCGGCCCCCCTGTCCGCGGCCGTCGACCTGGCCGACCTCGACGGCTGGCGGATCGTCGTCGCCCCCGGCGCCATCGCCTCCGAGGAGTACGCGGCGGAGGAGTTCCGCGCCCACCTGACTCTCGCCGGCGGCCCCGAGCTTCAGATCCTCTCCGCGCCTGAAGGTCCGGGCGGCCACATCTACATCGGCCCTGACGCCGCCGCCCAGAGCCCAGTCGGCCTCGATCCCGCCGACTACGGCCCCGAGGACCTGCGCATCGTCGTGCGGCCGGGCGCCATCGTCGTGGCCGGCGGCCGGCCGCGGGGGACCCTCTACGGGGTCTACACCTTCC
Organism: uncultured Gemmatimonadaceae bacterium; assembly: GCA_964512165.1. Taxonomy (GTDB): domain Bacteria; phylum Latescibacterota; class UBA2968; order UBA8231; family UBA8231; genus UBA8231. Next base: position 5,171 of record CAZEHQ010000085.1, on the reverse strand, counting down.
TCGAGGACTACCTCGGCGTGCGCTTCGTCACCGCCGACCACACCCACGTCCCTCCCCTGGGTCCGGAGCGGCGCATCGGTCCCGTGGACCGGGTCTACCGGCCGCCGCTGGAGTGGCGCTGGGCCGACTTCGAGGCCAACTACGCCCGCGCCGACTTCGCCGCCCGGCGGCGGCTGAACGCGGGAAGAGTGGAGGCCCTGCCCCCGGGGAGCACCGACTGGAGCCTGGTGGGACGCTACGGCGGACGGTCGCCCGTCCATCTCGTGGAACACTCTTTCAACGCCCTGCTGCCGCCCTCGAAGTACGCCGACGACCACCCGGAGTACTACTGCCTCTACGAGGGCGAGCGCTGGGCCCACCGGCGCTACGAGGACGGGCGCTTCCACGAGGACCTGCAGCCGTGCATGACCCACCCCGAGGTCCTGCGCCTGATCACCCGCGCCGCCCTCGGATACCTGGAGGCTCGCCCCCGCCAGATGGACGTCAGCGTCGGCCAGAACGACGGCAGCGTCTGGTGCCAGTGCCCGTCGTGCCGGGCGATCAACGAGCGCGAGGGCACGCCCATGGGCTCGCTGCTGACGCTGGTGAACGCCGTCGCCGACGAGGCCGCCTCCGCCCACCCGGAGCGGCTGGTGTCGACCCTGGCCTACGCCTACAGCGCCCCGCCGCCGCGCTCCCTGAGGCCGCGGGAGAATGTCCTGATCATGTGGTGCAGCATCGACGCCTGCTTCATCCACGCCCTCGACGACCCGGACTGCCCGGACAACGCCGCCCAGTACGCCCAGCTGAAGGCCTGGTCCCGGATCGCGCCGAACCTGCACGTGTGGGACTACTACATGAACCACGACCGCCGCGGGTTCCAGCTGCCCCTGCCCAACCTGCGGTGGATCGCCGACAACGTGCGCGCCGAGGTCGACCTCGGCGTGCGGGGCCTGTTCACCCAGGCTTTCAGCAGCTCCCACGGCAACGAGTTCGAAGGCCTGAGGAACTACCTGCTGAGCCGCCTCATGTGGGACCCCTCCCTCGACGGCCGGGCCCTCATGGTGGAGTGGCTGGACCTCCACTACGGCCCGGCGGCGCCGCCGATCCTGGGCTGGATCGACCGCCTCCACGACCGCGCCATGGCCAGCGGCCTGCACCGCCACAGCCTCGGGGGCCGCTACGACGAGTACGGCCTCGACGAGACGGATGTCGCCGCCGGCCTGGAGGCGGTGGAGGAGGCGATGCGCCTGGCCGACAGCGACGCCGTGCGCCGCCGCGTAGGGCAGGCCAGCGTCTGGGCCTGGCGGGCCACCCTGGAGCCGGTGTGGTACGCCACGGGGGAGGTCGACCTGGATCCGCGGCAGGCGGAGGAGCTGCGCGCCCGGGCGAAGCGGTTCTTCGAGCTGTGCCGCGAGCACGACGTGCGGCGCACCGCTTCCGGCAGCTGGTTCGCCATCGACAAGGCCGAGGCGCGCGTGCGCGCCGCCATCGGCGACTGGTAGGGGAGGGAGGAGTGGCGACGGTCTTCATCCCCCGGCGGCTGCGGCCCTTGAGCGAAGGGCGGGGGCAGGTCCGCGTGGCGGGCGCCACGGTGCGCCAGGTGATCGAGGCCCTGGAGGCCGAGTGCCCGGGGATCAAGGCGCGGCTCTACGACGCCGAAGGGGACGCCCTGGCCCGCGGCATGGCGGTCACCGTGGACGGCGTCACCGGGGAGCTGGGCCTGCTGGAGAAGGTGGGACCGGAGAGCGAGGTCCACTTCCTGCCCGCCATCGCCGGCGGCTGATCGCGGCTGGTTGCCATGGTGCCGTGCATCGGCGTTTTTGGTTGTCCGCCCTCAGACCGGAGCCCCCGATGATCGACGTACGCCGACTCCGCGCCGAACCGGATGCCATGCGCCGCGCCATCGCCCTGCGCCGGGTCGACCCCGCGCGGGCCGACGTGGACCGCTTCCTCGACATCGACGGCCAGCGCCGCGCCCTGCAGCAGGAGATCGACGGCCTCAACTCGCAGAAGAAGGAGCTGGCCCGCCTCGGGCGGACCGACCCCCAGGCGGCGCGCCGGAAGGGCCAGGAGCTGCGCGAGCAGGGCCGCGAGCTGGACTCCCGCCTGGGCGAGCTGACCGCGGAGTGGCAGGCGATCCTCGACTGGTTCCCCAACTGGCCGCACCCGGAGATGCCCGAGGGCGCCGGCGAGGAGGAGAACGCGGAGGAGTGCGTGTGGCTGCCGGGCCAGGGCTACCTGCCGGAGGACCAGCTCGGGGCCGGGTACCACTCGGCGGCGGCCATGCCGAAGGGGGTCCTGCACGGGGAGGGAGAGTTCGAGGCGAAGGACCACTCCGAGCTGTCGGCGGCCCTCGGCGCCGACACCCTGCAGGCCTCCAAGGTCTCGGGCTCGCGCTTCACCTACCTCACCGGGGACCTTGCGCGCATGCAGTACGCCCTGCAGCAACTCCTCGCCGACGAGATGCTGCGCCGCGGCTACGAGATGATGGTGCCGCCCCTGCTCGTGCGCGAGCGCGCCCTCCACGGCACCTCCCACTTCCCCGAGGGCCGCGACCAGGTCTACGCCATCCAGACGGACAACGTCGAGGAGGGGACCCAGCTCTTCCTCGTGGGCTCGTCGGAGCCGGCCAACTTCAGCTACTTCATGGACCGCACCCTCGACGAGGCCGACCTGCCCGCCAGGCTCTTCGCCTTCACCGCCTGCTTCCGCTCCGAGGCCGGCTCCTGGGGCAAGGACGTGAAGGGCATCAAGCGGCTGCACCAGTTCGACAAGCTGGAGATGAACGCCGTCTGCACCCCCGACCAGTCCGAGGCGATGTACCAGGAGTTCGGGCAGATCAACGAGTGGCTCCTGCAGCAGCTGCAGCTGCCCTACCGCATGGTCGACAAGTGCGGCGGCGACGCCGGGTACCTGGCCAGCCACCGCCAGCGCGACGGCGAGGTGTGGATGCCGGGGACGGGGGAGTTCATGGAGGTCATGACCGACACCAACACCACCGACTACCAGGCCCGCCGCATGAACATCCGCTACCGGCCCGCCGCCGGCGGCAGCCTGGTCTTCTGCCACACCGTCAACGACACCGGCTGCGCCATGGGCCGCATGCTCATCGCCATCGTCGAGAACTACCAGCAGGCCGACGGTTCGGTGAAGGTGCCGGAGGCCCTGCGGGCGGTGGTCGGCAAGGAGCGGATCCACCCCTCCTGACCCTAGTGCTGCCGCCGCTGGACGCGCCTGACCGCGAAGAGGCTCCCGAATGACGGAGATCCCCCGCATCGGCAACGACCGCCAGCTCCTCGTCGACCAGTACTGGATCGAGGACAGCCGCGGGGTGACGCGCAGGCTCCACGAGCCGATGCGGCGCAACACGGCCATCGCCGCGGACCGGCCGTGGGAGCGGGGCGGCGTCTCCTACATGACCGTCTTCGCCGACGGCGGCAAGTACCGGGCCTGGTACCGCTGCGACGGCGACAACCCGATCCGAGACGACCGGCGCCAGCCCCTGATCGCCTGCGCCGAGAGCGGCGACGGCGTCCACTGGGAGAAGCCCTCCCTGGGCCTGATCGAGTTCGAGGGCTCCACCGACAACAACCTTGTCTGGCAAGGGCCGGGCAACAACCTCTCCCTCTTCCGCGACGACGGCCCCGGCGTGCCAGCCGACGAGCGCTACAAGGGCATCGTGCGGACGTCGGACCTGCTGGCCCTGGTCTCGCCCGACGGCCTGCGGTGGCGACTGCGCCGGGAGGAGCCGATCCACACCGACCGGCCCTTCGACTCCCACAACATCGTCTTCCGCGACCCCTTCCGCGGCGACTACGTCATCTACGCCCGCGGCGTGGGCGGCCGGGGCGACTTCAAGGGAGGCGTGCGCTGGGTGCGGCGCTCGACCTCCGCCGACTTCGAGAGCTGGAGCGATTGGGAATCGATCGAAGTCGGGCGCGAGCCGGATGAGCATCTCTACACCAACGCCTGCGTGCCCTACGAGCGCGCGCCGGGCACTTACCTGATGTTCCCCTCTCGCTTCGTCAAGGAGCGCATGCCGGATCCCGACTGGCCCCACGGCCCGGGGGTGAACGACATCCTCTTCCTGTCGAGCCGCGACGGCGTGCGCTTCGACGCCTCCCTGCGCGAGGCCTTCCTGCGGCCCGGACCCAACCCCGACAACTGGCACGAGCGCGCCATCTACATGGAGCACGGCCTGCTGCACACGGCGCCGGGGGAGATCTCCCTCTTCGGCATGGAGAGCTGGCGCCTGCCGTCGAACCGCATCCGGCGCTACACCCTGCGCACCGACGGCTTCGTCTCCGTCCACGCCGGCTTCGCCGGCGGCGAGTTCACCACGCCGGCCTTCGTGTTCTCCGGCGGCGAGCTGGAGCTCAACTACTCCACCTCGGCCGCGGGCTCCCTGGGCGTGGAGCTCCAGCGGGCCGACGGCACCGCCGTCGAGGGGCGCACCCTCTCCGAATTCGGCGAGCGCTACGGCGACGAGATCGACGGCGCCGTGAGCTGGAACGGCCGCGGCGTGGGAGACCTGGCGGGAGAGCCGGTGCGCCTGCGCTTCACCCTGCAGGACGCGGATCTGTACGCCTTCCGCTTCCGCTGAGCGGTGCCGCCTCAGCGGAAGTGGGGCGTCTCCCGCAGGTGGTACTCCAGCAGGTGGCCGCGGGCGCCGATGTAGAACACGCCGTCCTCGAATCCCTCCACGATCTGGTAGAGGTCCGGGATCGGCGCCTTGTCGAGGTAGACGAGGCGCTCGGCGGAGACGTCGATCTTGAAGACCCGCGTCTTCGAGACGCCGTAGATGTCGCCGTCGCGGCCGGCGGTGAGATGGACGACGCCGTGGGCCTCGGGCACCCCCATGAGCGGCGTGCCCTCCTCATCGAGGCTCCAGCGCACCATCACCCGCCGCTGGTCCGGGCTGAAGGCGAAGAGGCCGCCCGTGTCGGTGGACCCGTACACCAGGCCGGTGGCGGGGCTGCAGGCGAGGTTGCCGACGGCGATCGCCCCCCACTCGGGGATGCACTCGAAGACGCGGCGCTCCTCCCGCGGGCAGAACATGAAGAGCCGCGCCTCGGTGGTGGTCTCCACGCAGCCGCGGCCGCCGCGGATGCTGGTGCCGCCGTAGACCCAGGTGCCGTCGGAGGCGACCGACTGCACCGACTGGTCCTCGTCGCGGAAGACCTTCTTCT
>CAZEHQ010000084.1:0-17013 GCA_964512165.1 uncultured Gemmatimonadaceae bacterium | reverse complement strand
ACCAGGCCTTCCGCAAGCTGCCCGCCGCCAGTGAGACGGCCGGCGCCTCGTACGTGACGGCGTCCTACACCGCCTACCCGTGGTTCGCCTACGGGGAGGGGTACAGTCTGGATCCGGACTACAGCACCACTTCCTACATGGCCGATGGCGCCGGACGCATCGATTACGCCAACGACGAGCTCTACAAGTTCGAGTTCGTCGACGACAACGATGACCAGGACCGGTTTGCCGACTGGCGCCGAAACCATCAGACCGTGGCCGCTACGAGCGCCTCCGGAAGCCTGTCCTTCTTCGACCAGGAAGTGTTCCCAGGCCTGGACGAGAACAACGATTTCATCTCCGACTTCAACCAGAACCAGAACGGGCGCCCCGACTACGCCGAGCCCTTCCTGCGCTACCGCGTCGATCCGCCGGAGTTCCTCTTCGGCATGGACATGAACAACAATGGGATCATCGACCGCTTCGAGGACGACCGGCGGCCCGACTACCCCTACGAAGCCGGCTACCGCGGCTACAACGCCTACGGGGGATTGAGCCTGACCCAGGACCTGCAGGTCACCGGGGGCCGGCTGTCGGAGCGCCAGATGAGCAGCGGCCGCAGGAGCCGTTCCGTCTACGGCCTGCTCACCGCCCGCTGGGACCGCCCCCGCTGGAAGGTCTCGGTCTTCGAGCATGTCAAGTCGGTGCGCGACGACATTCCCGAGCACCGGCTGCGCTGGGTCGATCCAGTGGGAATCGTTGACGTGCAGGACCAGCTTGAGAACCGCGACACCTTCGTCAACACGACCTACGCAGAGGGCGAGTATGCGCCGATCGAAGGCCTCAACGTCGCCGGCAAGGTCAAGTGGGAGATCTTCGAGCAGCGGGGCGACGAGGCCGACGATCCCGGGCGCCGGAACCGCGGGTCGACTATACCCTTCCGATCACCGAGAGCCTGAGCCTGCAGCCGCGCTGGAAGAGCCTCTTCCGCCGGGAGACGCCGACCTCGGGCACCGAGGTCAAGCGCCGCGAACTGACCCAGATCCTTTTCTTCACGGGACGCTACGGCCTGCTGCCGACGATGTGGCTGGACTTCGGCGTCGAGCGGCGCTATTTCTCGAACCTGATCGAGCGGCCCGACGAGCCGCCCCCCGGGTACCAGGAGGACGCCGGATCCTGGGTCTTCTCCATCCTCCTCGGCAATGTCTCCGACTACCTCGGCTACCGTCTGACGATGAACTCCGGACTGCAGCTGGAGCGCAACTCCGTGGACACCCCCGTCCGAGGCGAGGACGGCGAGGTGCGGGTGGAGCGCCAGTCCACCACCAGCGCCGTCTTCCTCATCCGCTTCTTCGCCGCCATCTCCCGACTGTGACAGCGTGGACGCCAGCCCCGCGCGGGCAGCGTCCCTGTCCGCGGGAACCCCGGTCGGGGCCGCTGACCGGCCTCGTCCTGAGCGCGGCCGTGGTGGTCCTCGGGGGGCTCGCCCCTTCCGAAGCCGAGGTCCGGTCGTGGTCGATCGGCGCCGGCAGTACCGAGGGCTGGCAGCAGCGCTGCAAGAGGGGAACGGGCAGCCGCTGCGAGGGCACCCGCGCCGTCGACATGTCCGGGCAGTCCCTGAGCATGCTGTCCACGGATCCCACCGACAACATCGTCGGACGGCTCACCTGGCTGAAGCGCCTCGACCGGGATCTGGAGTTCGTGGAGGAGCAGCCGGGCGGGCGGGTCTGGGACAACGTGCTCACCCCGGGCCAGGACCACCTCCTCCTCAACATGGTCGACGGCCTGGAGACCACCTCTTCGGAAGGCCGCTACAAGGGGTTCGGCCAGGGCCAGGCGGGCCGGCAGCTGACCTTCGACCTGGGCACCCGCTTCCCGGTGGACCGGATCGTCTTCTACCCGCGCCAGAGCGGCTTCGACCAGGACGGGCGCCCCCTTTCCGACGACTACATGCGCGGCTACGACCTCTACGTGAACGACGGAACCCTCTTCGGCAGCGACGAGAAGCCGTCTTTCCCGCCTCCGCCCCTGCGGCGAGTCGAGTTGACCGGCACGAGCGTCGCCGAGCAGCGGTTCCCCCTGCAGTTCGTGCGCTACATCTACCTGTGGGTCACCCAGGACAATCCCTTCGAGATCGCCGAGTTCGAGGTCTATGGCAGCGGCTTCCCGCCCACCTCGACCTACCTGTCCGAGATCATCGAGGTCGAGGAGCCGGGGCCCGTCAACTTTACGCGTCTGACCTGGTCGGCCGAGCTGCTGCGCCGGGTGGAAAAGGAGCTGACCGTCGTCGACGAGGCGGCGGCGGCGGTGTCGATCCGCATGCGCACCGGCGCCGACGCCACGCCCATCACCTACTACCGGATCGTCAACCTGTTCACCGGGGACCGCGAGGAGGTCGACGAGTCGACCTACGCCGGGCTCGACGACGACCGCCGGGGGGGCGCCGTGGAGGACCAGGACAACTGGAGCCTGTGGTCGGCGCCGTTCGACTCCTCGGGCTCGGCCGTGGCCCTGCCCGGCCCCCGGAAGTACTTCCAGTTCGAGATCCGCATGACGAGCGACGCGATCCTCGACGGCGTGCGACTGAACTCGTTGGCGGCGGAGTACACCTACCCGCCCCTGGCCCAGGGACTGGTGGGTGAGGTCTCCATCGACGGCGACCCCCGGCCCGAGGGCGGCAAGCCGACGGCCCCGGCGGGCCGGACGGTCACCTTCGTGCTCGACATCGACGCCGACGTGGAGGCCGCCAACAACGGCTTCGACTCCGTCGAGATCAGCACGCCGGGGCGGGCCGGGTTCCGGCAGCTGTGGATCGGCCCGGACTTCGACAACCTCGAGCGAGTCGACCCCGAAGTCGTCGGCGGCGACTCGCGGCCGAGGGGCCTGTTCCTCTCCTTCCCGGATTCGCGGGTGGAGTCCCGGCGGGTCCTGCGGGTCGTCTTCGACACCCGGGTGTTCCAGCAGGCCACGACCTTCTCGGCCCGGGTCTCCGACTCGGCGAACCAGGACGAGCCCCCCCAGGAGGTGCAGCCGGGGAACGCCAACCCGGCGGTGTCCACCCTGCCGGCCCAGGCCCTGCGCGTGCTGACCTCCCGGGAGTTCGCCCGCCGGCAGCTCGTCGACTTCCGCGTCGAGCCCCGGGTGATCACGCCGAACCGGGACGGCGCCAACGACGAGGGGTCGATCTCCTACACCCTCGTCGAGCTGGAGCGGGCGGTGCCGGTGGACGTGGAGGTCTTCGATCTTTCGGGCCGCCGGGTCCTGACCCTGCTGTCGGCCGACCAGGCTGCTGGCGCTCCCGCCCCTCTCCTCTGGGACGGGAGCGGCGGCGGGAGCGGCCTCGTGCCCCCCGGCGTGTACGTGGTCCGCATCGCCGTGCACACCGACCGCGAGACGATCACCCGCGCGCGGACGGTGGCCGTCGCCTACTGACCGGGCCACAGGGGCCCGAGGGATTTTCCATGGGCAGACCGAAACGCCTCCAGGCCGCGCTGGCTCTTGCCGTCCCGGCGGTCCTCGTGGCCTTCCTCGTCCAGAGCGGCATCGCCCAGTCGCGAACGAAGCTCTACCAGTTCGCCCGGGTCGACCCGACCTGGCAGAGCTGGAAGCTGCCGTTCTCGACCTTCGGGCTCGACCTCCCGGAGGGGCTGATCGAGACCGGGGAGGACGGCTCCCTCACCCTGGCCCGGTTCCGCGGCTACCACAACACGGCGCTGGACGCGCACCTCTTCGAGCACGAGATCCGGGCCTTCGAGGAGCCCGTGGCGGGAGGCGCGCGCCGGGCGGGGACGAACCAGCGGCAGGCCCGCTTCGTGGTCGACGGCGTTCACGGCCCGCCGTACTGGAAGCCCGACCCCGACGCCCCCCTCGAGCAGTGGTGGATCGAGGTCGACCTCGGCCGGGCAACCCTGGTCTCCGAGATCCGGCTGATCTTCCCGGACGAGGAGGGGGCCCGCCCCCTGAGCGAGTTCCGCGTCTTCGCCAGCGAGGGCGCCTGGGTCAACGCCACCGACGACACCTACAACTGGTACCTGGTCGGCGGCACGACGCGGCCGAACACCGCCACCGAGGTCAGGTACGACGTGACCACGATCCTGGAGGAGTTGCGTCAGATCCACCAGGACGCCGCCTCCCTGGTCGCCGACGAGGACCCCCTGCGCTCCTCCTACGACATGCTGCAGCACATCCGCATCCTCGTCGACGCCAAGACGCAGGACGCCGCCCTGGCGGAAGTCGAGGTCTACACGCCGGGAGAGAACGTCGCCCTGGGCACCCACGACCGCGCCGGGCGCGCCGTCGACACCGCCAGCCGCAACCCGGAGTGGATGTTCGACGGCGATCTGGGCACCTCCTGGAACCAGCGCAAGCAGCTGAACGACCCGATCCCCGTCTTCGCCTGGGACCTGGGCGCCGTCTACTGGGTGAACCACGTCGTCTTCCGGGCCTCGGACTGGGCCTCCCGGACGGCGGACTACGGCTCGAAGAGGACCGAGTTCTGGAGCCACGCCTTCCTGGTCTCCGACGGCCGGCGCCTGCCCCGAACGACCGCCTCGGACGAGGAGGAAGACCTGATCGACTACGAAACCCTCTTCGCCGGGTTCCCCGGCGCCTCGGGGGGGCTGCGGGTCGGCCAGAACCCGGAGGGCTTCCTGCGCGCGAACGTGCTGCCGAACCAGCTCGTCTACCGCTTCCCCACCCAGCGCGTTCGCTGGCTGAAGGCGGACTGGACCCAGGGGGGGGTGGTGCAGCAGACCGGACGGATCGCCGAGGCCGTCGTCCTCGCCGAGGGCGTGGCCGAGGTCCGCCTGGTCTCGGACTACCTGAACCTGGGCGAGCACGACGGCGACGGCCGGGCGAAGGTGATCCGCTCGATCCGCTGGGACGCCGACCTGCCGGAAGGCACCTACGTCCGCGTGCGCTCGCGCACGGGCAGCGGCCTGAAGGACGACCTGCGCTACTACGACCTCACCGACAACGTGATCTCCAAGGAGGAGTGGGAGAGCAAGCCGAAGTTCCTCCAGGGCCCGACCGAGGCGGTGCAGGTGCCGTCGGAGGACTGGAGCGCCTACAGCGACTGGTACCGCGAGCCCGGGCAGCCCTTCCTCAGCCCAAGCCCGCGCCGGGCCGTGCGCCTGGAGGTGGCCTTGGGCTCCGCCCGCCCCGACGTCCGGCCGGTCCTGCACGACCTCTCGGTGGAGTACATCGACGCCTTCCTGACCGCCGTCGCCGGTTTCGTGGAGCCCCGGATCGCGGAGCCGGGGATCGACACGACCTTCACCTACACGGTCCGGCCGCGCTGGCGCTCGGGCGACCCGGGTTTCGACCGCCTCCTGGTGAAGACCCCGTCGCCGGCGACGGACCGGGACCTGCAGCTGACCGTCAGCGGCTCGGCGGAGACCCCGGAGCAGGTCGAGACCCGCGGCGACTCCCTGATCGTGCACCTGTCCCGGAACCTGCGGCAGCAGGAGGTGGAACTGAGCTTCCGGGCCGCTCCGGTGCGCAACGCCACCCTCGTGGAGGCCGCCGTGGGCCGCAGCCAGCAGCCCGGCTTCTGGCAGCCGGTCGACGCCGACACCTCCCTGGGGCGCAACGTGACGACCGTCTACCTGCCCTCCGTGGCCGAGGCGGACCGGATGATCCACGGACTGCGGATGCCGCGGGCCTTCTCGCCCAACGACGACGGAACCGGCGACCGGGCCCTGATCCGCTTCACGCTCCTGCGCGTCGACGCCGATCCCCGGGTCCGGGTCCACGACCTGTCCGGCCGCCTCGTGAAGAAGCTCGACGGGGAGCGCAACCCCGACCAGAGCCACAGCTACGTGTGGGGCGGAGACGACCGATCCGGCGGGCTGGCGCCGCCGGGCACCTACGTCGTGAGCATCGAGCTGGAAACCCAGGCCCGCCAGGAGACGATCACGCGGGCCCTGGCCGTGGTCTATTGAGTCAGGGCGCCTCCCGTACGCGGATCCGGCGGTTGGCGGCCAGGGGGCCGGGAAGCGTCTGCCGCGACCCCGACGGCCACGCCACCTCGACTCGATCGACCGCCTCCGCGTCCCCCAGGCCGAAGTAGAGGGGCAGGACGCTCTGCGACAGGTACCCGGACTGCCCGTCGTGGACCCGGACCAGCGTCCTTCCCCCCACCGTGACTCGGACGGCCGCGCCCAGCCCGTCGCGGTTCGACGACGATCCCCTCAGCTCCACCGACAGCCAGCCCGCCCCGGCCTGCCGCTGGGCGAGGTCGCTGACCAGCAGCATCGGCTCCGTGTTCAGGTCGTTCGTGACGATGTCCAGATCGCCGTCGCCGTCGAGGTCGAGGATCACCGACGAACGCGAGCCCACGGCGCCCCACACCTGCAGCCGCTCGCGGCGGGCCCCGGGCCGCAGCTCCGCGTCGGTCCCGGCGCAGTGGCGGTGGGCGCGGTCGCCGCCGGCGCAGTCGAGGTCGAACCACGGGTGGGCGGTGCGCCCCTCCCGGCGAGGCTCCACCCCCAGGAGGAACTCGCTGTCGCGCAGCAGGCGCCCGCCGTCGTTGAGCAGCACCGAGTTGACCCCGTAGCGGTAGGGATAGTTCATGCTCGAGGCGATGAAGACGTCCTCGAAACCGTCGGCGTTCAGGTCTCCCGCGCTCAGACCCCAGGGCCAGTAGTTCTCGGCCCCGGCGCGGTCCGAGATCTCGTCGAAGGCGCCGTCGCCCCGGTTGTGGAACAGGGCGTTGCCGAAGATGGTCGATCCCCCTGAGCGCAGGAAGTCCTCGTCGTAGCGGATGCGGGCCTTCTCCTTCTCCCGTTCCGGCGGCACGTCCTCGCTCATGTCGGAGTGCATGTCGGTGACCAGCAGGTCCCTTCGGCCGTCTTCGTCCAGATCGAAGAGCTTGACACCCATCGAGCCCCACGGCGTGCGCGGAAACAGCTCGCGGCTGCGGCGCCGGAAGCGCTCTCCCCCGACGTTCTCGTAGTATTCGTCGTGACCCTGCATGTTCAGCACGTACAGGTCCGGCCAGCCGTCCTCGTCGAAGTCGGCGGGCGTAGCGTCGCCGGACCAGGTCGAATCGACGAGGCCCGTCTCGGCGGTCACGTCGACGAAGGTCAGGCCGCCGGCGTTCCGGAACAGCCGGTTCGGCTCCCACCGCTCCGGGTACAGGTGCCCGTGAAAGCCGTCGTTCAGCCCCTCGTAGTAGGTCGCCGGCGGGCCCTCCCCTCCGGTGCCCATGGTGACGACGCGATCGGCGGTGAAGACGCCGACGTTGCACAGGAACAGGTCCAGCCGGCCGTCCCGGTCGTAGTCGAAGAGCACCGCCGACGACGAGTGGCCCACGTAGTCGACGCCGGAACCGGCCGAGGCCTCCACGAGGCGTCCGCCGCCGTCGTTGGCGAACAGCCGGTTGCCGGCGCGCACCGTGGCCACGTAGAGGTCGCCGTCGCCGTCGCCGTCGAGATCGCCGAAGGACGCGCCGGTGCTGATCCCGTCCGCCACGGCCGCCGCTCCGGTGGCGTCCTCGAAGCGCAGGCCGCCCTCGTTGCGCCACAGTCCGTTGCCGCCCACCTGATTGGCGAAGTAAAGGTCCGGCAGACCGTCGCCGTCGACGTCCGCCGCGGCCACGCCGCTGCCGTGGTCGTAGTGGACCGGGCGCCAGTCCCGGCCCGAGTCGCGGGTGCAGCGGTGGCGGAAGGTGATGCCGCTCTCCGGAAGGCGGTCGACGTACTCGAAGTCACTGCGCACCCCGAAGTCTCGGCGGGTTGCCAACTGGCGCTGCCTCCGGTCCTCCAGCCACGGCGGATCCCGGATCTCGGCCGGCGCGTAGAGCGTGTCCACCCGGCCGGCCGCCGGGGCCGCCGCCAGCCAGGCCGCAGTCCAGGCCGCCACCGGAAGAGCTAGCCCCTTGGGCCGGCGCAAAGAACCACGGCGCGGCAGGGCAGCCGCTGCCGACCGGCGGGTCGCCGCATTCGTCGGCGCCGCCTGGACGGCCGCCCTCACCACCGGACCGGGTGCGGCGACCTTCGTCGACGTGGCGGCGGACCTGGGCCTGACGGGCGAACAGCGCGCCGGAAGCCCGGAGAAGGAGTACATCGTCGATGCCAAGGGTGGAGGGGTCGCCTTCGTGGACGCCGACGGCGACGGCGACCCGGACGCCTTCGTCGTCGAGGGGTCCGGGGGCACGGGCCGTCACGCCCTCTACCGGAACGACGCCGGCCGCGCCTTCGTCGAGGTCGGCGAGGCCCTCGGCCTGGCATCCCGCGGAGGCGGCATGGGCGTCGTCGGCGCCGACTACGACGGCGACGGGGATGTGGACTTGCTGGTCACGAATCTGGGAGGCAACAGCCTCTACCGCAACGACGGTGGCACCCGGTTCGTCGACGTGGCCGAGCGGCTCGGGGTCGCGGGCGGATCGTGGAGCACCGGCGCCGCCTTCGCCGACGTCGACCGCGACGGGGACCTCGACCTGTACGTGGCCGGCTACGTCGAGTTCGACCGCGCCCGGGTGGCGCCGCTGGGCAGCGTCTGGCAGGGCGTCTCCGTGTTCGTCGGCCCGGGCCGCCTGCCGGCCGCTGCCGACACCTTCTACCGCAACGACGGCGACTCGGGGTTCGCCGAGGTCACGGCTTGGGCCCGTCTCGCCCATCCCTCCCCGGGGTACGGCCTCGGCGTGCTGTTCGGGGACTTCGACGAGGACGGGCACCTGGACCTGTTCGTGGCCAACGACTCGAGTCCGAACTTCCTCTACCGCAACCGCGGCGACGGGCGCTTCCTCGAGCTCTCCCTGCCGGCGGGGGTCGGCCGCGACGGCGCCGGCCGGGTGCAGGCGAGCATGGGCGCCGCCGCCGGGGACTACGACGCCGACGGCGATCCGGACCTGTTCCTGACCCACTTCGAGGGCGAGCACAACACCCTCTACCGGAACCGGGGCGACGGCGTCTTCGAGGACGTGAGCTTCGCCGCCGGCGTGGCCGCCCCGAGCCTGCCCCTCGTCGGCTTCGGGACGGCCTTCGTCGACGCCGACGCCGACGGCGATCTCGACCTGGCCGTGGCCAACGGGCACGTCTACCCGCAGATCGACCGGTCCGGCTCGGGGTCGACCTACGCGCAGCCGAACCACCTCTACGAGAACACCGGCGAGGGCGGCTACCGGCCGCCGGTCCCCCTCTCCGACCTCGACCGCGGCGGCTACCCGCGGGTGAGCCGCGGGCTGAGCGTGGGCGACTACGACGGCGACGGCGGCCCGGACCTGCTCGTCGGCAACCTGGACGACCCGCCGTCCCTGCTGCGCAACGCCGGGACCGGCGGCCAAAGCTGGATCGGCGTGCGGGCCATCGGGCGCCGGGTCCCGGACGCGCCCGGGACGCGGGTCCGCGTCTCCGCCTGCGGCCGCACCTTCGTGCGGATCACGCGACGGGGGGGTGGGTTCCTCGGCAGCGACGATCCCCGGCTGCTGGTCGGACTCGGACGCTGCGGCCGGGTGGACACCCTCGAGGTGCGCTGGCCGGAGGGGGATCTCTCACGGCGGACCGGGCTGAAGCCCGGCCGCTACGTCACCGTGCGCCAGGCGGACGATGTCCCGACGGATTAGTGCCCCGGCGCTCTCCGTCCTGCTGCTCGCGGCCGGGTGCGGCGAGCCCGACCACCGGTCGCAGGAACGCCCGCGGCGGCCGCCTGCGGCCCAGGCCGTCCCCGGGGAGCCCGTGGCCGTCGAGTCGGTGCCCGTCTCCGGAAGCGTTCACCTCCTGCGGGTGGCGGAGGGCGACGCGGGCAACGCCGTGGCCTCCGTCGGCCGCGACGGTGTGCTCCTGGTGGACAGCATGACCCCGGGCGCCGCCGTCGACTTGCGCCGGCGTCTGGACGAGCTGGGCGCCGGCCCCGTGCGCTGGGTGATCAACACCCATTTCCACCTGGATCACACGCGCGGCAACGCCGTCTTCTCTCCGGCGGCGGCCGTGGTCGCCCACGACGCCGTCCGGCGGCGGCTGACGGGCCGGCCCGCCTTCGGCCAGCACCACTACGACGAGACCCCCCCGGCGGCGTGGCCCGCCGTGACCTTCCGCAGGGCCCTGGACCTGCACTTCAACGACGAGCGCATCCGCATCCTCCACTGCCCCTCGGCCCACACCGACGGGGACGCCGTCGTGCTCTTCGAGTCCTCCAACGTGGCGGCCCTGGGCGACCTGTTCTTTCCCGGCCGCTTCCCCTACATCGACCTCGACTACGGCGGCCGGGTCTCCGGACTGATCGCCGCCGTCGAGTCCCTCCTGGAGATCCTGCCCCCCGGCGCGCGGATCGCCCCGGGCCACGGGCCGGTGGCTGGCGTGAACGACCTGCGCCGCTACCGGGAGATGCTGGTGGAGACCGACGGGATCATCCGGGAGCGGATGGAGGCGGGGCGAACCCTCACCCGGATCCGGGCCGAGGGGCTGCCGGCGCGCTGGGCCGGCTGGTCCTGGTCCTTCGTCCCCGCCCGCCGCTGGGTGGAGATCCTCTACCGCAGCCGGGTCGAGGAGGCCGCGGCGCCCTAGCTCCGGCCGGGAGCGCCTCCGGGGTCGGCCTTCGGGGCCCCCTGGCGGGAGCGGAGGTAGGCCAGGTACGCGGGCAGGTGCTGCAGCAGGGGGGTCCAGTTGCGGAAGCTGCGCACCGAGTCGAGGCCGCGCCCGGCCGCGCGCGCCAGGTACTCGTCGAGGAGTCTCGAGGCCTCGGCGACCAGCCCGGGGTCCTCGTAGTGCCGGCCGACGAAGGCCACCACCTCGAGCAACGGGAACAGCCCCGGATCCCAGGGCGGAGGCGCCGACTGCGCGGTCCCGCTGGTGCGCCCGTGCCGGGGGCTCAGGTAGCCCGCCCCCTGCCCTTCCGGGAAGGCGGCCGCGTCCATCTCCGCCGGCTCGAGACCGGGCTCGTCCTCATCGACGCGCAGGTCGAAGCCGTTGTCCCAGATCACGCCGCCACCGCCGGGCAGCAGCAGATCGCCGCCGAGCAGGGACCGGCGCAGGTACCGGTAGAGCACCGGCGGGATGCGCTCGTCGCCGCTCACCTCGCCGTAGCGCAGCAGACCCATGGCCAGACTGTTCAGATGCATCGACTTCCGGTAGCGCGGCTGCCGGTAGAGGGCCACGTCGGTCTTCAGGTACGGGTGCCAGGCGCCGTCCTCCTTCTGCAGGGCCAGCAGGGCGTCGACGTGGGGCTCGAGGATCTCGAGGTAGTAGCGGCGGTCCGGGAAGACCTCGAAGGCGACGGCCAGCATCCACAGGCTGACGCCCGCCTCGCGAAGGGTCGGGAAGTCGCCGGCCGCGGAGGCGGCCAGGTCCTGGGCCAGCCATGATCCGAGGTGATCCAACGCCTCGAAGGCGTCCCCGTCGCCCGTGAGCCGGTAGTAGAGGGCCAGGCCCTCGATCCAGAAGTGCCCGTTCTCGCAGCGGTCGGTCACGTGCCCGGCGCAGTGCTTGGCCAGGGACCAGCCGTCGCCGCGTCGTCTCAGGTCGACGTCCAGCTGGTGGCGCGCCGCGTGGCAGCCGGCGTTCCAGAACCGCCTCTGACCGGAGACCAGGTAGTAGAGCAGGGGCCCGCAGGGGGCATCGTGCTCGCCGTTCATCCAGACCTCGCCCGGCGGGTCGTTCGAAGGTGCCGGTCCGACGAGGTCGCCGTAGTCCATCAGGCCGAAGAGCCGCTTGTCCCGCTGCGTCGACTCGTAGGAGGCGCACAGCCGGTCCGCCTCCTTCCGGACTTCCGGCGGCAGCTCGCCGCCGGGCACCAGGCGGCTCCACGGCGACCCCGGCAGGGCGAGGGGACGCACGAGCGGGGCCTCGGCCGTCAGCCGGGCCAGGTCGGCGGCGTCGGGCCCCCAGGCGAGGTACCCGTCCGTGCGCCACGAGAAGCACGGAGGCACGCGCATGCCGCCGTCGGCGTCGAACCAGCGGTTGCGGGCGCCGCCCTCGAGAGCCGCGCGCGGGCCTCTGGATGCCGGCAGGATCGCCCAACTCAGGGTATCGTGCTCGGCGGCCAGCGCCTTCGGGTAGTAGCAGGACAGGTCCTGCAGACCCCAGGCCAGCTCGAGGGGGCCGGAGCGGACCAGCAGATGGCCGGGCACCTCGCCCTCGATCCGCCGCTCCTCGTCCCCGACTCTCAGGACGGCGCGGTCCTCGCGCTCGCACCACAGGCTGCGGGCCAGGTCGACCGCCACCGGCGACAGCGCACAGGAGGCGGAGCGGATCTTCACGGCCTCCTCGCTCATGTTCCCGAAACGGCACTGCCAGCGCAGGAGGGGGACGCCGCGGGCCACCTGGAACCGCAGCCGGTACTCGAGGGGGCTGAGACCGCCGAAGCTCCCGGAGAGGCTGAGGCTGCACCAGACCGGGCCGTTCTCCTCGACCTCGAGGCTGCCCTCGCGGCCGGCGCTGGAGAAGGTGCCCCCCTCCCAGGGGTCGACCTGGCAGTGGAAGGACCAGTGGTGGCCCCCCCCGTCGCCGGCCGGCACCCTCAGGTCGATGGTGCGGCGGCCGCCGCCCGGCAGCTGCAGGCGGAAGCAGCCGTTGTCGACGACTCCGGTGCAGGGATCGTACAGGGGCTGATAGGGTGGCCCCGCCGGCGGTGCCGCCGGTCCCTGGCGGAGGGTGAAGGGGCCTTCGTCCCGCGGCAGGAAGTGAGTGCGCACCGTGCGGGCCGACCCGTCCGGGTAGCGGTCGAGGACGCGGTGCTGGCAGATCAGGCTGGCGCCTTCCGCGTCGCACACGGAGAGCCCCCCGGGGGTGCTCCCCGGGGGCAGGCTGGTGCTGAAGGCGAGGGGCGCCTGGAGACGGACCGCCAGCTCCAGGCCGTCTCCGGAGATCAGCCTGTCACCGGCGCGGGCCACGGTGGCACCGGTCGGTCACCGGTCCGCAACGAAGAGAAGAGCCCGATTGCGCTGGCACCGCACCTCCGTAGACAGCTCGCGGGCCTTCAGCCCGAGGCGGCGTCCTCGTCGTACGCCGCGGCCAGCATGGCGGGCTCGATGTGGTCGGACAGGATCTCCACCGCCCGACCGACGTCGCGGACGGCGATCGCCTCGGCCAGGTCGACGTGCTGGCGCATCTTGTCCACCGGGTGATGACTGCCGAAGGGCCCCTGCTCGTAGGCCTTGTAGAAGTACTCCAGCAGAAGGCGGTGAAGCCGTCCGGAGAGCTGGCTGTCGGCGATGTCGAAGATCAGCTCGTGGAACTGCATCTCCCGGCGGCCGATCGCCCGCGAGACGGCCTTCGGCAACTCCCCGTCCCCACCCTCCGCCAGCTCGAGCATCTCCTCCGCGAGCCGGCGCAGCCGCTCGATCTGCTCTTCCGTGGCGCGCTCCACCACCAGGGGCAGGGAGCCGACCTCGAGGACGAAGCGCAGGTGGCAGATCTCCGACCAGTTGCGCTCGTCGGTGACCACGGGGGCGAAGGCCTTGGCCATGGCGTCGATCACGTCGCCGCGGGCCACGCACAGACCGCGCCCCTGACGGCTGGTGACGATCCCCAGGCCCCGGAGGCTGCCCACGGCTTCGCGGATGACGGTGCGGGAGACGCCGAACTGCTCGGCCAGTTCGGCCTCGGTGCCGATGATCGCCCCCGACGCCAGGCGCTGCTGCCGGATGCGGCGGTAGATCAGCTCCGCCACCTGCGAGCTGAGAGTGGTGCGTTCGCCGAAGCTGTCCTCGAAGAGTTTCTCTGCCATTCCGTCCCCCGGGATGCGAGTCCCGTTCAAAATCGTCATGAGCGGGGGCTTGTCAAGAACCCTCCGCTCCTCAGTAGACCAGGGAGGAGACGGCCTTCGAGACCATCAGCAGGGCGGCGCAGAACATGCCCACCAGGGACATGCCGACTGCGTAGCCGACGGCCAGGACCATGGCGTAGCGCCGCCACTCCTGCTTTCCGTAGCGCTGCCAGAAGTAACAGCGCGCCAGCAGGGCGCCGGCGATCTGCGGCAGCAGGGCGTAGGGGATGCCGTTCACGCTCTGCACGTAGCCCCAGATCAGGAAGATCGGCAGGCCCAGCAGGGACAGGCCGAAGTAAGCCACGAGACCGAAGCCGGCGCCGAAGACGATGATCGGCCACTTCCAGCCGTCCAGCGGATGGGAGGGGTCCTCGTCGACGACCCCGTCGCCGTCGTCGTCGCGGCGGTTCACGACCTCCTCGTCGACCCGGCCGTCGCCGTCGTCGTCGCGGCGGTTTCCCGCGAACTTCGGGTCCCGCCAGAGGGTTCCGAAGAGCAGCGGCTGGTCGGAGGAACGCTGGTGCAGATCGCTGTCGAAGCCGGGACTGAGGTCGACCTGGAAGAAGAAGTCGACCGTGTCCCCCGGGGCCGATCCGAAGGCGATCCGGAAGTTCGGGTTCGGCGTGTCGACGGCGATGCCGTCGGGCGGCCACAGCAGGCGCGGGGCAGGCAGGAGCTGGCCGGCGGCGGGGTCTGGCGAAGGCGCCGCGATGCCGTCCACCGGCAGGGCCGGCTCCTCCGGGGGGCCCCGGCCGCTGAAGTCGGTGTAGAAGCGGCCGATCCGCGACCACGCCTCGTAGTCCCGGTCGAGCTCGTTGGGGTTGTGCACGTCCCGGGTGACCGCGGCCCTCCAGTACCACCAGCGCCGGTCCTGCAGGTTGCTCGGACTCCACACCGCCTCCCCCGGGGGCACCGGCCGGCCCTCGAGGGTTTCGCCGGGGCGCCAGGTCTGGCCGTACATCGTGCCCGAGTAGTAGAGGGCGGTCTGGAACGCCTTCAGCGGCCACATGACCTGCGCGTAGGGGTAGCGCTCCGAGGGGATCGGACCGAGGCGCCACAGGAACGACCAGTACATCAGGCTCACCACGACGACGATGGGGAGCATGAGCAGCTCCGCCTTGAGGAGGCTGGTGAAGCGCATGCCGGTGAGCTCGACGATCCGGAACTGCTCGGCGTTGCCGCCGAAGTTCTGTCCCGGGAAGGGCACCAGCCAGATGTCGACGCCGCGGAAACCGGTGAGGAAGATGACCGACTCGTGAACGTAGGGGATGCGCACGTCCCTGCCGACCATGCCGTCGAGGCGGGCGCTCACCAGGGAGATGACCGGCGCGTAGACGAAGCCGATGAAGGCGAAGACCGCCAGCAGGCCCACGCTCACCAGGGCCGGGAACAGGGCCTTGGCCAGGACGATGGTGTAGAGGGTGGGGATGCAGAACAGGGCGATGCACAGCCACAGGTTGAAGTCCCCGCGGCCGAGGTGACTCAGGCAGTGGCCGCGGACCTCGGGGGGCCGGTTGCAGCCGGCGTGGACACAGACGGCGGACCCGGCGCCGGAGGCGGCGGCCCTGTCGCGGGCTTCCTGGCGCTGGCGCCGTCCGCTGACGATCAGCAGGTAGAAGCTGATAACCGTCACCGCCAGGTTCACGCCGATGCCGAAGGCCTGCCAGAAGTCGATCCCGGTGACGATCTGGGTGCGGATCGTGTCCATGCCGACCACCCAGCGGGGCAGGAACCCGTACAGGTAGAGCAGGGGGCTGGCCACCATGTGCACCACGACGCCGGCGAAGGACCCGATGACGGCCCAGAACGGCATCAGCAGGCCGGCGAAGATCGGTCCCAGCTGGACGGCCACCGCCAGCGGCGTCGCCGGCAGGAAGGTGCCGAAGTACGGCGTCAGGTCGGCGAAGGGGATCGGGATGAACTGCACCTTGCTGCCGAAGACGACCTCCGTCGCCGTCGGCACGCCGACGTAGAGGGCCCCGAACCCGAGGCCGATGGCGCCGCCGATGCTGAAGACCCGCCACTTCCAGGTCTCGGTCTCGTCGCCGCTCTCCTCGGCCAGGGCCATCGCCGACAGGGCCGACATCGGCGCCGTCGGGAAGGGCAGCCGCTCGCGGTCGGAGGTCAGGCGGAAGAGCACGTAGCCGGAGGTGAACCAACCGAGCCGGCCCATGACGATGCCGGCCACGAGCAGCAGGATCGGCAGGGCCCAGTCGCGGTGGAAGAAGGTGCGCTCGGCGATCGCCTCCGAGTCCGGCGGCGGCGCCCACCACGACGGCAGGATGCGGCTGAGGCCGAACTGCTCCGCCTCTGCGGAGGTGACGAAATACTGGCGCCACAGCAGATCGAGGAAGGCGCCCTCCTCGCGCACCACGAGGGCCCCGGCCACGTATACCAGCAGGTAGATCTCCTGCCGCTTCAGGGAGGTGAAGGAGCGCTTGGCGACCTCGAGGAAGAGGATTACCGTCACCCACTGCGCCGCCGCGCCCACCCCGCCCCCGGTGAACAGGCCGAGATAGAGCTCGCCGGGGGTCATCAGCAGCGAGATGAACAGCACGCCGATGACCGTGCGCGCCGTGAAGCCTTCCTCGAAACGGTCCGGAGGCTGCAGCAGGTCGCGGTACTCCTCGACCTCCTCCCACTGCTTGCGCCCCTTGTCACTCTTACCCATTGTAGGACCCGCCGGCGCAGATTATCATACAATTCTTCCCCCGTCAAAAGCCCTGCCGGGTCAGATCGGAGCGCCCGTGCGGATCGAGGAGTGGCTGCCGCCGTGGGGCAACGCCTGGCAGGACCGCCTGGAGCCGTCCCACGCCTGGTCGAGGGCCCGCTTCGATGACCTCGACAACTGGCGCGCCCAAGCCCGGGCCCGCGTCGAGGACCACGCCCGCCTGCCGCCGCCGGACGACGCGCCCTTCGACCTGCGGCCCGAGGCCGACGCCGTCGATCGGGGGTCGTACACCTGCAGCAAGGTCTCCTTCGCGGCCAACCGCGTCTGGCGGGTCCCGGCCTACCTGCTGCGGCCGAAGGGCGACGGTCCCTTCCCCGCCGTGGTCGCCATCCACGACCACGGCGGCTTCTTCTACTGGGGCAAGGAGAAGGTGGTCGAGACGGACGAGCTGAGCAGGCCCGGGCTGCGCGCCCACGTGGACAAGGGCTACGGCGGCCGGACCTTCGGCGACGAGCTGGCCCGGCGGGGCTGCGTCGTGCTCGCCGCCGACGGCTTCTTCTGGGGCGAGCGCCGGCATCGCATCCCGGACCACGTCATCGGCGGCGGCGTCCCCGACTCGGTCGAGGAGACGCTCAAGTGCAACCAGTACCTGCACCACC
>CAZEHQ010000083.1:0-17176 GCA_964512165.1 uncultured Gemmatimonadaceae bacterium | reverse complement strand
TCCGGCATCTGCTGGTGGTCGGCCGCCAACTCAACAGCAACTTCGATCTGCTCCGCCGTGTCATCGGCGAGCAGGAGGTGGACAGCGACATCCAGATCAGCTTCCCCCTGGACCGGCTCGACCGGCGCGAGAACTTCCTGTCTCTGCTGTTCTACTTCGGTCTGCTCAGCATTCGCGAGGTGTCGCACGGGGTGCCTCGGCTGGGCATTCCCAACCAGACGGTGAAGCGGCTGATGTACGGGTACCTGCGTGACGCCTACGACGACGTGGGGGTGTTCTCCGTCGACGTGTACACCTTCTCCCGACTGGTGCGGCAGATGGCCTACGAAGGCGCCTGGCAGCCGGCCCTGGAGTTCCTGCAGAAGGCCCTCGCCGAGCAGACCGGGATCCGCGACTACCTCGACGGCGAGAAAGTGATCCACGGGTTCATGGCGGCCCACTTCAGCATGGTGAAACAGTTCCTGCTGCACTCGGAGTACGAATTGAACAAGGGATACGCCGACCTCTACCTGGAGCCCTTCGTCGCCCAGTACCCCGACATGAGGTTCGGCTACGTGCTGGAACTCAAGTACCTGAAACGGCGCGAGCCCCTCGACGAGTCCCTGCTGGAGGCGGCGACACGGGAGGCCGCCTTCCAGGTGAGCGGCTACCTGGCGGACCCGGGCCTGCGGCGCCGCTACCCGTCGGTGCGTCACATCGGTCTGGCGGTGGTGTTTCACGGCTGGGAGCTGGCGGCCTGCGAGGCGGTGGACGCCAGCACCAGGCCCCGCTCCCCCTCGTAGAGGCAGAGTATCCCGCCGTCGGGTACCACCGCCAGATCGGAGTAAGCGGCCCGGCCCTCGGTGATCACCCGGGACACGGGCCAGCTGCGGCACTCGTCCAGGCTCAGCCGCAGAGTCAGGCACCGCCGTTCCCGCGGGTCCGACGGATGGGCCAGCAACACGCGGTTCACGCCGCCGGCCCCGTCCGCCTTCGACAGCCGCACCAGGCTGCCCTGGCAGGACGGCTCCGGCTGGCCGGGGTCATACTCCACGTCGCTCCAGGAATGTCCGCCGTCCCCGCTCCACGCCACGGCACGCTGGCAGCGCCCGCCGCGGCTGCGGGC
This sequence comes from uncultured Gemmatimonadaceae bacterium, assembly GCA_964512165.1. Classification (GTDB taxonomy): domain Bacteria; phylum Latescibacterota; class UBA2968; order UBA8231; family UBA8231; genus UBA8231. The sequence continues at coordinate 16,071 of CAZEHQ010000083.1, read as the reverse complement.
GTTCATGTAGACGGCGCCGTCCGCCGTCTCCACCACGGCGCACTCGTCCGAGGCGTCGCGGGTCAGCATCTCGCCGCGAGTCCAGCTCTCGCCGTGGTCGTCGCTGTAGATGGCGTACGACGACTGGACCGCCCCCCACGAAGGCCGGGGCCGCCACAGCACCGGCCCGGGGGACTCGTCGCACCAGCATGGCGCCAGCAGCCGGCCGCCCGCCAGCTGGATGCCGTGGCAGGGGCCGGTGCCGACGAAGGCCCATGCCGGGTCCTTGGTAGTGGCCGTGATCTCCCGCGGCTCCGACCAGCCGGCGCCTTCGTCCTCGCTGTACGTCGTGAACACTTCCTGGTTGTTCCGGCAGAACAGGAGCCACACGACGCCGGTCGTCTCGTCGACGATGGGGCACGGGTTGCCGCAGGTGTGGCTGCCGTCACTGACAGCGACGCGCGGCGGCTCCCAGGTGAGACCGCCGTCGCGGCTGCGGCGCACGAGGATGTCGATCTCGTCGTGATCGCGGCCGGTGTGCCGGCGGCCCTCGCAGAAGGCGATGACGGTGCCGGCCGTGGTCGTGACCAGCGCCGGAATGCGGTAGGCGAAGTAGCTGCCGCGGCGATGGACCCAGAGGTCGTTTTCATGCAGAGACATGTCCGGACTCCTGTCTGAGCCGGTCGAGCAGGCGGCCCAGTTGTCCAACCATGTAGAGCGGTAGCGAGAGCAGGGTCATTTCCACGCTCTGTCGGGTCCCGCCCACTTGGTGCCGGACGGACTGAAGGGTTGGCGGATTGAGGTCGAAGCGCACCGCGAGGCGCGTTCCCTTGGCCAGGGCGAACTGGTGCAGGGATCGCAAGGTGCCGCTGGTGCCGGTCTTGTTTACAACGGTTCTGTCGCGTTGCCTCAAGCCGAGGCCCCCGAATACCGCCGCAGGCCGGCGCGCCAGAACAGCCGCGACAGGACCAGCATCGCCGCGGCCAGGGCCACGGAACCCGCGAGCCATTCCCCCGGCAGGCGGCCCACCAGGGCGCCGGCGGGCACGGTGACGGCGAAGGCCACGGGCACGACGAAGGTGAGGACCATCCGCATCCACCCCGGGTAGATGGTCACCGGCCACCGGGCCGCCCGGTAGAGGCTGCGGAAGATCATGAGGATGTTGCCGACGCGGACGAACCAGAAGGAGACCGTCGACAGCATGAGCCAGAAGCTGTAGATGATCGCTCCCCCCGAGCACAGGGTGAGGGCGAAGGCCGCCGCTTCTTCAAGGCCCGTCCGCCGCCCCAGGTAGACCAGGGCCCCGGCGATCACGGCGGCGCCGACGGCCACGTCCACCAGCCGCCAGACGCGCACCTGGCCGATGCTGACCAGCACCTGGGCCTCCTCCGGCTTGGTGAGGGTGAAGTCCAGGGTGCCCTCGCGCACGTCCTCCACGAGGTGCTCCATGCTCGGCTGCACGACCAGGCCCACCAGGCCCGCCATGAGGGTCCACACCCCCAGCAGCACGATCAGCTCGGCCGCCAGCCAGCCGTTGAGCTGGTCCGTGTGGCTGTAGACGACGTAGATGGCGAAGACACCGGCGCCGAGGTCGATCACCGTACCCCCGAGCTGCAGCCAGAAGTGGGTGCGGTACTGCAGCTCGTTCATCGCCCCGAGGCGGAAGAACGTGGCCAGCAGGCGCAGGGGGGTGCGCACCCTCAGTTCCCCACGGCGCCGTAGCGGGCCGAGGCCCGGCTCCAGCCGAAGTGGATGACGGCGGCGCCGGCGGCCAGCCACAGGCCCTGGGCCAGGACCCCGTCCAGAGCCTGCTCCGGCGTCAGCCGGCCGAGGATCAGCTCCACCGGGAAGGCGAGCATCCAGCGGAAGGGCGAATACGAGGCCGCCGCTTCCAGCCAGCCCGGCAGCAGGGACAGGGGGGCGAGGCCGCCCATGAGGACCATGCCGAGGCCCCAGTAGAGGGCGTTGAGGCCCGAGGTATCGGTGATCCAGAAGGCGAGCAGCCCCATGGCCCACTCGAAGAGGAAGCGCAGCAGGAAGGCGAGGGCCAGGACCGGCAAGAAGGCGAGGGCCGCCCACAGGGGCGGGTCGAGGCGGGGCTCGAAGTACCAGGCCAGCAGCGCCAGGGCGGGGGCCACCACGGCGAGAGTGAGGACCTTGTAGGCCGCGTTCTGCAGGACGTCCCGGTGCCAGGGGTGCAGGGGCTGCACGAGGATCGAGTTGTAGAACCCGGAGCGCACCCGCCAGCCCATCTCGAACATGTGCCAGGTGAAGGTGACGTGGTTGACGAACATGACGGCGAGGAAGTAGCCGGCCAGGGCGCCGGCGTCGAAGTCGCCCACGGTGCCCCCTTTCGAGGCGGCCACCGTGACCCACACCACGAGATGGATGAGGGGCTGCAGCATCAGGCCCAGGAGCCAGATGACCATGGCGGCGCGGTACTGGAACAGCGACGCCAGCTCGAGGCCGAAGAGGGTCCGGTAGACGTCGGCGAGGGCTGCGATCAAGGGGCGGGTCCCGGCGTGTCCGCCCGCTGGCGGAAGACCTGCTCGATCACCTCCTCGATGGGCGGCTCGGCCACCGTCAGGTCGGCCACGGGCAGCTCCGCCAGCAGCCGCGCCGTCACCTGGGCCGCCTCCGCCTTGGGCACCGACAGGGTCGCCCGGCTGCCGTCGACGCGCACGTCGTCGCCGAAGGCCGCCAGCCCCGGGTCCTCGCGCTCCAGGTCGACGACGATCGTCTTGTGGGGAGAGAAGCGCCGCACCAGCTCCGACAGGGCGCCGTCGAAGAGCAGCTGCCCGTGGTGGATGACGACGACGCGCTCGCACAGGGCCTCCACGTCGGCCATGTAGTGGCTGGTGAGCAGCACCGTCGCCCCCGAGGCGCGGTTGTGGTCGGCCACGAAGGCGCGGATGCGGCGCTGCATGGTCACGTCGAGGCCGAGGGTGGGCTCGTCGAGGAAGAGGACCCGCGGCCGGTGCAGCAGGGCCGCGGCGATCTCGCACTTCATGCGCTCGCCGAGGGACAGGTTGCGCACCGGCTTGCGCAGCAGCTCGCCCAGCTCCAGCAGCTCCGTGAGCTCGTCCACCGTGCGGCGGAAGTCGCCCGCCTCCAGCCGGTAGATGGCGCGGTTGCGCTCGAAGGAGTCGGCCACCGGCAGGTCCCACACGAGCTGGTTGCGGTTGCCCATGACCAGGGTGATCTGGCGCAGGAACTCCCGCTGCCGGCGGAAGGGCTCGAAGCCGAGGACCCGCGCCCGTCCCGAGGTCGGGTTCAGCAGGCCGGAGAGCATCTTCAGGGCCGTCGTCTTGCCGGCGCCGTTGGGCCCCAGGAAGCCGACGACCTCCCCCGGCTCGATGGCGAAGGAGACCTCGCGCACCGCCTCGACCTCGCGGTGGCGCCGGCGCACCAGGCTGCGCGCGGCGTTCCACAGGCCGGGGTCGCGCTCCGGCACGCGGTAGGTCTTGGAGAGGGACTCGCAGCTGAGGGCGGGCATGCCGCTACCCTAGGCGGCGAGCGGCGGGGCCGTCAATCGAGCCCCAGGTCGGCGGCGATCACCTGCCGGGCGTTGTACCCCGGCAGCCCGGTGATGTTGCCCGAGGGATGGCAGCAGGAGCCGCACAGGTAGAGGCCCTCCAGGTATCCGCGGTAATGGCCGGCGCCCGGGAAGGGCCGGTCGTACCCCCTCTGGCCATGTCCGAGGGAGCCCACCAGCAGGTCGCCGGCGCGCATGTTCGGCAGCTGCCGGGGGATCTCGTGGACGGGGCGGACCATGGACCCGCGCACCGCGTCGGGCAGGTTCGGCGCGAAGCGGGTCCAGGCTTCGAGGATGCGGCGGCCGTGGGCCTCGGCTTCCGCCTCCCAGTTGGCTGCGCTTCCGCGCAGGCGGAAGGGGGTCTTCTGCCACATGAAGGCGGTGTGGGCGCCGGCCGGGGCCTGGGCGGGATCGAAGCGGGTGGGGCAGGACCCCCACGTGACCATGGGCGGCAGTCGGCCCTGCTCGTGGGCGGCGACCATGTCGTCGAAGTCGGCCACCGAGCGCAGGCCGAGGATCACCATGAAGGCGTCGGCCAGTTCGGGGTCGGTGTGGGCCGCCGAGTACGTCGGGGGCTCGTCGAGGTTGAGGTAGAGGCCGAAGAGGGGGGCCAGCAGGTTGTAGCGGTAGGCGGCGGCGCGGTCGCGCCAGGCGGCGGGCAGGTGCTCGGGATCGATGAGGTCGAGGAAGGTCTGCTGCGGGTTGAGGCTGGAGGCGACGAAGCGGCGGGCGCCGATACGCTCTCCGTCGGCGGTGACGACGCCGGCGGCACGTCCCGGTCCGCCGCCGGCTGCGGGTTCCACCAGGATGCGGGCCGGCTCGACGCCGGTGCGCACCTCGCCGCCGGCCTCGGTGACCGCCCCCACCAGGGCCTCCGCGAGCCGGGCGGAGCCGCCGGCGCACATCTGCGCCTTGCCGCGGCTGGCCAGCAGCGCCGGGATGTGGTGGCCGAAGCCCCGGGCCCCCGGGTCGACCTCGCGCAGGCCGTTGAAGAACAGGAGCCCGGCCTGCACCGCGGGGCTCTCGAACTCGCGCAGCACGAACTCCCGCGGCGAGAGGGTGCTCGTCTCCAGCAGCAGCCGGCCCTCGGCGGTCGCCTCCAGTCGGCGCCGGCGCTCCCGGGGCGGCAGGGGCGGCGCCTGCGCCTCGGGCTCGAGGATGCGCGTCACCACCGGCCGGAAGGCGTCGCGCCAGCGGCGCAGCGCATCGGCGTCGCGGCGGCTGAAGCGGGCGAAGGACTCGGCGGTGCGCTCGAAGTCGGTCCACCAGGTGAGGGAGCGGCCGTCGGCCAGCAGCAGGGCCACGTTGAGGTCGGGCTCCAGGTAGCGGGCGCCGCGGCGCTCAAGCTCGAGATCGGCGTACCAAGGCATGCGGGTCACGCCGCGGTGGTAGAAGGAGTGGGTGTTGTGCAGGAACCCGGAGCCCGCCGGCCACTCCTCGGTCCGCAGCCCGCCGCCGGCGACGTCGCTGCGCTCCAGGCAGATCACGTGCAGGCCGGCGCGGCAGAGGTAGGCCTGCAGGATCAGGCTGTTGTGGCCGGCCCCGAGGATGATGCCGTCGCAGGTGGTGTCCGCCATGGCCGGCAAGAGGCTATCCAGGCTTCTGCAGAATCGCGGCCAACTCCCGCAGGCCGACCGCCTCCACGTCGTTTGACAGCGGGTAGCGCTCCTCCCCCGAGTAGACGACGAAGGACCGCTCCGGCTGGATGTCCTCGCGGGCATTGTGGAAGCCGCGGCCCGGACGGGGGGTCAGGCCGAGCTTGATCTCGATGGCCCAAGGCTGTCGCCGGCCCGGCAGCTCGAGTACCAGGTCGATCTCGGCTCCGGCCTGGGTGCGATAGAAGCTCGCCGCCGTTCCGGGTGGTGCCGCCGTCAACAGGTTCTCGATCACGAACCCCTCCCAGCTGGCGCCGGCCACGGGATGGCCGGCGAGGGCGTTGTGGTCCTCGAGGCCGAGCAGGGCGTGGACCAGACCGCTGTCCCGGACGTAGACCTTGGGGGACTTGACCAGCCGCTTGCGGACGTTGGCGTGGAGGGGCCGCAGGCGGCGCACCAGCAACAGGTCGACCAGCAGATCGATGTACCCGGTCACCGTCGGACCGCTCACCCCCAGGCTGGCTGCCAGTCTCGAAGCGTTCAGGAGGGTACCCTGGCCGTGGGCCAGCATCGTCCACAACCGCTCCAAGGTCTCGGCCGGTATCCGCCGCAGGGTGAACTCGGAGACGTCCCGCTGCAGGTAGGTGCGGATGAAATCGCGGCGGAAGGCGAGGCTGTCGCTATCGCTGGCGGCGAGCAGGCTGTCGGGAAACCCGCCGCGCACCCAGAGCGCCGCCATCGGCGCCGTCGTCGGGGGGACCTCGAGCACGTCGAGCGGGTTGAGCGGCACGTACTCGATGCGTCCGGCCAGGCTTTCCCCCGACTGCCTGAGCAGGTCCACCGATGCCGATCCCAGGATCAGGAAGCGGCCCGTGCCCTTTCCCAGCCGCCGGCCCCGGTCGATCAGGCCGCGCAACTCCTGAAACAGCTCGGGCGCACGGTGGATCTCGTCGAGGACGACGAGGCGATCCTCGTACTCGGCGAGGAACAGGGCCGGGTCGGCGAGCCGGGCCTGGTCGGCGCGGGCTTCCAGGTCGAGGTAGAGGGCCTCCGTCTGCTCCGCGATCGCGTGGGCGAGGGTGGTCTTGCCGACTTGCCGCGGCCCGATCAGCGCAACCGCGGCCTGGCGATTCAGGGCGGTCCTGGTCAGTCGATTTGCACGGCGAGGCAGCATTATCCTTGCAAATCTAAAGCATGGATTTCAAAAAACAAGGATGCCACCTCCTCCGGCAGCTCCAGGGAAATCTCCCGGGAATCGGCCGGTGGGATGCAGGAGTGCCTTGGGCGGACCCTTCGGCGCCGGTGGGGCCCTCCAGTGAACGAGCGGAGCACGGCTTGATCGCCGCCGGCCCGTGGTCGACTCTATCCGCATGAGCCGTTCCGTCGACGCTTCCTGGACTCTCTACGACCGCGCCGCCGAGGTCATCCCCCTTGGGACGCAGACCCACAGCAAGGCGCCGCGGCAGGCGCTGCGCGGCGTCGAGCCCTGCTTCATCGCCCGCGGCGCCGGCTGCCGCCTGTGGGACGTGGACGGAAACGAGTACATCGACTTCCGCTGCGGCCTCGGCCCCATCAGCCTCGGATACGCCCACCCGGCGGTGGTCGAGGCGGTGCGCCGCCAGATCGGCGACGGCAGCGTCTTCAGCTACGCCCACCCCCTGGAGGTCGAGGTCGCCGAGCGTCTGGTGGAGGTCGTTCCCTGCGCCGAGAGCGTCCGCTTCCTGAAGACGGGGGGCGAGGCGATGGCCGCCGCCCACCGGCTGGCGCGGGCCTGCACCGGCCGCGACCTCATCCTCGCCTGCGGCTACCACGGCTGGATCAACTCCATGCGCCGGGCGGGCGTGCCGGGGGCCATGGCGGATCTCTACCGCGACCTGCCCTGGGGCCGGGCCGACGCCTTCGAGGCCGCCTTCGACGACCTCGGCGGCGACCGCGTCGCCGCCGTGAGCGTCGCCTGCGGATACGCCGACATCGAGGCCGGGCACGAGTTCCTGCCGGCCCTGCGGGCGCTCACCGAGCGCCACGGCACGCTGCTCATCTTCGACGAGATCGTCACCGGCTTCCGCCTGCGCCGCGCCGGCGCCCAGGAGCACTTCGGCGTCATCCCCGACCTGGCGGTCTTCGCCAAGGGCCTCTCCAACGGCGTGCCCCTCTCCTGCTACCTGGGACGGCGGGACCTGATGGAGAGCGTCGCCGACGTGGTCGTCTCCTCCACCTTCGGCGGCGACACCCTCGGCCTGGCGGCGGCGCGCGCCGTCCTCGAGGTCTACCAACAGCAGGACGTGATCGGGGTCCTCTGGGAGCGGGGCCGGCAGCTCCACGCCGGCCTGGAGGAGATCGCCGCCCGCCTGGGCGTGGCCGCCGGCTTCCGCGGCCTGCCGCCGGCCGGGCACCTGGACCTGCCGTCGCCGGAGGCGCGGCTCGCCTTCGAGGGGGAGTGTCTGCGCCGCGGCGTCATCCCCTACAGCCTGTTCTACGTCAACTTCTCCCACGGCCCCGCCGACGTGGCCGAGGCCCTGGGCGTCGTCGAGGAGTCCCTCGCCGTGGTCAGGGATCGGGGGCTGCTCGCCGCGGCGCCGGAGCAGGCCCTGCCGCGATGAGCCCGGGGCGCGACTCCTTCCCGGGACCCTTCCGGTGACCGCCCCGGCCGCCCCGCCGCGGATCCTGGTCCTCGGTGGCATCAACATGGGCCTGATCACCCGCGCCGAGGCTCTGCCGGCCCCGGGGCAGACCCTGCGCGGCGAGCGCTTCTACAGCTCCCCCGGCGGCAAGGGGGCGACCCAGGCGGTGGCCGCGTCCCGGCTGGGGGCGCGGGTCCGCATGGTGGGCCGCGTCGGCGGCGACCTCTTCGGCCCGGCCCTCCTGGAGTCCCTGCGCTCCCACGGGGTCGACACCGCGGACGTCGCCGTCGATGGGGAAGCGGCCTCCGGGGTGGGTGTCATCCTCGTCGACGGCAGCGGCCAGAACCGCGTCCTGGCGACGTACGGGGCCAACCTGCGCTGCGGGGAGGAGCAGCTGCGGGCGGTGGAGGCCGCCCTTCCGGAGACCGACGTGCTGCTGCTGCAGATGGAGATCCCCTTCGATGTATCCGTGAGGGCGGCGAGAGCGGCCAGGGACCGGGGGGTCCGCGTCATCCTCGACCCGGCGCCGGCGGCCGACATCCCGGCGGCGGCCTTCGCGGCCTTCGACATCATCGCGCCGAACCAGACGGAGGCGGAGCACCTGGTGGGAGTTGCCGTCGGCGACGTGGAGTCCGCCTCCCGGGCCGCGGGCCTGCTGATGGAGCGGGGAGCGCCGGCGGCGGTGATCAAGATGGCGGAGCTCGGCGCGTACCATCGGACCGTCGATGAGGAAGGGTTCGTCCCGCCCTTGGCCGTCGAAGCCGTGGACACCACCTCCGCGGGAGACGCCTTCCACGGCGCTCTCGCGGTGGCCCTGGCCGAGGGCCGGAGCGTTGGCGACGCCGTCACTTTCGCTTCCGCCGCCGGAGCCCTGGCCGTGACCCGGCCCGGCGTGCAGGACTCGATGCCGGGGCGCACCGAGGTCGAGGAGGCCCTGTGAAGATCGCCAGCTGGAACGTGAACTCCATCAAGGTGCGGCTGCCGCAGTTGCTGCAGTGGCTGGAGGCCGAGGCGCCGGACCTGATGGGGCTGCAGGAGACCAAGGTCGTGGACGAGGTCTTCCCCGCGGCGGAGTTGGAGGAGGCCGGGTACCACGCCGCCATCAGCGGCCAGAAGGCCTACAACGGCGTCGCCCTCCTCAGCCGCGAGCCGGCCGCCGACGTGGTGACCGACCTGCCGGGCATGGAGGACCCGCAGCGGCGGGTGCTGGGGGCCACGGTGGGGGGGCTCCGCTTCCTGAACCTGTACGTGCCCAACGGCCAGAGCGTGGGCTCCGACAAGTACGCCTACAAGCTGGAGTGGCTGGGCCGCTGCCGGGAGTACGTGGAGGACCAGTTGCGCCAGCACGAGCGCCTGGTGGTGGTGGGCGACTTCAACGTCGCCCCCGAGGACCGGGACGTGCACGACCCCGCCCTGTGGGCCGACTCGGTGCTGTTCTCCAACGCCGAGCGCGAGGCCTTCGCGCGGCTGCTGGCGGCCGGCCTGACCGACGCCTTCCGGCTGTTCCCGCAGGAGGAGGGGACCTTCTCCTGGTGGGACTACCGCATGGGCGCCTTCCGCCGCAACCGCGGGTTGCGCATCGACCACATCCTGCTCTCGGAGGCCCTGCGCGGCAGATGCACCTCCTGCCGCATCGACCGCGAGCCCAGGAGGTGGACCAAGCCCTCCGACCACGCCCCAGTGGTGGCGGAGGTGGCCGGCTCCTGAAGCAGCCCCTCTACCTCACCTCCAGTATGTAGGGGCCGGTCTCGTCCTGGTTCAGGCCCTCGACCTGGATGTAGTAGGTGCCGGCCTGCAGGGAGGCCCTCACCCGGAAGTTCGACCCTTCTCCGGCATCGTCGTCCCTGGCCAGGACCGTGCCTGCACCATCCACGATGTAGCCGAAGGTGTCGAGGTCGCCGGACGAATAGGCGACCACGGTGTACGCCGCGTCGAGGTCGATCCGGAAGTAGTCGACGTCACCAGGCTCCAAGGCGCCTGGAGTCGAGCTGCCCACGGAGACCGGAGTCGCCTCCTCCCGGCTGTCGCCGTGCGGGTCCGTAGCCACATGCAGGGTGTAGGGACCGGTCTCGGCATTGGCGAACCCCTGGACCCGGATGTAGTAGGTGCCGGGAGCCACGACGGCCACCACTCGGAAGTTGGGCCCCCTACCCCAGTCGTCGTTGCTCGCGACGACGGTGCCCGTGCTGTCCTCGATGGCGCCCCGAGTGTCCTGATCGCCCGTTGCCCAGGCGGCCAGGATCCCCACCCGGGGGACCTCGACGCGGAAGTAGTCGACGTCATTGGGTTCCAGCTCGCCTTGTATCGCGCTGCCCGCAGCCACCAGCGTCGCCGAAGAGCGAGTGTCGCCGTGATCGGCCAGGGCGGCGGGCCTGTCGAGGGCAATCCAGACGGGCCCCTCCAGGTCGGTGACGAGGTCTTCGACCTGGGAGCCGTCGAGGTTGGCGCGCTGGATCTTGTCGGTGACCGGATCCGCCCAGTAGACCTTGCTCTCCGCGCCGTCCACCGCCACCCCCCGAGGCATGCGCAGTCCCGTGGTGACGAGGTCTTCGACCTGGGAGCCGTCGAGGTTGGCTCGCTGGATCCGGTCGGTGCCGAAGTCGCTCCAGTACATCTTGCCGCCGGCCACGTCCAGGGCCAGCCCCGCCGGACTGGTAAGCCCGGTGACGAGATCCTCGACCTGGGAGCCGTCGAGGTTGGCTCGCTGGATCCGGTCGGTGCCGAAGTCGCTCCAGTACATCTTGCCGCCGGCCACGTCCAGGGCCAGCCCGTCGGGGGAGCCCAAGCCGGAGGTGATCAGGTCTTCCACTTCCGAGCCGTCGAACTGGGCCCGTTGGATCTTGTCGCTCCCGCGGTCGGTCCAGTACATCTGACCGCGGGCGACATCAAGGGCGATGCCGCCGGGAGTGGTCAGTCCCTCGGTGACGAGGTCTTCGACCTGGGAGCCGTCGAGGTTGGCTCGCTGGATCCGGTCGGTGCCGAAGTCGGTCCAGTACACCTTGCCTCCGGCCTTGTCCACCGCCATGCCGTAGGGGCTGACCAGGGCGGTGTCGACCAGATCTTCCACACCGGAGCCGTCGAGATGGCCGCGTTGAATCTTGTTCGTCGTCCAGTCCGCCCAGTACATCCTGGCCCGGGTTCCGCCCAGGGCGATTCCACGCGGAGTATCGAGGCCCTGGTCGACAAGGTCCTCGACCTGCGAGCCATCGAGGTTGGCCCGTTGGATCTTGTCGGTGCCGTCATCGGACCAGTACACCTTCCTCCCGGCCACGTCCAGGGCCAGGCTCCAGGGAGAGGCCACCTCGGTGACGAGGTCCTCCACCAGGGAGCCGTCCAGATTGGCGCGCTGGATCTTGTCGGCGCCCCAGTCCGTCCAGTAGATCTTGCCCTCTGCCAGGTCGAGCGCCAGTCCGGCGGGATCGGTCAGTTCGGTGACCAGGTCCTCGATCTGTGACCCGTTCAGCTTGGAACGCTGGATCTTGTCGGAGCCCCAGTCCGACCAGTAGATCCTCTCCCCGGCCAGGTCGAGTGCGAGTCCGGCGGGATCGGTCAGCCCGGTGACCAGATCCTCGACGTCGGAACCGTCGAGGTTGGCGCGCCGGATCTTGTCCGGGTCCCACTCCGTCCAGTAGATCCTGCCCCCGGCCGCATCCAGGGCCAGCGCATAGGGATCGCCCAACTCGGTGAGCACGTCCTCGACCTGTGAGCCGTCGAGGTTGGCGCGCTGGATCTTGTCGGTGCCCCAGTCCGTCCAGTAGATCTTGCCCCCGGCCGCGTCCACCACCAGTCCGGCGGGATCGGTCAGTCCCGTGACTACGTCCTCCACCTCGGAACCGTCGAGGTTGGAACGCTGGATCTTGTCGGTGCCCCGATCCGCCCAGTAGATCTTCAACAGTCCGCTCGCCGTCGCCGAGCCCACCAGCGCACCGATCCCGGCGGGCAGCCGCGGGTCCGTCGGGTCGATGCTGTACGTGGCGATCAGCCAGGCGTCGGCGAGGTCGACCCTGCCGTCGGCGTTGACGTCGCCCAGGGAGACGTCGCCGTCGTTGGGCATCACCGTCGATGGGTCGCTGCTGTACACAAGCACGAGCAGGGCGTCGGCGAGGTCGACGCGGCGGTTGTTGTCCACGTCGCCCAGCAGTCCCCTGGTCTCCGTCGTGGCGGCCCTGGCCCGCGGGGCTCCGTTGGAGGCTCGCACCACCAGCTCCACCGGACCCGAGGTGTGCGACACCGGGAAGGCGGGGTCGACGTGGGGGACCAGTCCGCGGCCGGAGACGGTCAGGCCGTACACCGGCGGCCCCTCTCCTCCCGCGAGGCCGCTCGGCTCGGCCGAGGCGGAAGGAATGCCCGCCTGTCCGTCGACCAGCACCATGCGCTCCGTCAGGCTGACACCGCCCCCCTGCATGCGGTAGAGATAGACCCCGGCGGCCACGGCGCGCCCGGCGGCATCGGTGGCGTCCCAGCGGACCGTGTGGTAGCCGGGGGGCCGCACGGCGTCGACCAGCGTCGCCACGTGCTGTCCGAGGACGTTGAAGACCTCCAGCCTCACCTGGGTCGAAGCCGGCAGCTGGTAGGGGATGACCGTGGAAGGGTTGAAGGGATTGGGGTAGTTCGCCCCCAGGCCGTAGTGATCCGGTACGGCCAGCCCCGTGGGCGAGGCCTGCAGAGACAGCTGGAAACGGCCGGACGCATCGGTGGCCGCCGCCAGGGGAGCCGCTCGCAGATCGGTCAGATCGAAAAGCCGCACCTGCGCCCCGGCGGCGGGATCGCCGGAAGGCAGCCGCACCCGGCCCTCGAGTTGCGGTCCGGCGGCGGCCGTCGGACCGGCTGCCATCCAGGCCGCCAGGAGCAGCGTGCCCGTGATACGCGTGCGATGAGAGTCGGCCGGATTCATGCGGTCCATCAACTGTCCTCCTGTTCGTCCACGCCGGGTGCTGCCGGCGCGTCCTGAAATGCTCGACCTGTCGTGACAGTACACGACAAGTGTAAGGACGTTCTGCGATCTGCGGTGTTGAATTCTGCGTGAACCCGGCAGGGGATCAGGCGGCCGCTTCCGCGGCCACCGGGTTCCGCAGCACCCCGACCCCCTCGATCTCGATCTCCACCACGTCGCCGGGCCGCACCTCGCCGACGCCGGAGGGGGTGCCGGTCATGATCACGTCGCCGGGGAGGAGGGTGACGGCGGCGCTGAGGTACTCGATCAGCTCGGCCACGGTGAAGATCAGGTCCGCCGTCGACGTGGACTGCACCACCTGACCGTTGAGGCGTGTCGTCAGCTGCAGGTCCGAGGGGTCGAGGCCGGTGGCGATCCAGGGGCCCAGGGGCTTGAAGGTGTCGAAGCCCTTGCCGATGAGCAGGCAGCCGTTGGCCATCTCCGCCTTCTGGATGACGCGCTCGCTCACGTCGTTGCCGATGGTGTAGCCGAAGACGTGGTCGAGGGCCCGGTCGGCGGAGACGCGGCGGGCGGGGGTGCCGATGACGACGGCCAGCTCGCCCTCGTAGTGGACGACGCGGCCCTGCCTCGGGTAGACGATGTCGTCGCCGGGGTTGCAGACCGCCGTCGTCGGCAGGTGGAAGAGCATCGGCTGCTCGGGCTCGGGGAGGCCGCTCTCGGCGGCGTGCTCGGCGTAGTTGAGGCCGACGCCGATGAGGCGCGGGTTCGCCACCGGCGCCAGCAGGCGCACGTCGGCCAGGGCCGCGTGCTCGCCCGTGCGGCGCAGGCCGCCGAAGCCGGGACCCTCCAGCAGGTCCAGCCTGTCGTCGCCGGCGAGGACCCCGTAGCTCTCGCGGCCGTCGTGCTTGAAACGGGCGATCCGTTCAGCCATCTGCTTCCACCTCCTCCTCGATGCGCCGGTGGTGTCCCGGCAGGTCGGCGGCCTCCGCCCCGCCGTCGTGGACGACCAGGCGCAGGCCGGATGCGAAGACGGCGCCGCGCTTCACGGCCACCGCCGTGTCGGCGCAGGGGTTCACCGTCAGGGTGCCCCATTCGGTGACGTACCAGGCGTGGCCGGCGGTGCAGCCGTGGGGCATCAGGGCCACGCCCGCGGTCCGTCCCCCGCCGGCGGGACCGGAGCAATCCACCCAGTCGGAGACGCTCCCGCTCACGGCCGCGGGTCCATGCCGCCCCGCCGAGTCGGTCACCTGCCCTCCGTGGCTCGGCCGCAGGCCCTCGGCCAGGCGCACGCCGAACCAGGCGTGGCGCGTGGGGCCGATCCGCAGATCCCACTCCGTGGGAGTCAGGTGCGAGCGCAGGTCGATGACGTTGGCCCCGTCGAGGGGGCGCACGTCGATGACGCGTTCCTCGGCGGCCACCACCCGTCCTTCGGGCGCCCCCCACTCCCGGGGCCCGCGCCACTGCAGGCGCTGGGTCAGCCGCAGGAGCCCCTCGCCGCGCTCCTGGTGCTCCAGGCCGGCGGCCTCGATGCGCCCGGGGGCCCGCCCCTGGAAGGTGTCGTTCACGTAGAAGTTGTAGGTCCCCGGCTCGCTGTCGCCGCCGGCGAAGGGCAGCTCCGCCACGACGCGGTCGGCGGCGATCCACACCGAGTTGTGGTGGGGGTGGTCGACGGGGCTCTCGGAGGTGACGGGCACGCCGGCGGGGGTGTACACCGGATAGAGGTAGGCGCGGCAGGGGCCCTGGCTCAGGGAGAAGAGGTGGCGGCTGCCGAAGCGGACATCGGTGCGGCGGCTGTGGGCGGAGGCCCCGGCGGGCAGGGCCACCGCCTCCTCGCCGACCGAGAACGACCTCATCCCCGCTCTACGCCTGCCTCGTCGAAGGCCCGGGTCATCGAGGCGTAGCTGATCCGGGCGGCGGCTGCCGCGTCGTAGTCGTCCCGCCCCCAGATGCGGCCGCTCACCTCCAGGGTGAGGAAGCTCTCCCAGCCGCCGCCGGCCATGGCCTTCACGTAGGCCGCCGCGTCGAGGTCTCCCTCTCCGAGGAGCAGCAGGTCGAAGCTGCCGTCTGCGTGCCTCCGGGCGTCGGTGACGTGGGTGTGGCCGGTGATCGGCAGCAGCCGCTCCACGGCCCCGGTCTCGTCCTCGCCGGCCAGGTAGAAGTGGACGATGTCGAAGTGCAGGCGCACCGCCGGGCTGCCGACGCTCTCGATCGCCCACAGGGCGCGTTCCGAGCGGTCGACGGCGGCGCCGCAGTGGGCCTCTCCGGCGAAGAGGAAACCCTCTTCCCGCGCCAGCCGCCCGTAGTCCCCGAGGTGGTCGACGATGCGGTCCTTCACATCCTCCCACCGATCGCTGCGGCCGCCGATGCCGAGGGACACCACGGGCGCCGCGGCGCCCAAGTCGCGGGCGAGCCCGGCGCAGCGCCGCACGTGCTCCCGCGTGCGCCGGTGTCCGTCCGCGTCCTCGGCGAGCACGTGGCCGAGGGTGAACACCGCCGGGATGCCGAGGCCCAGCCGCCGGAGCAGCTCGCGCAGTTGCCGCCGCCGGCCGGCGTCCATCTGCTCGGGCAAGGAGGAGGTGTGCCGCGGGCTGACGCAGACCTCGACCCCGTCGTAGCCGATCTCCGCCAGCAGCGGCGCCGCCTCCTCGAGAGGCATGTCCGGCATGGCGTAGGTGCCGTAGGCGATGCGCACGCGGTTCAGCCCTCCTCGTCGGCGCCCTCGAAGACGCCGCAGCGGCGCATGGCGGCGCCGTAGTAGGGGTTCATGATCTCACCCTCCGACTGGATCCAGCGGCCGCCCTCGTTGTCGAAGGCCATGGGGCAGAAGGCCACGCCCAGCCCCTCGGGCAGGGGCGATTCGATGAGCCTCGCCGACAGATCCCGGAAGGCGAGTCGGGCGCCGGCCAGATCCGCGGCCTGCGCCGCCGACTCGGCCAGGGGGCGCAGGTCGTCCGGGGCGTGTCCGGCGAGGGCGGTCAGCGCGGCGGCCGCCTCGTCGAAGCGGTCGTGGGCGAGGGCGTCCTGGGCCTGCAGGTAGGCGCGGACCACGCCCGCGGGACGGTCGTCGAAACGCTGCGGATCGTACGCGGCCGCGGCCGCGGCCGGCGCGGCGGCGGGGGCCTCGGCGGCGGGCGGGTCCTCCATCGGCTCGGAAGCGCAGCCGGCAAGCAGAGAAGCCGCCGCGGCGGCGGCGGCGAAGGCGGTCAGAGGGATCAACGAAGTAGGGCGCATGTCTCGCTCCTCAACTGTGTGCCAGGGGGAAGGTGCCCAGGTAGCCCCGGGGCCGCGACACGAACCAGACGCTCTCGTGCATGGGCGTCACCTGGTAGTGGCAGACCACGTTGGAGCGCTCCATGTCGTCGCGCTCCTTGGCTCCCTGGTGGGGGATGTGGCTCAGAAAGACGACGCAGTCGCCGGCCTTCGGGTAGAGGACGAGGTGCTCCTGCG
>CAZEHQ010000082.1:16061-17299 GCA_964512165.1 uncultured Gemmatimonadaceae bacterium | reverse complement strand
GTTACTCTCCCATCTCAATCATCGAGTTGGTATCCAAACTCGATGACAGGTCATTTGAAGAACGCAAGGCAGCGGCTGGCGTTATCCTGACGTACGGGATTGGCGAACTCCCTGATCCCGAATCATACCTGACCAAGACGTTTGGCTACAAGTTGGCGGAACCTGCCCCCTCCTATGCCGATGCTGTCCGGGCTTTGGCCGAAGGACGGAACCTTGAGGAGGTTCAGAAGGGAGTTCCGGACTACGAGATTCGGGTTCGTCGGAGCTTGAATGTGCCGTTTGCAGCAACATGGCGTGAAAAAGGTGAGCAAGAATGGGTGGATTCTCTCATCACACTAATGGAGGAGAATATCCCGGGATTTCGAAAGTGGTACGCAAAGGACTCGGAAAAACGGTCTTCAAGAGTGCCCAAACTACGAGGTGAGCAGAAGGCGAAATTTCTCGCAGGAATGAAATCGGACGAGTGGTATGCGCGGATTATTTCCGCTTGCCAGATGCGCGCCTTCTTCAAAGCGGACAAAGAAGACCTTGGTGTGTTTTCCAAGCAAAGAGCGCATGAATTGGCGGCTGCCATTCCCAAGATAGAGTGCTATAGCCGTATGTACACGTACTACCTGATCCGCCTGATGACGGAGGGGTATTTGCCAAAGAAGAACGACAGTGGGGATCTCGATTTCTTTATCTACTCCAGTGATGACGACCACGTCGTGGCCACCAGCGACAAAAGGTGGATCCGCATTGCGGAGGCCGCAGGGTTCGCAGGACGGATACGCAAGTACGGATCAGGATCCAATGAAGCCTGCCTGGCCGAAGAGCGGGATTCTCTGGACGAATACAATGCAAGGGATGGGAAATTCAATTTTGAAGACATCGAGATCCGGCCTGGTGTTCGCGCTGGCAAACCTTGTTTCAAAGGGACCCGAATCACCGTCAATGACGTACTGAAGTACCTGGCGGGGGGAATGACCGAGGCTCAGCTTCTGGCAGATTTTCCGACTCTGACTCCGCAACACATCCGTGCCGCACGGAAATACTCCGATGTCCATGAACCCGAGGATGTGCTCGGCTCCAGGGCGTGAAGCTTCTCCTCGACGAGAACCTCAGCCATCGCCTGGTGACGCGGCTTGAGGAGGTTTTCCCGGCACTGCCAGTGTCAATCAAATCGGGCTTGGTGGACAACCCGATGCAGTCATCTGGGCCTACGCACTGGAAAACGGCTTTACCATCGTGTCGAAGGA
>CAZEHQ010000082.1:0-16046 GCA_964512165.1 uncultured Gemmatimonadaceae bacterium | reverse complement strand
GGTCATCCGCCAAAGGCAATATGGCTTGTCATTGGCGATACCGGGACCGATCGCGTTGCGGACTTGCTGCAAGCGAACAGGGATCGGATCGCCGCTTTCCTCGATCAGGATGAGGACTCCCTGCTCTCCTTGAACCTGGAGGACCGCGATCCAGGCTGAGATGCGGTGAAGGTCGCCGCCTGGCAGGCCCCGCTGCTGCCAGTCGGATCGCTGGAGGCCCTGCCCCTGATCCGGGAGCGCGTCGCCGAGTGCGAGAGGCGGGGGGTGGAGATCCTGTGCTGTCCGGAAGCGATCCTCGGAGGGCTGGCCGACTTCGCCCCGGAGCCGGGCGCCTTGGCCGTCGACGCCGAGGGGGGAGAGCTGGAGCGCCTCCTGCAGCCCCTGGCCAGCGACCGCGTGAGCACCATCGTCGGCTTCACCGAGGCCGGCCCCGGGGGGCGTCTCTACTGCTCGGCGGCGGTCCTCCGGGCAAGCGCGGTGACCGGCGTCTACCGCAAGACCCACCCGGCCATCCGGCGCTCGGTGTACAGCGCCGGCGACCGCACCCCCTGCTGGGAGATCAACGGCCTGAGGTTCGGCATCGTCATCTGCTACGACACCAACTTCCCCGAGCCGGCGCGAACGATCTGCGCCCGGGGGGCTTCCGTGCTCTTCATCCCCACCAACAACGGTCTCCCCCCGGAGAAGGCGGACGTGGTCCCCCTGGCCCGCAGGGCGCAGGCGGAACGCGCCGTCGACAATGGGGTCCACGTGGTCGCCGCCGACGTGGCCGGCCGCTGCGGGGATCGCGTCTCCTGGGGTTCCTCCGGCGTCACCGCGCCGGACGGCGCCCTGCTGGCCGCGGCCCAGCCTCTGGCCGAGGAGCTTCTGGTGGTCGACCTGCCGGTCTGAGGCCTCGGCGGCGGTCAGACCCGCTCCAGGGCCCAGGCCTTCAGCACCCGCGCCATCTCGGCGTACACGTCCTCGTCCGATTTGCGAGACCGCTTGAGCACCTTGAAGCCGTGGTCGGCCGTGTCCAGCCGATGCAGGGCGGCCAGCTCCAGGCCCTCCACCACCGGCTCCAGCAGCTCCAGCTCGGCCAGCTTGTCCCGCGTCCCGGAGAGGAACAGCATGGGCACCGTCACCTCCGGCAGGTGGGTGGCGCGGTCCACCGAGGCCCGGCCCGGCGGGTGCAGGGGAAAGGCGAAGAAGATCAGTCCCTGTACGTGCGGAATCGGCGCCTCGGCGGCGGCGTGGGAGGCCATGCGGCCGCCGAAGGAGTGGCCGCCGACGAACAGGGGCAGGTCGGGGGCGGCCTCATGGGCGGCGGCCGCTGCGGAGCGCACGGTGGCGAAGGCCACCGGCTTCGACTCGGTGCCGCCGCCGCCGCGCTCCATGTAGGGGAAGTTGTAGCGGAAGGTGGCGACGCCGGCGTCGGCGCAGCAGCCGGCGATGGTGCGCAGGTTGCGGTGCCGGCAGTCGGTGCCGGCCCCGTGGCCGAGGACCAGCATGAGGCGCGCCTGCGGCGGGCGGATGGCGACGGAGGAGACCTCCCCTTTCTCCGGCGTGGCCGTGAACCGGCCTTCGATCTCGTCGTGCGTCATGCTCCCTCCTCGACGGATGGCGGTGGTGGGTCCGCGGCTGCGGGACCGAGGGCGCTCAGGCCGGGCGCTTCCGGCTGAGCCAGGTCTTCTTCGTGCGCTTCTCGAACCAGAGGGGCATCTCCTTGCGGCGCCAGCGCAGGAAGGCGCGCTCGTGGAGGTCGCGGTTGCGGCGGGAAGGCTCGGCGGGGATTTCGATGGTGGCGTGCAGGATCTGCTGCTCCCGGCGCGATAGGGCGACGATCTCGCCCTGGCTGATGATCAGGGTGACGCCCACGTTGGCCTCGACGATGGGAACGCCGTTCTCCCGCGCCCTCGCCAGCACCGCCTGGTCCTGCCTCCTGGAGCGGCTGCCGAAGGACGGGATCAGCAGGTAGCGGGCGCCGTCGAGGACGGGGATGCGGGCGATGTCGGCGTTCCAGCGGTCGGCGCAGATCATGAAGCCGCAGCGGCCGTGGGGGGTGGGGAAGGCGCGCGACTGCCGGCCCAGGCGGTTGAACCACCAGGCCGGGTGGGTGCCCTCGGCCAGCTGCATCTTGTGGTACTTGCCGCACACCTTCCCCGCCGGATCGATGAAGACGGCGCAGTTGTGGACGTTGCGGCCCACCTTCTCGGCGCAGCCGAAGGCGAGGCTCAGGCCCAGCTCGCGGGCGAGGGCGCGGAAGCGGGAGATCACGGCGCCCTGCATGGTCACCGCCACCTCGCGGATGCGCGCCGCCGGCGCCTCGCCGGCGATGATCTCGTTGGTCACGTAGCCTTCGATGACGCCCTCCGGGGCCACCGCCAGTTCGGCGCCGTCCCCGGCCGCCCGGCGGAAGCTCTCCTCGAGGCGGTCGCAGTTGTCGGCCAGCTCGAACTTCTCCGGCACGAAGGAGATCGCGGCTACACGCAAGGGGCGGAACATCAGACCCTCCTTTCGTATCTTCGGGCCGCCGTGCCCGAGGCCTTTCGCGGACCCTGGTCCGCGCGCCCGGGCCTGGAGGCCTCGTCTTTCACGGCGAAAAAAGAGCCGCCTTCGGGTCCGCCCGGCAAGCCCTCGACGGGAGCCGCCATGAACAAGCCGAACATCGTCTTCATCCTCGCCGACGACCTCGGCTACGGGGATGTGGCCTGCTACAACCCCGAGTCGAAGATCCCCACGCCGAACCTCGACCGCCTCGCCGCCCAGGGGGTGCGCTTCACCGACGCCCACGCGCCTTCCAGCGTCTGCACGCCCAGCCGCTACGCTGTCCTCACCGGGCGCTACTGCTGGCGCTCGCGGCTCAAGGGCGGCGTCCTCTGGCAGTGGGAGAGCGCCCTCGTCGAGCCCGACCGCCTCACCGTGGCCGAGCTGCTGCGGCGGCAGGGATACAAGACTCACTGCGTCGGCAAGTGGCACCTCGGCTGGAACTGGACCCTCGACGACGGCTCCCCGGCGGCGGACCACGTCGAGTTCGGGAGCCGCGGCGACGATCCGGCGAGACTGGCCCTCGGCGAGCGCATCGACTACGGCCGGCCGATCACGGGCGGCCCCCTGGACCGAGGCTTCGACACCTACTTCGGCGACGACGTGCCCAACTTCCCGCCCTACACCTGGTTCGAGGACGACCGCGTCGTCGAGGCGCCGTCCGTGCCCAAGCCGGAGGAGATGTTCGGCACGCCCGGGCCGATGGTGCCGGACTGGTCGCTGGAGCGGGTCATGCCCACCCTCACCCGGCGCGCCGAGCGCGTCATCGACGCGGCCGGGGAGGAGCCCTTCTTCCTCTACATGCCGCTCACCGCACCCCACACCCCGATCGTGCCCCTGGACGAGTTCCGCGGCATGAGCCGGGCCGGGGAGTACGGCGACTACGTGTGCGAGGTCGACTGGTGCGTGGGCCGCGTCATGGAGGCCCTGGAGCGGCGCGGCATCGCCGGCGACACGCTGCTGATCTTCACCAGCGACAACGGCCCCGAGAGGCCCGCCTACGACCACATCCGGCAGTACGGCCACGCCTCCATGGCCGGCCTGCGCGGCATCAAGCGCGACGTCTGGGAGGGCGGCCACCGGGTGCCCTTCCTGGCCCGCTGGCCGGGGGCGGCCCCGGCCGGCGCCGAGTGCTCCCACACGATCATGCTCGGCGACCTCATGGCCACCTGCGCCGAGATGACGGGGGTTCGCCTGGCTTCGGGGCAGGGGGAGGACAGCGTCAGCCTGCTGCCCCTGCTGCGCCGGCCCGGCCGCGACCGCGGCGTGCGCGCCTTCACCGTCCATCACAGCATGAACCGCCGCTTCGCCATCCGCCGGGGGGACTGGGTCTTCATCGACGACCCCACCGGCGGCGATGTCCGCGAGCCCGACTGGTACAGGGAGGAACGGGGCTACACCGCCCACGAGCAGCCCGGGGAGCTCTTCGACCTGGCCGCCGACATCGGCGAGCGCACCAACCTCCACGGCGAGCGCCCCGAGGTCGTGGCCGAGCTGTCGCAACTGCTGGAGCGGGTCAGGGCCGGGGGTGTCGACGCCCGGGCAGCCGCCGGCTGAGAGGGGGTGAGGCCGCCTGCCGGATCAGCCGCGGCGGCGCAGGATGGAAAACAGCTGCGGCTGGGCCACGCTCCACATCCCCTTGCGCGGGCCCTCGTCCTCGATGCGCAGATCGACCGCCTCCGGATCGCTGCGCAACAGGTCGCAGGGAGCCTCGTACTTGCCGATGCCCGCCACGGTGGAGAGCTCGGCGAGGTTGGCCATGGCGATCAGGTCGCACAGGGCGTGGCCGTAGAGGCGGCTCGGCTGCAGGCGGGTCTCCAGCTCGAAGGAGGCCTCCGGCAGGCCCGCGGCCAGGACGTCCAGGAGGGCGCCCCCCAGCAGCCGTTTGCGTTCGGCCATGGCGGCCAGGTGGCCTTCGTTGTGGCCGGTGTCGCCGCCGGCGTCGATGAAGGCCCGCAGGGCCCGCCCCGACCAGGCCTCGGTCTCCTCGGCCACGACCACGCACAGGGCGCCGCCGGGCCTGAGGAAGCGCGCCATGCGCAGCAGTCCCGACGGCAGCTCGGCGACGAAGTAGAGCATGTGGAGGGCGAGGACGAGATCGACGCTGCCGTCTGGCGGCGACGCCACGTCAAGAGAGTCGATCTCCTCGAAGCCGGACACCATCGCCAGGCCCGGACGCAGGTGGTCCTGCGTCGCCAGGAAGGCGGTGTAGTCGGCGGCATAGCCGGCATTCGGCTCCTCGAAGGAGACCGTGGTGCCCGCGGCCACGAGATCGGCGAGGAGGGCGAAGGTCTGGCCGTCGCCGGCGCCGAGGTCGAGGATGTGCCCCCCGGGCCGCACGACCTGGGGAAGGAGCTCGCGAAGGGCCGGGACGAAGAGGTCGCGCTGGTCGGTGCCCAGCATGTGCACCCGCCGCAGCGGGTCGGCCTTGAGGAGCCGGGCGAAGGCGTTGCGGTACTGCCGGTCCGGGTCGAGGCCGTCGAACTCGTTGCGCACCAGCTCCAGCGCCTCGTCGAAGCGCGGCGCCATCTCCCGCGCCGCCGCCCGGTCGATCTGGATGGGCATCTCATCTCCTCCGCGAAGGGAACCCGCGCCGCCGGCCGCTGATTGACAGCCGTCGGCGGCCGCCCGTTGAATGAAGAGGGAATGAAACGGAGAACGTCCCTGTCCAATGCGTGTGGATCCGCCGTCCGACCTGGAGCTGACGAGGAGGGCCCGCGATGGTGACGACCACGCCTTCCGCGAGCTGGTGGACAGGTACGAATCCCGGGTGGCGGCCACCGTGGTCGGCATGCTCGGACCGGGCCCGGACGCCGAGGACGTGGGCCAGGAGACCTTCATCCGCTTCCACGCCGCCCTCGGCCGTTTCCGCGGCGAGGCGGCTCTCGGCACCTATCTCACCCGGATCGCCATCAACCTCGCCCTCAACGCCTCGAAGAGCCGGCAGAAGGCCCGTTGGCGGTTCTGGAGCCTGGACAGCGACGAGGACCCGGCGCCGGAGCCGGTCACCGACGGGGCGGCGATACAGGACCGGGCCGACACGCGGGCCGAGGTGCAGGCGGCGCTGCGGCAGCTCAAGCCCGATCACCGCGCCGTGGTGGTGCTGCGCATGATCCAGGGGTATTCCACCCGCGAGACGGCGCAGGCCCTGGGCCTGCCCGAGGGCACGGTGCTGTCGCGGCTGTCCCGCGCAATGGCGAGCCTGAAGCAGATTCTGAAGGGGAAGTTCGGCCATGAAGAAGCGTGAACGCGAGGAGTTGCTGATGCGGGCCCTCGGGGGCGGTCTCGACCCGGGGCAGCAGACCCGCTTCGAGGAGCTGCTCTCTTCGGACGAGGAGTTCCGCGGGGAATGGGAGCAGCTGCGCCGCACGGGAGAGCTGGTCTCGACCGCCCGGGCCGAAGGCTTCGGCCCCCACTTCTCGGCGCGGGTCCTGGCGCGCCTGCGCAGCGAGAGGGCCGCGCCCGGCCTCGCCGACGGCCTCATGCGTCTCTTCCGGCCCCTGGTGCCGGTCACCCTCGCGGTGGCTCTCTTCCTCGCCGTGCTCAACTGGCGGGACCGCGATCTCGCCGCCGAGGGCGCCTCCTTCCTGGAGATCACCTTCGCCGTGCCGCCGGTCTCGGCGGAGACCGCGGAACTCCTGGAGATGTGACCGTGTCCTCCCGCACCCGCATCGCCGCCATCCTCATGGCCACCCTCGTGCTCGGCATGGTGGTGGGCGCCCTCGGTCACAGCGTCTACCAGCGCCACCGCTTCCGCGACGCCCTGAGCCTGGCGAGACCCGCCCTCTTCACCGCCGGCATCCGGCGCGCCATCGGCCCGGTGGAGGACGACCGCCGCGAGCGCATCGCCGAGGTCCTGCGCCGCATCGACGGGCGCATGCGCGCCAACCGCATCGCCCGCGACGGGGAGCGCCGCGCCCAGCTCGACTCCATCCGGTCCGCCCTGCATCCGCTGCTGACGGAGGAGGAGCGCCGGCGGGTGCAGCGGCACCTGGAGCGCCACAAGCGCTGGATGCGGCGCGGACCGGCCCCACATCACGGCGGCAAGCGGCACTGAGCGCGGTTCCCCCGTACCAAGTTCCGGCACGATCCGCCCTTTTCCCGTGTTTTCCGCAAAGACGTGGAATGAGTTCCTCCCAGCCGTTGTCCAATGGCGTGAACGCAGGACAACGGCCCGGAATCATCCGGCCGCAACCCACTCGACTGGAGGAGCCCATGAAGGCCATCCCGACCATCGCCGCCGCCGTCCTCGTCCTGGGGACGCTGCCCGCCGCCGCCGAATCCGAGTCAGAGGCGGAAGAGCGGAAGGCCCGGCACGAGGAAGCGCGCACCGCCCTGCTCGACGATCTCGGTCTCGAAGGCGACAAGAGAACGCAGGTGGAGGAGATCCTGGAGGCTCACGCCGAGAAGGGCGGGGAGCTGTTCTCGGAGCACCGCGAGTCCCGGGGCGAAGGGCGTGAGCAGCTGCGCCAGTCGCGGCGTGAGGCACGGGAGCAGATGCAGACCCTGCGGGAGGAGACGGAGGGCAAGCTGAAGGAGGTGTTGAGCGACGAGCAGTTCACCCGGCTGCAGGAACTGCGGAAGGAGAGGCGGAAGGAGCGCGGCGGCCACCACCGCGAGGGATTCAGCCGCGGCGGCGAGGAGCGTGGCGGCAAGGGACACGGCGGCGGCAGGGGCAAGCGAGGCCGGTCCCACCACTGAGCATCGATCAGAGCGCGATGGGCGCGCCGGTCCGGGGGATCGGCGCGCCTTCGTCTTGCTACCCCGGCGGCATCCCTGACAGCGCCTCCTCGATGCGGGCGACGACGCCCGGGACATCGAAGACGCTCTCGATCCTCCCGGCGATCCGGCCCTCCGGATCCACGAGGAAGTACGAGGGTATGCCCTGCACCTGGTAGGCCCGCATCGCCTCGGCCTGCCAGCCGCCCGGGGCGCGCACGTTGACGCCGGTGAGGCCCAGCTCGTCGATGGCCTCCCGCCAGTCGTCGTCGCTGGGGTCGACGGAGACATTCAGAAAGACGACCGGCAGGTCCCGGGTCCGCTCCTTGATCTCCTCCAGAGCCGGGGCCGCGTCCACGCAGGGGCCGCACCAGCTCGCCCAGAAGTCCAGGAAGACCGCCTTCCCCTTGAAGTCGCCCGGAGAGACGCCGCGCCCCTCGAGATCATCGAGGGTGAAGCCGGGGGCCGGCCGGCCGGGTCGGAGGGCGGCGGTCTCGGCGGCGACTCTCTCCACGGCCTCGGTGTACTCAGGGTGGGGGTTCTCCTGCGCGAACCCGGCCAGGCGCCGGTCGCCCTGCTCGAAGCGGCCCGACTGGAAATCCGAGACGACCTCTCCGGCGAGAAAGAAGTACAGGACGCGGCCGTGGAGGCTCTTCCTGGCCCGGTTGTGGTCGCTCCAGGTCTCCCGGAAAGCGTCGCGTTCCTCATCGGACATCCGCCTGTGGTCCCGAAGGACATCGGGCCGGTTCACCTGCTCCAGCCACAGACGGAGGAAGTTCCGCTCCAGGAAGTGGCGGTAGGAGGCGGCGCCGATGGCGGATTCGTCGACCAGCTCGATCTCGTCCAGGACGTCGTGGTAGTCCTCCGGGAGGGCGCTCTCGCGGCCGTTCCGCCTCTCGTAGTCATCGGATAGGACTCCCGCTCCCGGCGCCGTCGATCGACCAGCTCGCCATGGGCGTCGACCTCGAGATCCTCGTAGTCGATGCGCAGGTCGGGGAAGCGGGCGCGCATGGCGGCGAGGAACCTGTTGTTGGCCGCCCCGCGGCCGGAGAACCGCAGCGACCCGGGCAGGTCCGCCAGGTCGGCCTCGACGTGCAGATCGTCCCCCAGAAACAACTGGACCTCGTCTCCCGGACCGACCGAAAGGACCCTGGGTTCGTCGAGGGGGAGCTCCACCGCGACGCGGCCCTCCTCGTCGGGAGCGGCCTCGACGGTTACGGGACTGTGGTGGACGGGGGTCCGCTGCCAGGTTCCGGAGAGGCCCGGCAGGATGTGCGCATTCGCCAGCCTGGCGGTGACGCGGATCATGGCGTGTAGTACCACAGACGCCGCTTCTCCGGCGCCGTGTTGGGCTCGTACGCCCGGACGCGCTCCTCGTTGAAATAGAGCTCCACCATGGCCAGCGGCGTCAGGGGAAACTCCCGTTTCCACTGGCGCGCCAGGTACTTGCAGAACAGGGGGCGGTAGTCCTTCTTGGCGCTCTTGCGCAGGGACATCATGTACTTGCGCCAGCGCTGCCCGTGGAAGGTCTCCACGATGGGGTCGGGCCGCTCCCACGAGACCTCGGCGAGCTTCTCTCCCAGGACGACGTGCCGGTAGAGGTCGACCTGGCTGCCGTCGCTCAGGGTGCCGACCACCACGTACCAGCCGCTGTTGCGGGAGGGGTACGGGGCGAACATGCTCCACTGCTGGCTGACTCGCAGAACGCGGCCGTACCACCGCAGGTCCGGGCCGGGAGCCTGCCCGGGCCGCGAGCCGGTCATCCAGCCCGCCGCCGCCGCCGAGAGCCCTCCCGCCGTCGAGTCCGCCGCGAAGATCTCCTTGGTGTGGAAGCCGCGGGCGTTCCACAGGACGACGTAGGCGAGGGTCCCGAGGAGAAGGGCGTTGCCCGCCCAGGCCAGGGGCCGGGCCAAGGGTCTCGCCGGCCGCGGGCGCATCCAGGCGGTGAGGCGGCCCATCAGCTCGCGGCGGCTCGCCGTCTGCTCGTAGAGCCAGGTGCCGGGCCGGCGGAAGACCGCCGCCCCGAGGACCGCCCCCAGGGGCCCCGCCCACGGCGAGCGCGAGAGCACGTACGTCAGGGCCTCGAACTTGAAGTGCTGCTTGCCCTCGTGATCGGTGACCACCCACGAGTCGCGCCGGCGCATGGCGCGGTCGATGGCGGGGTCGTCCTGGGCCCTGGCGACGGCGGTCTCGGGCAGCAGGAAGAAGCCGCGGATCACGAGGACCGTGCGCCGGCAGAACCCGCAGTCGCCGTCGTAGTGCAGGGTCATCCCGCGGCGCCGCGGGTCCCGCCGGAAGCGGGCGAAGAGGCGGTCCCACGCCGCCGGCGGCAGCAGGGCCAGCCACATGGCGCCGCACACGTAGGAGAACAGGCCCAGCTGCAGGGTCACGGTGAAGCCCGCGTGCAGGGCGATCATGACGGCGCAGGCGGTCAGCCGCAGGGGGCCGACGAAGACGGGGATCCAGATCAGGAAGGGAGTCCAGAACTCGAGGAGAAGGGTGCCCCGGGTCGCCAGCTCCAGCAGTCCCGGGGGCCACTCGCGCATCAGGGTGGCCAGGGGCAGGGCCATGTAGTCGAGCTTGAGGGCGTGCCAGACGGCGGTGCGGTCCTCGGTCCAGATGGGGTCGGTCTTGAGCAGCGCCGTTGCCCAGTAGACGATGGAGACCTGGGCCATGAAGCAGAAGGCCGCCACCGACCAGGTGCGCTGGCCGCCGTCGTCGGGCTCGCCCTCCCGCGGCTCTCTCATGGCGGCGTCGACCGAGCCGCGCGCCCCGAGGGGGAGGAACATCGACCAGAACAGGAGCATCCGGAAGAGCACGTCGCCGGCGTTGAGGACGGCGGGGTTGCGGTTGTGCAGCGACAGCAGCAGCAGCCAGCTCAGCACCGTGAACAGCCGGGTGCGGTGGCCGATGAGCAGGCAGAGGGCGCAGAACGCGGCGATGGCGAAGAGAAGGAGCTGCACCTCCGGCCGGCCGCTGATCATGTGCAGGGAGACGGCCCAGGGGGTGGCGGCGGTATCCACTCGGTCGAGCAGGTCGACGCGGGGCAGCACGCCGGAGTCGGTGTAGAACGCGCCGATGTCCCCCACTCGCGCCGACAGGTCGACGAGGAGGATCACGCCGAGGAGGATGCGGAACAGCGCCAGGGCCCGCAGGTCGAGGCCGAAGCGCTCCGGCCAGCGGCGCAACCATCCGCGGATCTTCGTGCTCGTGGGGGCCGGGGCCGAGGTAGACGAATCCATGCGGGGCGGTCTTCAGGGTCGGGGCGCGCGGGGGAGGGGGAGGCTGCGGGTCAATAGGTAGTGCCGGCCCGACGGCGGGACAACCCGGCGCGAGGACGAGGCGCGGCGCTACTGGTCGTAGCGGTCCCGGTACATCGCCCGCAGCGCCTCCGCTTCTTCCGGATCGAGCCCCTTCATCCAGGCGTGCTCCTCCCGGGCCAGGAGGGCCGCCACCCGGGCGCGGTACTTCTCACCCAGTTCCTCGCTTTGGCCCTCCGCCGCCTCCACCGCCGCCGGCAGGAACTCCATGTAGTAGTGCTTGGCCACCTCGTACATGCCGTGCCAGTGGGTGTAGTCGGGACCCATCATGCTGGCCCCGTGGCGGGCCCGGCGGCCTTCGTGGTGCCACAGCTCCCAGAACACCCACTGCACCTCGTGCTCGAAAGGCGCCTCCGGGTTCAGGACGCCATCGGCGGTGAGGTCGTCCATCATCGCCTTGGCCGGCCGCGCGAACTTCTCGTTGTAGAGGACGACGAGGTCGTCGAACTGCTTGTAGAAGTTGTCCACGTAGGTGTCGCTGTGGCAGTTGAGGCAGGCCCCCTTCATCCTCTGCCGGCGCTGCTGCCAGGTGACGATCTCCTTCACCCTCCTCGGCACCGTCCTGCTGACGAGCTCATCCTCCTCCACGAACTTCTCATCCGTCTCCACCAGCTCACCCGGCTCGGGCAGGGCGCGCGTGTCGGGATAGTCCTCGCGGAAGCCGTCCTCGAAGATCACCAGGTTCTGCTTGGTGCTGATCACCGGCCTCAGGGTCCAGCTGATGCGCTCTCCCACGTCGTGGCTGTTGGCCTCGTACACCCCCTGGGGCGTCATGTAGCTGCTGATGTGGCAGGTGGCGCACGTGGGCGCCGCCGAGTAGTCGCGGCCGAGGACCCAGTCGCCCTCCTTGTCGAGGGCCATGCGGTCGCGGTTGGCGTAGAAGGCGATGCCGTGCTTCGACTCGTTGTAGACCTCGATCTGCGGGTGGTCGGGGCCCATGTGACACTTGCCGCAGTTCTCGGGCGCCCGCGACAGGCTGGCCTGGAAGGCGTGGCGCGAGTGGCAGGCGTGGCACGATCCCTTCGAGCCGTCGGGGTTCAGCCGCCCCATGCCGCTGTTGGGCCAGGTGTCGGCATCGATCACCGGTTTGCCCTCGCGGCCGTCGCGCAGGATGGCGCCGGACTCGTCGCGCTCGAAGCGCACGATGCTGCCGTGGCACTGCCAGCAGCCGTTGACGGCGTCGGCGTTGTTGTCCGGCAGTCCGGCCACCCGCTCGGCCAGGATGTTGTCCAGGCTGGCCAGGATCTCTCCCGCCCGGGCGTGGTGACTCACCGAGAACTGCTCGAACTCGCGCGCGTGGCAGGTGGCGCAGTCCTTCGGGGTCACCAGCGCCGAGATCCAGACCCCCTCGTGCTCCCAGGCGTCCACGTCGTCGGGGCTGGCGGTGTGGCAGTCGAAGCAGCCGACGCCGAACTCGGCGTGGCGCGAGGCCTCCCACTCCATCACCAGCGCCGGGCTGTCCTGGCGGTGGCAGGAGACGCAGCCCTCGTTCGAGGCGGTCACCACCGGCCCGGGCTCCTCCTCCTGGCGGGCGAGCCGCGACTCGTGCCAGGCCACGAGCAGCAGCGACAGCAGGAAGAGGAAGGAGAGGGCCGCCACGATGTAGCGCTTGGCCGTAAGTGTCATGCGAGCATCCTCCCGCAGGGTCTCAGGGGACGTGTCCGGTGTCGAGGCTCTCCCACACGGTCAGGGCGAGAAAGCCGAGAAAGGCGAGGGCTCCCAGAGCCACGGAGGCGGTCTCCGGAAGGCGCAGGCGCCGCCGCAGCCAGCTCTCGATGAAGGGCCAGAGCAGCACCGCCGCCAGCGCCGCCGCGGTGAGCAGCACGGTGATCCGCAGGGAGGTGAGCTTGAGGAGGCGGAAGCTGAAGTAGAAGTACCACTCGGGCTTGATGTGGTCCGGGGTCCGGGACGGGTCGGCGGGCTCGCCGAGGCCCGCCGGCCAGACCAGGGCCAGCAGGGTCAGGACGTACATCAGCAGCACGCCGATGAGCAGCTCGGTGGTGGCGTGATCGGGCCAGAAGGGGAAGTGCCGCTCCTTCTCGCCGACCTCCTCGCCCTCGAAGACGTGCTCGGTCACGCCCTGCATCCGCACCAGGCTGATGTGCAGCCCCAGGAGGACGAAGGCGGCGGTGGGCAGCACGCCGATGTGGAGGATGAAGAACCGGGTCAGGGTGTTGGCGCCGATCTCCTCGCCGCCGCGCATCATGTGCGCCGCCACGGTCCCGACCCCGGGCAGGGCTTCCACGAGGTTGGCGGCCACCGTCACCCCCCAGTAGCTGAGCTGCTCGTAGACGAGGGAGTAGCCGGTGAACCCGAAGGCGAGGGTGGTCAGCAGCAGGCCGACGCCCACCATCCAGTTGAGCTGGCGCGGGTGGCGGTACGAGCCGGTGAAGTAGACCCGCAGCATGTGCAGGAAGAGGGCGGCGATCATCAGGTGGGAGGCCCAGTGGTGCAGCGAGCGGATGTACCAGCCGAAGCGGATCTGGCGGGTGATCGTCTCGACGCTGGCCCAGGCCTGCTCGGGGGAGGGCACGTAGTAGAAGGTCAGGGCGATGCCGGTGAGGACCTGCACGACGAAGAGGTAGGCCACCGTGCCGCCGAGGCAGAACCACCACTTCTTCAGGTGCCGGGGCACCGGCTCGGCGCCGGCGTGGCGTATCAGCTCCCAGTCGAGGGGGAAGAGGTCGCTCCAGCGCCGCTGGCGGGGGGCGGCCTCGCCGGGCGCCCTCACCCGGGCCGTCTCCGCGGGGCCCTGACCTCCAGGTAGACCACCTGGCTCTCCTCGTCTATGATCAGCGGCGCCGGGTGCAGGCGCTGGCCGGCGTCGGCGGGAGGCCCGGAGACGGCGACGCCGTCGGCGTCGAAGACGCCGTTGTGACAGGGACAGAAGAAGCGCGCCTCCTGCGCCTGCCAGTGGACCTTGCATCCCAGGTGGGGGCAGGTGGAGCTGAAGGCCAGGAGGCCCTCCGAAGTGCATCGCACCAGCACCTCGTTGCCCTCCAGGTCGAGGATGGTGCGCACCGTCCCGGGGGGGAAGGCCGCCACCGGCCCGACGAAGATCCGGCGCCGGGAGGCCCGGCGCGCGGGCAGGAGGAAGCCCAGGAACTGGCTCGCCAGGGTGCCGTAGGCCGCCAGCAGGCCGGCGCCCATGAGCACCGACGCCATCCACGAGCGGCGCGAGGGGCCGCCCTTGTCGCGCGTGTCCGTCATGCCAATGTCCCTCGTGTTATAGGATGCGCATTTCATGAACCGACCGCACGTCCTCTACCTGCACTCCCACGACACCGGACGTTACGCCGCTCCCTGCGGCTTCGCCGTGCCCACGCCGAACATCCAGCGGCTGGCCGGGGAGGGGGTGCTCTTCCGCCAGGCCTTCTGCGCCAACCCCACGTGCTCGCCGAGCCGGGCGAGCCTGCTCACCGGCCAGTGGGCCCACAGCTGCGGCATGGGCGGGCTCGTCAACCGCGGCTGGAGCCTGCCCCGCCCCGAGCGCCTGCTGCCGCGGGTCCTCGCCGCAGCGGGGTACCGCACGGTGCGGGCCGGCCTGCAGCACGTCGTCGCCGACCCCGCGGAGGGCGGGTACGAGCGCATCCTCGACGACGGCCGCCCGGTGGAGGAACGGGCCGCCGCCTTCCTCGGGGAGCGCCACGAGCGCCCCTTCTTCCTCGACGTGGGTTTCACCGCCACCCATCGCCGCGGCCGGGGGTTCGACCCGCCGCCGGAAGGGGTGGCGCCCACGGACCCGCGCTTCGTGCAACCCCCGGCGCCGCTGCCCGACGCCCCGGAGATCCGCCGGGACATGGCCTCGTACATAGACGCGGCGCGCACCCTCGACCGGCAGATGGGGCGGGTCCTGGCGGCCCTGGACGCCAGCGGCCTGGGCGGGGAGACACTGGTGATCTGCACCACCGACCACGGCCTCGCCTTCCCGCTGATGAAGTGCCACCTCACCGACCACGGCATCGGCGTGATGCTGATCCTGCGGGGGCCGGGCGGCCTGGAGGGCGGCCGCGCGGTCGACGGCCTGGCGAGCCAGATCGACCTCTTCCCGACGGTCTGCGAGGTGGCTGGCCTGCCGCCGCCGGACTGGCTCCAGGGCGTCTCCCTGCTGCCGCTGGTCGAGGGCCGGGGCGAGGTCCGCGAGGAGGTCTTCGCCGAGATCAACTACCACGTCTGCCACGAGCCACAGAGGGCCGTGCGCACCCGCCGCTGGAAGTACATCCGCCGCCTGCACCCTCGCGCCCGTCCGGTCCTGCCCAACTGCGACGACAGCCCCAGCAAGGACTTCCTCCTGGCCCGCGGCTGGGGCGAGCGCGAGGAGGCCGCCGAGAGGCTCCACGACCTGGCCGCCGACCCCCTGGAGCAGCGCAACGTCGCCGCCGACGCCGCCCACGGGGAGGCGCTGGCCGAGATGCGCGGACGCCTGCTGCGCTGGCAGCGGGAGACCGGCGATCCACTCCTCGACCGGCCCTTCCTCGAGCCGCCGGCTTCCGCCGTCGTCGCCGACCCGGGAGCCCTGTCGCCGCGGACGGCGCCCACCTTCCCGGCGCGGGAGTTCCTCGGGGCGCAGGCCGGCGGCTGAAGCGGACCCCGGGCGACCCCTACCCTCGGCTCCAGGCGCGGCCGGATCGCTGCAGCCGACAGGCCGCCATCGGTCCCGCTACGTCCCGGGGCCGCCGGCCGTCGGCGCTCCCAGCCCCGGTTCACAGGCCGGTGGGATCCCCAGCCGGTCGTGCCGCCCGTGGTCCGATGACCGGCGGCGGTCGCCCGCCGTGGTTCGCAGGAACGGCGGCCTCGGACCTATCCTTCCGCCAACCAGAGTGCAATCCGCGGCTATTCCAGGAGGATCTCCGTGAAGATCACCGATGTCGAAGTGATTCAGTTCCGCACCAGGAAGCGGGGTCGGGGGGCCGGCTCCCGCTGGGGCTACGGCGTATGGATCGGCGACGACGAGGTCGAGAGCACGACCTCCATCACCCGGATTTCGACGGACGAGGGCGTCACGGGGCACTTCTGGGGAGGGGACAGGGCCCGGGTGGAGGGACCGATCAAGCAGTTGCTGGTGGGGGAGGACCCCCTGAACAGCGAGAAGATCTGGAACTGGATGGACCAGTATGTCACCCGCAGCCGCGGTCTGGGGGAGCACGACGTGGGCAAGATCGACTGCGCCCTGTGGGATCTGAAGGGCCAGATCGCCGGCGTCCCGGTCTACCAGCTCCTTGGGGGAACGCGCGAGAAGGTCGAGGCCTACGCCAGCACCGCTCCCAACCTCGGCGGGCCCGAGGACTACGCGGCCCTCGCCCGCAGCTGCGTGGAGCGCGGCTACCGCGCCTTCAAGATCCACGCCAACATCTTCTGGAACCCCCACACCCGCCAGCCGGCGCCCCAGCTGCCCGGCTTCCCCAGGGAGGACGTGGAGATCTGCCGCGCCGTGCGCGAGGCCGTGGGCGACGACATCACCCTGATGCTCGATCCCTTCGG
>CAZEHQ010000081.1:6115-17387 GCA_964512165.1 uncultured Gemmatimonadaceae bacterium | reverse complement strand
CCACGTTCCCCGGGAATGTCAAGCAGGGAAAGAAGGGCCTTCTTCTTGAGGGAGTTCGCGCCGCGGGATAAGATGATGAGCCCATGGACGAGGACATGCGATGACGCAGCACTCCGCCGCCGGCCCCGGCCCGGTGCGGGCGCCGCGCACCCTGATCGCCGGCTCGGCCATGTGCGTCCTCATCGCCGCCTGGGGGCCCTACAACCTTCTCGTCCTCCGCGGCTCCTGCCTGACCATCGACTTCTCCACGGGGGCGGCCATCGCCCTCCTGTTCTTCGCCGCCTTCTTCCTCAACGGCCTGCTGCGCGCCTTCCTGCCGGGGCTGTCCCTGTCCTCGGGGGAGCTCTCCATCACCTACCTGATGGCGGCCATCGCCTGCTCGATCTGCACCATGGGGCTGACCCTGCAGCTGGTGCCCCTGGTGCCGGCCATGGACTACCTGGCCTCCCCGGAGAACGAGTGGGCCCGCGACATCCTGCCCTACGTGCCCCACTGGCTGCGGCTGCAGGGGGAAGACGTGATCCTCGGCTTCTACGAGGGCCTCTCCGAGGGCGAGTCGATCCCGTGGGGGGCCTGGGCGAAGCCGCTGCTGGCGTGGATGCCCGTGATCGTCGGCCTCTACCTGGTCATGATCTCCCTGGCCGTGCTCTTCAGCCGCCAGTGGATCGAGCACGAGCGCCTCGCCTACCCCCTGGCCCAGGTGCCCCTGGTCATGACCTCCCAGGAGGAGGGCCGGGCCCTGAACGCCTTCTTCCGCAATCCGGTCATGTGGGTGGGCTTCTCCGTGCCCTTCACCATCACCGGCATGAACGGCCTCCACTTCTATCACCACTTCGTGCCGAATTTCTATCTGAGCACCCACATCAACCTCTTCCACGACATGCCCGCCCTGTGGTTCAACCTGACCTTCCCCATGATGGGCTTCGCCTACCTGGTGCACCAGGAGGTGGCCCTGAGCGTCTGGCTGTTCTACCTGGTGGGCTACGCCGTGTCCGGCCTGTTCGGCCAGCTCGGCATCTCCCGCAGCGTGGCGCTGGACTACTACGCCCAGCACGACGGCGGCCCGATCTTCTCCTACGTCCAGTTCGGCGCCCTCATGGCCCTGGTGGGCTACACCCTGTGGACGGCGCGGGGGCATCTGCGCGGCAGCTGGCGGGCGGCCTGGCGCCGGTCGAGCTCCTCGGCCGGGGACGCCGTGTCCATGCGCGGCGTCTACGTGCAGCTGATCCTGGGGCTGGTGCTGATGACGGGATGGTTCGCCGCCGTGGGGGTGCCCCTGTGGGCGGGGATCATCTTCGTCGTGGTGATGACGGTCACCTTCCTGGGGATCACCCGCATCCTCTGCGAGGCCGGGCTGGCCCGGACGCGGGCGCAGCTTCCCACGCCCACGGTGCTGCGCTCCATGGTCGGCACCGCCCACCTGGGCCCGGCCGGGACGATCGGCGTCCTGGGCTACGGGCAGGTCTGGATGAGCGACGTGCGCACCTTCGTCATGGCCGCCACCGCCAACGGCCTCAAGCTGACGGCCTCGATCCGGGGCAAGGCCCTGGTCCTGGGGAGCACGGTGCTGGCCGTGGTGCTCGCCCTCGTGGCGTCGATCGGGTCGACCCTCTACTTCGCCTACGAGAGCGGCGCCCACAACGCCAACAGCTGGTTCTTCATCCGCGCTCCCCGGTACATCGTCGATTTCGCCGCCGGCTACGTGCGCGAGCCGGCCGCCGTCGACGTGGCGGGCCTCGGGCTGATGGGGCTGGGCGGCGCCGGCATGCTCGGCCTCTACTGGATCCGCGCCCACTTCCTGGGCTTTCCCATCCACCCCCTGGGGCTGGCCGTCTCGCAGATGGCCCTCACCCGCCACATGTGGTTCAGCATGTTCGTCGTGTGGCTGCTGAAGGCGGTGATGATCCGCTACGGCGGCCCCCGCCTGCTGCTGCGGGTGCGGCCCTTCTTCCTCGGCTTCATCCTCGGGGAGTTCGTGGCCCTCTCCATGTGGCTGATGATCGATCTGGTCACGGGGGCCCAGGGCAACAGCCTCTTCTACGTCTGACGCCTCAGCCCTCCTGCTCCTTCTTCCAGGCCTCGTACTCGGGGCGCGCCTCCTCCGACAGGGGGTAGTACTTCCTCAGGTGCCCGCCCTCCAGCAGCCGGAGGCGGCTGAACTCCTCCCACTCGGCGTGGGAACCGGCGGCCTCCACGAGCTCGGCGGCCAGCTTCGCCGGCACCGCCACGACCCCGTCGTCGTCGGCGACGATGATGTCCCCGGGCAGGACCAGGCTGTCGTTGAGGGCGACGGGCACGTTCACCGCGTAGGGGAAGATGCTGGTCTGGGTGTGGAAGTTCGGCGTCACCCCCCGCAGCCACAGCCCCAGATCGAGGTCCCGCTGCACGATGGGGTAGTCGCGGATGCAGCCGTCGACGACGACGCCGGCGCCGCCGCGGCCCTGGAAGAAGGTGAGCATCATGTTGCCGAAGACGCCGCTCTTCATGTCGCCCCGGGCGTCGACGCAGACCACGTCGCCGGGCCGCGTGTGGTAGAGCACGTGCCGGTGCAGCTGCGACTCCGGGTCGGCGTACTCGTCCTGGTCGTACACGTCCTCGCGCTGGGGCATGAACTGCAGGGTGAGGGCCGGGCCGACGACGCTCCGGCCGGGGGTGAAGGGCACGGGGCCGAGGACGTGGGGGTCCTGGATGCCGAGGCGCTTGAGCTCGCCGGCGGCGGTGGCCGAGCCGATCTCCCGGAGCCCGTCGATGATCTCCGGCGGCGGGCGCTCGATGTCGGGGGTGTGGGTGTCGGCCATCTCTTCCTCCTCGGCGGTTTCGGTGGGACCTGTCCTTGCGGGCGGGAGAAGGTAGGCAAGAACCCGCGGGCCCATGGTGTCCACCTCTGACGTCCGGTTGACGGCCCCGGCGGCATGACGTTAGCTCCCTGACGCCCAAGGCATCCATGAACGAAGCCCTCCTCATCGCCGCCGCCGTCGTCGTCCTCGCCGCGCTTTTCGCTGTGCGCAGCCGGCGGGGGAGCGGCGGCCGCCTCGACAGCTCCTACGACGAGTCCGAGGGCCAACGGCGCCTGCACAAGTGGGGATACGCCGACACCCGCTTCGAGTTCGACGGCCCGCGCAGCGTCCGGGTCACCGGATCCCGCTACCCGCTGGCCGGGTACAGCCTGCCGTTCTTCGTCCCCTTCGCCGAGGAGGTCCTCGGCGTGCCGATCACGCCCGAGGAGATGGTGCCCGAGGTGGAGCGCGGGCCCCTGCCGCCGGGGCGGCCCTGCGAGGCCTTTCTCGGCGCCTGCCGGCAGCGGCTGGGCGAGGACCGCGCCGCCACCGACGACGAGAACCGCCTCACCCACAGCCACGGCCAGCTCAGCGTCGACGAGATCTACCGCCTTCTCTACATCGGCAGCCTGCCGCGGGTGGCCGACCTCGTGGTCTTTCCCGAGAGCGAGGAGGAGGCGCGCCAGCTGGTGAGCCTGGCGGCCGAGCACGGCGTCTGCCTGGTGCCCTACGGGGGCGGCACCAACGTCAGCGGCGCCCTCTCCCTGCCGCCGGCGGAGGAGCGCCCCATCGCCTCCGTCGACATGAGCCGCATGAACCGCATCCTGTGGCTGGACGAGGACAACCTGCAGGCCTGCGTCGAGGCGGGAATCACAGGCAAGGAGCTGGAGCGCCTCCTCGGGGAGCGCGGCTACACCACGGGCCACGACCCCGACAGCGTCGAGCTCTCCACCCTCGGCGGCTGGATCGCCACCAACGCCAGCGGCATGAAGAAGAACCGCTACGGCAACATCGAGGACATCGTCGTCGAGGCGACCCTGGTGACGCCGGCGGGGGAGGTCGAGTCCCGCCGGGCGACGCCGCGCAACTCCACCGGGGTGGCGCCGCGCCTCTGGCTCTTCGGCTGCGAGGGCAACCTCGGCCTGATCACCAAGGCGGTGATCAAGATCCACCCGCGGCCCGAGGCGCGGGAGTACGGCTCCCTGGTCTTCCCCTCCCTCGACCACGGCGTCCGCTATCTGAAGGCCCTGCGCCGCGAGGGGGCCCTGCCGGCGAGCATCCGCCTGGTGAACAACACCGAGTTCCGCTTCGGTCAGGCCCTGAAGCCGGCGCCCTCGGCCGGGACCCGCGTCAAGACGGCGGTGCAGCGCTTCGTCCTGGCGCGGGTGAAGGGCTTCGACCTGCGCAACCTGGCGGCGTGCACCATCGTCATGGAGGGCACCCGCCGCGAGCTGGCCTGGCAGAAGCGCATCATCTTCTCCCTGGCCAGGGGCTTCGGCGGCGTCAGCGGCGGCGCCCACAACGGCCGGCGCGGCTACATGCTCACCTTCGCCATCGCCTACATCCGCGACTTCCTCAACCAGTTCCACATCATGGGCGAGACCTTCGAGACCTCGGTGCCCTGGGACCGCATCCACGACGTGACCGGCGCCGTCGAGGAGAAGCTCGCCGAGCAGTGCCGCAGCCACGGCGTGCGCGGGACGCCCTACCTGTCCTACCGCATCACCCAGACCTATCACACCGGGGTCTGCATCTACTTCACCATGGGCTTCAGCGGCAAGGGCCTGGAGGCGCCCGACCGCGTCTACCACGACGTGGAGGCGAGTCTGCGGCAGGCGATCCTCGACCACGGCGGCTCCCTGTCCCACCACCACGGCGTCGGCAAGATCCGCGCCGCCTTCCTGCCGGAGGTGCAGACCGAAGCCAGCCTGAAGATCCTGCGCCAGACCAAGCGGGCCATGGATCCGGACGACGTCTTCGGCATCGCCAACGGCGCCCTCGCCGACGACCGCTGAGCCGCGTGGCCGGCGAACCTTCGGTCGTCATCACCGGCGCTTCCTCCGGCCTGGGAGCGGCCCTGGCCGGGGCCTTCGCCCGCGACGGCGCCCGCCTGACCCTGATGGCCCGGCGGGCGGACCGCCTGGCGGAGGTCGCCGCGGCCTGCGGCCCGCGAGTGGAGACCGTGCCGGGGGACGTCACCGTCCCCGGTGACGGGGAACGGCTCGTGGAGGCGGCCGTCGCCGCCCACGGCGGCATCGATTGCCTCGTGGCCAACGCCGGGATGAGCATGTGGGCCCCCTTCGAGGAGGTGCGCGACCTGTCCCTGTTCCGCCGGCTCATGGAGGTCAACTATCTCGGCGCCGTGCACTGCGTCCACCCGGCGCTGCCCCATCTGAAGGAGAGCCGCGGGCAGTTCGTGGCGATCTCGTCGATCCAGGGCCGCGTGGGGGTGCCGCAGCACACGGGGTACTCGGCCTCCAAGCACGCCCTGCAGGGGTTCTGCGACGCCCTGCGCATGGAGTTGGAGGGCAGCGGCGTCGACGTCCTCACCGTGGTCCTGCACTGGCTCGGGGGCACCGAGCTGCGGGAGCAGGCCCTGGCCGCCGACGGCCGGCCCTTCGGCGAGGGCCGCCGCCGGCCGAGCCGGGACGCCATCGGCCTCGAGGAGACCTGCGGCGCCGTCCTGCGGGCGGTGAAGGAGCGCCGCCGCGAGCTGGTGATGCCCTGGAAGCTGAAGGCCCTCCTCGCCATCCGCGCCCTCCGTCCCCGCCTGTCGGAGGCGATCGTCCGCCGGGCCGTGGACCGCCAGGGGGGCGAGGCCGTGGGCGAGGCGCCGGAAACCGACACCGAGAGTGGAAAGGACCGACCGTGAACCTCGGAATGTTCATGATGCCCCTGCACCCGCCCGAGAAGGACCGCACCCGGTGCTTCGAGGAGGACATCGAGGCGGTGGTGCTCGCCGACGGCCTGGGCTTCACCGAAGCCTGGATCGGCCAGCACCACACCGTGGCCTGGGAGCCGATCCCCTCCAACGATGTCTTCATCGCCAACCTGCTGCCGAGGACGGAGCGCATCCGCCTGGGCACCGGGGTCTCCATCGTGCCCCAGCACCACCCGGTGAACATCGCCGTGCGCCTGGCCCTCCTCGACCACCTGTCGCGGGGCCGCATCAACTGCGGCTTCGGCCAGGGGGGCGTGGCCACCGACTGGGGGCTCTTCGACCTGCCCGATCCGAAGACCCAGGGGCTGATGACCCTGGAGGGCATCGAGCTGGTCCTCCGGCTGTGGTCCGAGGACGCCCCCTTCGACTACAAGGGCGACCACTGGCACGTGCACCTCCGGGAGCCGGTGCCGGAGCTGGGCATCGGCGTCCTCCTCAAGCCTTTTCAGAAGCCCCATCCACCGATCGCCATGAGCGTCATCAAGGGCGACTCCATGGCCGGGCACATGGCCGGCGAGCGCGGCTGGATCCCCATGAGCACGAACCTCGTCCCCGTGCCCACCGTCGCCCGCCACTGGGAGACCTACCGCGGCGGCGCCCAGGCCGCCGGCCGGCCCGAGCCCGACCGCGGCATCTGGCGGATCTCGCGCAGCCTCCTCGTGGCCGAGTCCCGGGCCGAGGCCGAGGACGTGGCGGCGGGGGCGATGCACCGCTCCTTCGAGTACCTCATCGCCGTCCTCACCTCGGTGGGGCAGTTGCCGCTGATGAAGCGCGACCCCGACATGCCCGACGAGGAGGTCACCGGCGACTACTGCCTGCGGGAACTGGCCATCATCGGCGACGCCGACGAGGTCACCGAGCGGCTGCGCGCCCTCTACGACGACACCGGGGGGTTCGGCACGCTGATGATGATCGCCCACGACTGGGACCACGAGGCCGTCTGGCGTGCCTCCATGGAGCGCCTCGCCCGCGACGTCGTGCCGAGGCTGCCCTGATCCGGCGATTGCCCGTATCCGCAATCGTTGGCAAGTTTCTCCCTCTCTGCCGCTCCCTTCACCCCGTCGAATCGGATACGCCATGACGCGCCGGCCATCGCTCGCCCCGACCCTTGCCCTCCTCGCCGCGGGCCTGTCCCTCGCCGGCTGCGCCGCCCGGCCCTCCGCCACCGGGACCGCCCCCGAGGCGGCCGCCGACGGCCTGGACTCGGTGCTGCCCGCCGATCCCAAGGTCACCCTCGGCACCCTCGACAACGGCCTGCGCTACGTCATCCGGGCCAACGCCAAGCCCGAGAACCGGGCCGAGCTGCGTCTCGCCCTCGACGTGGGCTCGATCCTGGAGACCGACGAGGAGCAGGGCCTGGCCCACTTCGCCGAGCACATGGCCTTCAACGGCACCACCCACTTCGAGAAGCAGGAGCTGTGGTCCTACCTGGAGTCGGTGGGGCTGCGCACCGGGGCCGACCTCAACGCCCACACCAGCTACGACGAGACGGTCTACAAGCTCACCGTCCCTCTCGACTCGATTCAGGTGGTGGAGCAGGCCTTCCAGATCTTCGAGGACTGGGCCCACGGCATCACCTTCGACGGTGAGGAGATCGAAAAGGAGCGGGGCGTCGTCATCGAGGAGTGGCGCCGCGGCCAGGGCGCCGGCCTGCGCATGCTCTACAAGCAGCTGCCCGTGCTCTTCGCCGACTCCAGGTACGCCGAGCGCATCCCCATCGGCCAGAAGGCCGTCCTCGACACCTTCCACCACGACACGATCCGCGAGTTCTACCGCCGCTGGTACCGGCCGGACCTGATGGGCTTCGTCGCCGTGGGCGACTTCGAGCCCGCCTGGATGGAGAGCCTGATCACCGAGTACATGGGGCGGGTCCCGGCCGCCGGGGAGCCCACGGTGCGGCCCGAGGCGCCCGTGCCCGATCACGAGGAAACCCTCTTCGCCATCGTCACCGACCCGGAGGCCACTTCCAACGTCGTCCGCGTCATGCACAAGCAGGACCCGAGCGACGACTCGACCCGCGGCGCCTACCGGCAGCGCCTGATGGAGAGCCTCTACCACGGCATGCTCAACCGGCGGCTCTACGAGCTGACCACCAGGGCTGAGCCGCCCTTCCTCGGGGCCTTCTCCGGCGGCTACTACTCGGTGCGCACCAAGGAGATGATCCAGCTCGCCGCCGGCGTCGAGAACAACGGTTTCGACCGCGGCCTGGAGGCCCTGCTCACCGAGGCCGAGCGCATCCGCCAGCACGGCTTCACGGCCACCGAGTTGGCGCGCCAGAAGAAGGAGCAGCTGCGCGCCATGGAGCAGTCCTGGCGCGAGCGCGACAAGCTCCAGTCCCGGGGCTTCGCCGCCGAGTACGTGCGTCACCTGCTGGAGGACGAGCCGATCCCCGGCATCGAGGGCGAGTACCGGCTCCACCAGGAGCTGCTGCCCACCATCCCCCTCGAGGAGGTGAACGAGCTGGCGGGGGAGTGGACCGGCGGCGGCAACCGCGTCATCACCGTCACCGCTCCCGACAGGGAGGGGGTGGGCGTGCCCACCGAGGAGCAGCTGCTCGCCATCCTGGAGATGGTCGCCGCCCGTCCGGTGGAGGCCTACGTCGACCAGGGCGCCGACCTGCCGCTGCTGCCCGACGAGCCCACGCCGGGGTCGGTGGCCTCCCGAGACGAGATCCCGGAACTCGGGGTCACCCGCTGGAAGCTGTCCAACGGGGTGCGCGTCCTCCTCAAGCCCACGGACTTCAAGAACGACCAGATCCTGTTCGCGGCGTACAGCCCCGGCGGCCACTCCCTGGTGGAGGACGGGGAGTTCGTCGCCGCCTCCACCGCCGCCACCGTGGTCACCGAGGGCGGCCTCGGGAACTTCGACAAGGTGGGCCTCATCAAGTGGCTCAGCGGCAGGGTGGTGAGCGTCTCGCCGTACGTCTCGGAGCTGGAGGAGGGGCTGTCGGGCGCGGCCTCGCCCCCCGACCCCGACACGAAGTTACAGAAGATACAAGCCAACTTCACCGCCCCCCCCGCCGACACCCCCCCCAATGGCACCAAACACCACACCCCCTCACCCCGGCTGGAGAACCGCAGCGCCGATCCCGAGACCGCCTTCGCGGACACGGTCTCGGTGACCATGTCCCGGTACCACCACCGGGCCCGCCCCTGGTCGCTGGCCATGCTCGACGAGTTGGACCTGGAGGCCTCGGTGCGGATCTTCCGCGACCGCTTCGCCGACGCCTCGGACTTCACCTTCATCTTCGTCGGCAACTTCACCGCCGAGGCGATGGAACCGCTGGCAAACCGCTACCTGGCGAGCCTGCCGGCGCCGGACCGCGGCGAGAGCTGGCGCGACGTGGACATGGACCCGCCCGCGGGGGTGGTGACCAAGGTCGTCCGCGCCGGCCTGGAGCCGAAGAGCCAGACCCGCATCCTCTTCACCGGCCCCTTCGACTTCGACGTGCGCGCCGACCGGATCCAGCTGAGCCTGATGGCCCAGGCCTTCCAGATCAAGCTGCGCGAGGTCCTGCGCGA
The DNA here is from genome assembly GCA_964512165.1 of uncultured Gemmatimonadaceae bacterium. Lineage (GTDB taxonomy): Bacteria > Latescibacterota > UBA2968 > UBA8231 > UBA8231 > UBA8231. Next base: position 8,148 of record CAZEHQ010000081.1, on the reverse strand, counting down.
GGACCTGGGCGGCACCTACAGCGTCGGCGTGCGCGCCTCCCTCTCCCACTGGCCCGAGGAGCGCTACCAGCTCCGGGTGAGCTTCGGCAGCGACCCGGAGCGGGCCGAGGAGCTGAGCGCCGTGGTCTTCGATCAGATCGACAGTCTGCGCTCCTCCGGCCTCGACTCGACGTACGTGGAGAGGGTCAGGGAGATCCGCCGCCGCGAGCACGAGGTCGCCCTGAAGGAGAACAACTGGTGGCTCGGCAGCCTGCGCTACGCCGACACCCACGGCATCGACCCGCTGCTGATCCTCGACCGGTCCCTGGTGGAGGGGCTGACGGCGGCCGACGTGCACCGCATGGCGCAGCGCTTCGACACCGGCAACTACGCCCAGTTCGTCATGCTGCCGGCGCAGGTGGACAGCACCGCCGCCGAGGCGGCGCCCGAGCCGTGAGGGTTACCTCCCTCGAGCAGGAGGAGCTCTTCGTCAGCGGCGAGGGCGGCTGCCACACCTACCGCATCCCCGCCCTGGCGGTGACGCCGGGGGGCGCGGTCCTGGCCTTCTGCGAGGGCCGCCGCCACAGCAGGTCGGACAGCGGCCGGATCGACCTGCTCCTGCGCCGCAGCGCCGACGGCGGCCGCACCTGGAGCCCGCTCCAGGTGGTGGTCACCGAGCCCGGCATGACCTGCGGCAACCCCTGTCCCGTGGTCGACGCCTCGAGCGGCCGGGTGTGGCTGCCGTTCTGCAAGAACCTGGCCGACGGCCCCGAGAGCATGATCATCGAGGGCAAGGCGCCGCGAACGGTGTGGATCACCCACTCCGACGACGACGGCGAGAGCTGGTCCGAGCCCCGGGAGATCACGGCGCAGGTGAAGGCCCCGGAGTGGACCTGGTACGCCACCGGCCCCGGCCACGGGATTCAACTGGACAGCGGCCGGATGGTGGTCCCCTGCGACCACATCGTGGGTCTGCACCACGACGCCCGGCGCGATCCCTACCACTCGCACGTGATCCTCTCCGACGACGGCGGCGAGAGCTGGCGCATCGGCGGCATCGTCGACGAGGGCACCAACGAGTGCTGCGTAATGGAGACGGCGGACGGCTCCCTCTACCTCAACGCCCGCAGCTACCATGGGCGCAAGCTCCGGTCCAGCGCCCGCAGCGGCGACGGCGGCGACAGCTTCGGCCCGCGGGTCTGCGAGGAGGGCCTGCCGGAGCCGGTCTGCCAGGGGAGCCTGGTGAGCCTGGGGTCTCGGCCCACCGACCGCGCCCTGTTCGCCAATCCCGCCAGCACCGAGGCGCGGGAGAACCTCACCCTGCGGTTCACGGCCGACGGCGGCCGCACCTGGTCGGTGGTGCGCAGCCTCTACGAGGGGCCGTCGGCCTATTCGGACCTGGCGGTCACGGCCGAAGGCGAAGTCCTCTGCCTCTACGAGCGCGGCGCCGACCACCCCTACGAAACCCTCACCCTGGCGCGCTTCACCCTCGCCTGACCGGCCCCGAGGTCCGGCCGTGCCGGCGCCCCCTGCTTTGACCGGCAGGCGGGTGCGCCTAGCTTTGGCGCCCCTCGCGCCCCAAGCTCTCCAAGGAGGCACCACCATGTCACGGTCCAGCAACATCCTCGCACTGGCCGCGGCGGCCATCCTGCTCGCCGCCGGCGGCCGGACCGACGGACAGACCCGGGAGCAGGGCCCCTGGTGGCCGCACCCGGTCTGGGGTCCCGACGACCAGGCCGGCGGCTCCAACTGGATCACCCCGGAGGTCGTCCTGCGCGCCGCACGGCTGGTGGAGACGGGCAAGGTCTACGAACTGGGCCAGGTCTACGAGTTGGGCATGCCCCTCTTCGGGCAGCGCACCTACGCCTTGAGCATCCCCGGCTCGCCCACGGGCGGACCTTTCGGGGACAACAACCAGCTCGTCTACTTCGACGACTTCCTGTGCGGCGAGATCGGCCAGATCGGCACCCAGTTCGACGGCCCCGGCCACATCGGCACGCGCATGACCATGGGCGACGGCTCCACGGCCGCCACCGAGCTGACGTTGATGATCG
>CAZEHQ010000081.1:0-6105 GCA_964512165.1 uncultured Gemmatimonadaceae bacterium | reverse complement strand
ACCATGGGCGACGGCTCCACGGCCGACGTGTTCTACAACGGTTTCACCCGGCGGGAGATAGAGGGCTCCTACGGGTTGAGGAAGCTGGGCATCGAGAACGTCAAGCCCTTCTTCACCCGGGGCGTGCTCATCGACGTCGCCGGACTCAAGGGGGTCGACGCCCTCGACCACAGCTACGAGGTCACCGTGGCCGACGTGCGCGGCGCCCTCGAGCGCCAGGGGATGTCGGAAGGAGACCTGCAGCCCGGCGACGCCCTGCTCTTCCGCTACGGCTGGTCGAAGCACTGGAAGGACCCGGACAAGTACAACACCAACCCGCCCGGCATCGGCATGGAGGTGGCGGCCTGGCTCGTGGAGCGCCAGCCGTCGATGATCGGCTCCGACCAGTGGACCACCGAGGTCGTGCCGAACCCCGACCCGGAGCTGCAGTTCCCCGTGCACCAGGAGCTGATCACCAAGGCCGGCATCTGGAACCTGGAGAACATGGTCTACGAGAGTCTCGTCGAGGACGGGGTCCACGAGTTCCTCTTCGTCTTCACCCCGGTCCGCTTCAAAGGGGGCACGGGATCCCCCGGCCGGCCGATCGCGATCCGATGACGGTACCGACACCCGTCTCCCTGCGCCGCCTCTGCCGCGGCGCCCTGCCGGACATCCTCGGCGCCAGCGACGGCAAGGGCATGATGAAGATGGTGGAGGAGGTCGTCCGTCACGACCGCTGGAACTCCTTCGACCGCTTCCACGACACCACCGGGGTCCTCGTCGACATGTACGAGAAGGCGGGGGCCGGCGCCGAGGTGACCGCGGTGCAGACCGGCGGCCGCATCGGCACCGGGCGCTGGATCATCCAGGAGGCGCAGGACGTGAGCGCCGCCACCCTCGACGTGGTGCGGCCCTTCCGCGAGCGCGTCGCCGACTACCGCGACAACCCCTGGCACGCGGTGCAGTGGACAGCGGCCACCCCCAAGGGCGGGCTGCGCTGCGAGCTGGTCGTGGTCGACGACGAGGAAGCCCTCGACCGCATGGGGCCCGATGGGCTCGAGGGGCGGGCGGTGCTCACCCGCCTCGACATCCGCGGCCGCATGGAGCGGTTCGCCCAGAAGGGGGCGGCGGCGGTGATCATGGAGAAGGAGGTGGCCAACAACCCGGGAGCCGTGGCCTGGATCAAGTTCGGCTGGGGCGCCGTGCCCATGAACCACGCCACGGCGAGGCTGGTGGGGCTGGTCGTGTCCCGGCGCCAGGGGGAGCGGCTCCGGGGGCATCTCGGACAGCACTCGGGCCTGGTGGTGCAGATCCGCGTCGACGCCCGGCGTTACGTGGGCACCCACGACGTGGTCTGCGGGCTGGTCCCCGGCCGCGACGACCCGCAGGACGAGGTCTGGGCCATCGCTCACTCCGCCGAGCCGGGGGCCGTGGACAACGCCTCGGGCTGCGCCGTCACCGTCGAGATCGCCCGCGTCCTCGAGGGGCTCATCGCCTCCGGGGCGCTGCCGCGGCCGAGGCGGACGATCCGCCTGATCAACGGCTACGAGTGCTACGGGTTCTTCGCCTACCTGGAGAGGGTGAAGCGGCTGCAGCCGCCCCTGGCCGGGGTCTGCATCGACACCCTCGGCTCGCGGCCGGGGATCTGCGACGGCCGCCTGGAGTGGCGGTCCACGGTGCCGGGCTCGGCCGGCTTCGTCGACTGGATCGGGGAGAAGATCCTGCGCTCCACCCTGCGCCAGTACCGGGCCGCCGGGTACCACCTGGCCCTCGGTCCCTTCATGGCCACCAGCGACACCCTCATCGGCGATCCCCGGTACGGCTACCCCTGCCCCTGGATCACCAACCACCACAAGCGCGACGGCAGCTCCTGGGACGCCTACCACACCTCCGCGGACCAGCTCGAGCTGCTGAGCCCGGCGGGGCTCAAGACCTGCGCCGCCGCCATGGCCGCCTACCTCTACTACCTGGCCGACGCCGCCACGCCCGAAGTCCTGCAGATCGCCCGCTCCGAGACCGACCGCCTCACCGGGGAGTTGCGCGCCCACCGCCGCCGCCTCGACCGCGACGGCGCCGAGTTCCTGCGCCGCGCCCACGAGACCAGCCTGACGCGGCTGCAGCGCTGGCTGTGGGGGGGCGACCGCCGCGAGGTGATGGCCGAGCTGGGCGGGATGAGCCGCGAGATGGGGCAGGCCGCCTCCAGCGTCAAGCGGCGGGGGCCGGCGCTGAGATCCACGGCGTCCCTGCGCCGGATCCCGCGCCGCACCGCGCTGCTCACGCCGACTACCGAGAACCTGCCCGCGCCGGTGGCCCGCAGGATCTCCGGCGCCCGGCAGAGCCCCTGGGCCCTGTACTGGGCCGACGGCCGCCGCACCCTCGCCGAGATCACCGCCGCCCTGGCCTGGGAGCGGGGGGGCCTGCTGGCGCCCGGGGCCACCCCGAGACGGGCCGAGGTCCGCGCCGAGGACGTGGTCCGCTTCTTCGAGGCCCACGCCGAGATCGACTACGTCGACCTGCCGGAGCGCCATGAGATGGTCGACAAGGCGAGGATCGTCGCCGACCTGCGCCGCCTCGGCGTCGAGTCCGGAATGGACCTCATGGTCCACAGCTCGCTGGCGAAGATCGGACACGTCGAGGGCGGCGCCGAAACGGTCGTCCGCGCTCTTCTGGAGGCGGTGGGATCATCGGGGACGCTGCTCATGCCCTCCTTCAACCACCGCGCCGCCCAGGTCTACAACCGGATGGCGACGCCGACCACCAACGGCGCCATCCCCGACGCGTTCTGGCGCCATCCCGGGGCGGTGCGCAGCGAGCACCCCACCCACGCGGTGGCGGCCCTCGGTCCGCGGGCCGAGCGCTACTGCGCCTCCCACCTCGAGGCGGGGATCTGGGAGGCCGACAGCCCCATCGGCCAGCTCGTCCACGGCGGCGGCTGGATCCTCGCCCTCGGCACCACCCACTGGACCTCCACGGCCTACCACGTGGCCGAGATGTCGGTGCCCTGCGGCTGCATCGACCCCTTCGGCAACATCGACCGCGTAGTCGGCGGCGACGGCCGCGTCGAGGAGGTCTGGGGGCTGGCCTTCCGCAAGGGGGAGTGCCCGGTGGAGATCTCCCCGAAGCTGGACGACACCCTCGACCGCCGCGGCCTGCAGCGGCGCGGCAAGGTGGGGGAGGCGGAGTGCGAGCTGGTGCGGGCCGAGGACCTGTGGCGGGTTCGCCGCGAGCACCTGCGGACGGTCTGCCCGACCTGCACGATTTCCCCCGCCTACCGGGACGGCTGAGGGCTCTCTTCTTGAGCGAGCTCTCTTTCCGCGCACCGGGCGAGGTGATCGACGCCAACGTCGGCGTCGGCCACCGCCACGACCGGCCCGCCCCCTTCGAGGACGCCGCCGGCCTGCTGGTAGAGATGGACCGCCACGGCGTCGACGCCGCCGTCGTCTACCACGTGCAGGGCGAATCGGTGAGCGCCCTCGACGGCAACGACCTGCTCCGCGAGTGGGTGGAGGGCCAGCCGCGGCTGATCCCGCAGTGGGTGGCGGGCTCCGACCCGGCCACCCACCGGCAGCTGGAGGGTTTGCACGCGGAGGGTCAGCTGCGCAGCGTGCGCCTCCACGACACCGCGTCCTGCCGCGCCCCCTTGTCCGACTGGATCTACGGCGACCTGCTGGCGTGGCTGGAGGCGGAGGAGATCCCCCTGTGGATCTCCTTGGCGGACAACGACATCGAACAGCTGGCCGACACCCTCGGGCGGTATCCGGAGCTGGTGAGCGTGCTCGTGGGCGCCCACTACACGCACGCCGCCCTCGTGCGCCCGCTGATGCGGAAGCTGCCCCGGTCGCTGCTGGAGCTGAGCCGGAACGAAACCCCCGGCGACGTGGAGGCCCTGGGGCGCGACGTGGGGGTCCGGCGGCTGGTGTACGGCTCCTTCTACCCCCGCTACGCCATGGGGCCCATCCTCTACTATCTGCACCGCTGCGACCTCACGGCCTCGCAACTCGACCTGATCTGCGCCGGCAACGTGCGCCGCCTCCTCGGGGAGGAGGGCCGATGATCTCCGGCACCCGCGTCATCGACGCCCACGGCCACGTGGGCAACTGGGAGGTCCTCGGCATGCGCGACGACGCCGGGGAGGTCCTGCGGACCATGGACCGCGCCGGCATCGACGTGGCCGTGGTCTTCGGGATCTTCCATCCCGAGGGCCGCAGGTCCAACGACGAGGCCGCCGCCTTCGTGGCCGCCCACCCCGACCGCTTCGCCGCCCTGGCCTACGCCTCGCCTCTTCTGCCGGAGTGCATGATCTCCGAGCTGACGCGCGCCATCGACGACCTCGGCTTCCTGGGAGTGAAGATCTATCCGCCGTACACACCCTGGCCCCTCGACCACGAGGTCTGGGACCCGATCTACGCCTTCGTCGAGGAGCGCGGCCTGCCGCTGCTCTCCCACACCGACGCCGGCGACGTCTCCCGGCCGGCCCAGCTGGCGGCGGCGGCGCGGCGCTTCCCCGGGGCCGCCTTCATCGCCGGCCACTCCGGCAACATGGAGCCCGCCCGCTCCGAGGCGATCTCGGCAGCCCGGGAGCTGCCCAACTACTACCTGGAGACCTGCTCCACCTACCGCACGCCCGGGGTCATCGAGGAGCTGGTGGCCGGCGCCGGCGCCGAGCGGGTGCTCTTCGGGTCCGACCAGCCGCTGATGGACCCCCGCCCCCAGCTGGGCAAGATCCTCACGGCGAACCTGACCGACGAGGAGAAGGGCCTCGTCCTCGGCGGCAACGCCGCCCGCCTCCTGGGCCTGTAGCCATGGCCGGACCCCTGACCCTGCTCAGCATCGGCGCCCACCCGGCCGATATCTTCGACCAGTCGGGCGGCACCATGGCCCATCACGTGGCGCGCGGCGACCGCGTCGCCTGCGCCGTCCTCACCCACGGGGCCCGGGTCCACGACGCCGAGGTGAGCGACGCCATGTTCCACCGCGAGCAGGTGCCGGAGGCCGGGGAGTTGAAAGACCTCATGGCGGAGCGCGCCGAGGTCAAGGCGGGAGAGGTCCGCCGCGCCTGCGCCCTCCTCGGCGTCGAGGAGATCCACTTCCTCGGCTTCGACGACGCCGGGCTCGTGGCCACCGTGGTTATCGTGCGCCGCGTGGCGAGCCTGCTGCGCCACGTCCGCCCGCACGTGGTCCTGACCCACTTCCCGTACGAGGGCGACGCCGTCAACGCCCACGCGGTGACCGGCCGCATCTGCCTGCTGGCCCTGGGGCTGGCCGGCAGCGTCGATCCCGGCGACCGCAACCCGCCGCACAAGACGGCCCAGGTGTTCTTCTTCGGCACCGGGGCGGCGCCCCTGCCGCGGAACGTGTGGGGCGCCCGGGGCGGTTTCTACAACGACGTCTTCGTCGACATCGGCGACGTGGTGGAGAAGAAGCTGGCCGCCCTCGACGCCCTGGTCAGCCAGGGCTACGGGGGCGCCTACGCCCGCAAGCGCATCGAGACCTCGGACGGCGCCTTCGGCAACGCCGCCCACTGCAGCTATGCCGAGGGCTTCATAAAGATGAACGCAGAGTGCCACCACTACCTGCCGGTGACCGACCGGGCCCTCGAGCTGGCGGGATTGAGCGACCACGAGGTGATCCCCCGGGCCTCGGTCCGGCACGACCCGGGCCCACGCGAGCCCGGCTCCGGGGAGCCGGATCGTACGGCTTGACATGGAACGCGCCCCGGCGTAAGGTACAGACATCCCCACGGCCGGCTCCTCCGGGAACCGGCCAAAACCGGAGCGACGGTAGGCCGCCTCGTACCGGCGTTCCGGAAAAGTCGAGCGGTCCTCTGCTTTCTCCTACGCTCGACTCTGTTTCTCCATAGGCAGGGGGCCCTCGGGCCTCCTGCCTATTTTCTTGCGCCCCTGCTTGCGCCCCTGACGGACTCCTCCTCGAGCCCCCGGCCCATGCCCCTCGCCGCCGAAGCCGCCGCCCTCGACCGCAAGCTGGACTTGGTCGACGCCGCCGAGCCCCGGATCCGGGCCCTGGTCCCGGAGGCGGACCGCCGCCGGCGTCTGGCCGCCGAGCTGGAGGCTGCGCCCGAGGGCTCCCTGCGGCACCTGCTGGTGGGTGTGAAGGACATCTTCCACG
>CAZEHQ010000080.1:0-17393 GCA_964512165.1 uncultured Gemmatimonadaceae bacterium | reverse complement strand
CTGTGGCCCGATCGGTCCGGATCGTCCGGGGCGGGCCTGGGTCAGGTGATGTCGTACCGCAGGAAGGAAAGGTAGGCGAGCATGAAGAAGGCGACGTTCCACAAGGCCAGCAAGGCCAGGTCGACGTAGATCCCGGCGAGGCGGTCGGAGACGCTCATGTGGGAGAAGCTGAACCGCGGCGCGTCGGAAAGGTCCAGGTCCTGGTTGAACCGCTCCATGTCCTGCGGCGTGATGGTCACGCCGCCGCTGTGGGAGGCGGCCATCTGCTCCTGGAGCCATTCCCTGTATGCGCGCTGCTTCTCCTCCGAGTACGCCGACCAGGTGTCGCCGAAGGCCTCGAGGCTCGCCACCCACTCCTCTTCCTGGGCGATGCCGGCGGCGGCCAGGTCGAAGGCGGCGAGGTTGAAGGAGGTCAGGGGGGACATGCGGGCGAGGATGCCGGAGAGCCGCGTCTGCCCCGCCACCTGGGTGCGGAAACTGTCCTCGATCTTCTGGATCTCCGCCTGGGACTCCTCCGCCGCCACCCGGAACCGCTCCTGCACCGACTCGTCGCCCCACACGTTGTCGCGTCCGAGGCGCTCCTGCTCCTCGGCGATGATCTCCTGGAACCGCTGCTGCTGCTCCCTCTGCAGGGCCTGCTTCTCGCGGTCCACCTCCTCGGCGGAGGGGATCGGCACCACCTGGCTGACCACGTACGGCGCCATGTTCGGCACCGCCAGGATCAGCGACACCCACAACAGCAGCAGGACGGTGATCGAGGTCGAGGCCAGCCGGGTGCGGCAGGAGACGAAGAGGCCCAGGCTGTACACGGCGCCGAGGTAGAGCAGGGCGAGGCCGTAGAGGGCGAGCAGGGCCAGCGAGCTCTCGGCGTCGGGCTGCACGTCGGGGAACAGCAGCACCACGAGCAGGGCGAGTACGAAGGAGACGGTGAAGGGCGCGGCGAGGGCCAGGTAGCCGCCGAGCCACTTGCCGAGGAGCACCAGGTCGCGGGGAGCGCTGTACGACATGAGCAGCTTGAGGACGCCGGTCTCGGCCTCGCCCGAGACCCCGTCGTAGGCGAAGGCCAGGGCCAGGAGGCTCATGATGATGCCGACGATGAAGACGAAGTCCACCGGCGGGAACAGGGGCAGCACCGGGTTCTGCTCCCAGCCCTCGGGGAAGTCGAGGCGGTTCCCGGGCTGCACGCGGACGCTCTCGGTCAGCTCCTTCGACAGGCCGCGCACCAGCGTGTTCATGAGGTTGAGGGGCCGGTCGACGGTGACCCCCTCGTTGAGGCTCCAGATCTCGTTGCGCTGCTGCAGCTCGTTGCGGTGCATGACCCGGTTCATGTTGTACGTCGACAGGCCCTCGCGGTAGTCCCGCGTCAGGACCACGGCGCTGAGCAGGAAGACGATGAGGCAGACGCCGCAGGCGATGGCGAAGCGCAGGGACAGCAGCTGGTCGAGGAGCTCCTTGCGGACGATGTGCAGCAGCACGGGCGTTCTCCCGGGGGCGGCTCAGGTGACGTCGTAGCGGAGGAAGAAGACGTACGACAGCAGGAAGAACAGCACGTTGAACACGCACAGCAGCAGGATGTCGAAGAGGGCCCCGTCGAAGGCTTCGGAGAGGCTCTCGGAGAACATGGACAGCCGGGGCACGTCGTCGGGGTCGAACCAGCCCTCGTCCCGGATGTCCGGATTGGGTCCTCCGGTCCAGGAGACGTTGCCGTACATCCGGCTGCGGAAGTCGTCGTGGGCGCCGTGGAAGCGCTCGACGGCGTCGGAGAAGTGGGCGAAGAGGTCGGGGCCGGTGCCGGCGAGACGGGTGGCGGCGAGGAGATAGCTGGCCGACGGCGACAGGCGTGCCAGGTTCTGGCTCAGGGAGGTCTGGCGCGACATGCGGTCCTTGTAGAAGCCGTCCAGCTTGCGCTTGCGCTGCTCCGTCTCCTCCCGGATGCGCTCCATCTGCTGCTGGTCGCCGTAGACCTTGCTCTTGCGGATGGATCCCATCAGCAGCTCCGCCTCGCGGTCGATGGCCTGCTGCTCGGCGTCGATCACCTGGCGCGACGGCACCGGCGCCGCCAGGCGGGCCACGACAGGCGCCACGTTGGGCACCACCAGGATCCAGCCGATCCACACCAGCAGCGCCATGAGCAGGGCCGTGGCGCCGCGGTGGGCGAGGGTGGAGATCAGCAGACCGAGACTGAAGCAGGCGGAGATATAGAGGAAGGAGACGGCGAGGATGGCGGCGAAGCGGGAGACGACCTCCGCCTCGAGCGGCAGGGAGCCGGAGAGGGAGAGGTAGAGGAAGCCGCCGGCGGCGGCGGCGGCGAAGGGCGCGGCGATGGAGAGGTAGCCGCCCACCCACTTGCCCAGCAGCACCGTGTCGCGGGGGACGGAGCCCGACAGCAGGAGCTTGAGGGTGCCCCGCTCCTTCTCGCCGCAGACGGTGTCGAAGACGAAGAGCAGGGCCAGCAGGCTCAGGACCATGTTGACCACGTAGGCGAAGTCGGGGGCCTGGAAGATCTCGAGGAGGATGTTGCGCCCCAGGCGGTCCTCGGAGGTGTGCGTGGTGAACCACCCGCCGGAGGAGATCTGCGCCGGCAGGCTGCCCTCGAGACCGCGGGCGAGGACGGCCAGCGCCCCCGGCTGGCGCACCCCCGCGAAGTCCTCGCGCTGGATCTGCCGGAACTGCTCGGCCGCGTCCTGCACCCCGGCCAGCTCCTCCAGGCGGTCGCGGGCCTGGGACTCCTGCCGGGTATAGGTCTCCATGCGCTGCCGGTGCTCGTTGCCCATGAGGAAGACGGCGAGCAGGACGAGGACGAAGAGCAGGCCGTAGGTGACGGCGAAGCGGAAGCTCAGGATGTTGTGCAGGACTTCCTTGCGGATCAGTCGCAGGAGCATGGAAGCCTCGATGGAGTCGCGGCGCCGGGGGCGCCGCTGACCGGGGACATGCGGGGGCGGGGGCGCAAGGCGGGTCGGGGCCGGCGGCCGGCGGCGGCCGTCAGGCCGCCTGCTCGGCGGGCTGGCTCACGAACTCCACGTAGATCGATTCCAGATCCTCCTGCCCGAGCTCGTCGCGGGTGAAGATCTTCACCAGGTTGCCCTCGACCATGATGCCCACGCGGTCGGCGATCTGCTTGGCCCGGAAGATGTCGTGGGTCGTCATCCAGATCGCCTTGTTCTCCTCGCGCAGCTCGGCCAGCAGCTGCAGGAACTCGGCGCCCGACTTTGGGTCCAGTCCCGAGGTGGGCTCGTCGAGGAGGATCACCTCGGCGTTCTTCATGATGGCGATGGCGATGCCGAGCTTCTGGCGCATGCCCTTGGAGAAACCCTTGACGCGCCGGTCGAAGGCGTCGCGCTGCAGGCCGACGCGGTCCATGACCTGGTCGTACTCCGAGGCCTCCACCTGCTTGCGGCCGCCGAGCTTGGTGAAGAACTCGAGGTTCTGGCGGGCCGTGAAGTTGCCGTAGAGCATGACGTTCTCCGACACGTAGGCCACGTGGCGCTTGGCCTCGAGCGGGTCGCGCGTGACGTCGACGCCGCAGATCTTCACCGTCCCGGCCGTCGGCTCGGTGAACCCGAGGGCGACCATGAGGGTGGTGGTCTTGCCGGCGCCGTTGGCTCCGAGCATGGTGAAGATCTCGCCCGGCTCGATGGTCAGGGTGAGGTCGTTCACGGCGTGGACGTCGCCGTAGTGCTTGGTCATCTCGATGATCTCGAGCATTCGCCTCTCTCCGGGAAAAGTCGGCCCGTGGTTCGCAGGGTAACGTGCGGGGGGTACGTGACCCATGTCAAGCAATGGCTTGCGCGCAACCCCATCTTGACATGGTCCACCTTCACGAGTAGGATAAGCGCGATCTGCCAGACCCTACGGAACCTATTGATTTTGCTCACCTTTTCGCCGTCCCGGGCCCTCTGTCTGCGGACGGCGGTTCTCATCGCGGGAGTGGCCGCGGCCCCCGGTCCCGCCGTCGCCGAGGCGCCTGCGGCGGCGCCGGATTCCACCGCCCGGGGTGCGCCCCTCGGCCTGGCCGACTGCCTCGCCGCGGCCTTCTCCCAAAACCGCGAGCTGATCCGCGCCCGCAAGCGCATCGAGGAGGTCGAGAGCGACGCCGTCGTCGTCCGCTCCCGCCTGATGCCGCGGGTGAGCCTCACCGCCGGCTACGACGCCCTGCGCGCCGAGGGCGACGCCACCACCCGCGACCAGCTGGCCAGCGAGCTGCGGCTCGAGCAGCGCCTCTTCGAGTTCGGCCCCGACGCCGCTTCCGAGATCCAGCTGCGCGCCGATCTGCGCAAGGCCGTCTTCGACTACCAGGACAAGGTCTACGAGGTCAGCGCCCGCGTCTGGGAGCTCTATCACCTGATCCTGCTCAAGGACCAGCAGATCGCCCTGCGCGTCGCCTCGCGGCAGAACTTCGAGGCCACCTTCGCGCGCCAGCAGGCCCGCTTCGAGAAGCGCCTCGCCTCCGAGGAGCAGAAGCTCCAGGCCGAGCTCAACGTCCTGGAGGAGGAGCTGAGCATCAACCGCATCCGGCGCGAGCAGCTGCGCGACAGGATGGAGCTCCTGCGCCTCATCGGCCGCCCCATCGGCCTCGACCTGCGGCTCGGCGGTGAGCTGGAGCCCTTCGCCGTCGACCAGGACGAGGCCGTGGGCCGGGCCCTCGTTCACGACGTGGAGATCAGGGTCACCGGGCAGCTCCTCGACGAGCAGCGGCGCGTCCTGCGCGAGATCGGCTGGGAGTACGCCCCCGACCTGAGCGCCGACGCCGGCGTCGGCGACGGCCGCCGGCGGGCGGGCCTCAGCGTCGGCCGCGAGGGCGGCACCTGGGGCGTCGGCGTGGAGACCGGCTTCAGCCTCGACGAGGCGGACCCGCCCGAGGATGTGGGCGAGGCGACCTGGTCGGCCCGCGTGCAGGCGCGCATCCCCATCTTCGAGGGCGGCGCCCGCCTGGGCCGCGAAGGCCTCGAGCGCGCCCGGCTGCAGGGCCTGCAGGTGCAGCTGCGCGACCTGAGGGCCTCGGTGGAGTTGGGCGTGCGCCAGGCCTACCAGTCGATGCTCGAGGCCGAGGAGACCCAGCGGCTGCAGGAGAAGAGCGTGGTCATCGCCCGCCGCCGCCTGGAGATCAAGCAGCAGGTGCAGGAGAAGGGGGGCCAGGTGGACGAGGCGGTGCTGGAGAGCTTCCGGCAGCAGTTCTTCACCGCCCAGGAGGTCCTGTTCCGGAACCAGGAGACCTACATCTCGCGCCAGGCCGAGCTGCGGCGGCTGATGGGGTACGTCCAATGAGGGTGAAGTTCCCGCTTCTGGCCGGGTTCCTGCTCCTCGGCGCGGCGGAGGCCGCCGCGGCCCCCGCGGGGGCCGGCCTCACGCGCCAGCAGCAGCTCGACAAGCTGCAGCTCGACGAGCGCCAGCTGCAGCTCGAGCAGCGCCGCACCAGCCTCGACCAGGCCCTGGAGGAGCTGCGGCTCACGCGGGCCCTCCACGACTCGGGCTTCGTGCCCCTCCTCACCTACAAGCAGGCGCAGAACAGCTACGCCGAGGCGCGGCTGCAGATGGAGGAGGCCGAGATCCTGCTGGAGGAGACCAAGCTCGACCTGCTGCGCAACGCCACCCACATCGTCGTGCGCGACGCCCGCAAGTACAAGAGCCCCGACGGCAAGAGCATGGTCGACATCGTCGTCGAGAACGCCTCCGACACGCGCGACGCCCTCGTCGTCGATCCCTCCCTCACCGAGGAGGACCTGCGCATCCTGCTGCGCGTGGAGAACATCTTCGTCTCCCTGGAGAACGGGCCCATCGTGGGCGAGCCCTACGAGACCCGCGTCCCCGCCCTCGACGTGGGCGAGCGGCGCACCCTGACCTTCCGCCTCCTGCGCGACGAGGAGGCGGTGGCCGTGGTCCTCGGCTACCTGGACACCCTGGAGAGCATCCCCGTCACCCTGCGCAAGGGCGGGCGCGAGAACCTGCCGAGCATCAACTCCGCCCAGTTCTCGCAGTCGGGCGAACTGCAGCAGGACGTGCGTTTCGACCTCATCCTCGAGCGCCTCTCCGACGAGGAGCGCAGCTTCGCCCTCGCCGTCCTCGGCCTGCCGCGCAAGATCGACTTCTCCTTCCGCAACGCCGGCGCCAAGGTCACGCAGGTGAAGTTCGACGAGAACAAGTCCAAGGACACCCTCGGCCTCGTCCTCGAGATCCCCGAGAAGCTCGACCGTGACCTGGTGGGCCTGGCGCGCTCCTTCTTCGCCCTGGTCACCGAGCCGCGCGAGTACGCCCGCATCAACGCCATCCGGGAGCGCTACGGCGACGACCCGGTGCCGGAGGAGGAGGTGATCGCCCTGCGGGCCAACTACGTCGAGCTCGAGCTCATCCCCAAGGGCATCGGCAAGCTCGAGGTCCTGGTCTCCAACACCTACCGCGAGATCCAGACCGGCGAGGACCTGCGCATCCGCGTGGAGTTCCTCAACCGCGGCAGCGTGGCGGTGCAGAACATCAAGGCCGCCCTCGACCTGCCCTACCAGTGGCAGGAGGAGGTGACGCCCGCCCTCATCAAGCGCCTGGAGCCCGACGAGAGGGCGCCCCTCGACATCGTCGCCCGGCCGCCCCCCGACATCGCCGTGGGCAACTACGAGCTCGGCGTCGAGGCCCAGGGCCAGGTGGGCAACGAGAACGTGGAGTCGCTGGAGAAGAACCTCACCATCCACGTGGGGGCGCGATCGAACATCGCCGGCAACGTCATCCTCATCGGCATCCTCGTCCTCCTCGTCGTCGGCATCGGCGTGGCCAGCGTCCGCATCAGCCGCCGATGACCGCCGCCCGCGCCTGCCTGGGCGCCCTCCTCCTCGGCCTCCTGGCCTCGCCCCTGGCGGCGACCAAGGATCTGCGCACCAAGGAGCAGCGCCTCTACGACATCAAGCTGCGCAAGGCGCAGTGGGAGGTGGAGAGCCGCAAGCTGGAGATGGACAACAACAAGAGCGAGTACGACATCATCCAGGAGCTCTACGACGAGAAGATCGAAACCCTCGAGAGCCTGAACAAAGCCCGGCGCGCCTTCCTGCAGTCGGAGCTGAAGTACAGCGAGGCGGTCTTCCAGCTCGACCGCACGCGCCTCGAGTTCCTCAAGGACGCCACCCGCGTCACCATCCGCGAGGCCCGCAAGTACCGCACCCTCGACGGCCGCCGCCAGGTCGACATCGTCCTCGAGAACGCCTCCCAGCTCGACCAGGCCCTTTCCCTCAACCCCGACCGCGAGGAGAGCGAGATCCGGCCCCTGCTGGAGATCCAGAACCTCAAGGTCTCCCTCACCGAGCGCCTGGGAACGATCGTCGCCGAGCCCTACGAGATCCTCCTGCCCTCCCTGCCCCTGGGCGAGGGCACGCGGCTCACCTTCCGGCTGCTCCACGACTACGAGGACGTGGTCGTCGACCTCACCTATCTCGACGGCAGCAAGGAGCTCCTGCACATCGTCATGCGCCGGGAGTCGAGCCAGGACCTGCCGACGATCAACTCGGTCCAGTTCTCCCAGGAGGGCGACCTCAACACGCGGGTCAACTTCGACCTCATCCTCGAGCGTCTCGCCGAGGACGAGAAGACCTTCCGCCTGGCCCTGGTCAACCTGCCGCGGGAGATCACGCCCGCCTTCGTCGACCCGGGGACCAACGCCAACCTGACGCAGGTGAAGTTCAGCGAGGAGGTCACGCGCCAACAGCTGGAGCTGGAGCTGCAGATCCCCGAGAAGCTCAGCCGCGGTTACGTGGACCAGACGATCGAGTTCTACGTCTTCGTCACCGACGCCGCCGGCTTCGAGCGCATCGGCGAGCTGAACCGCAAGCACCGCGGCCCCATCCCCCTGGAGGAGATCAACACGATCCCCGGGAACAAGGAGCGCTTCGAGCTCATCCCCCGGGGCCGGGGCGCCCTCGAAACCCTCATCGCCAACCGCTACCAGGAGGTGCGCACCGGCGAGGAGGTGAAGGTGCGCGTCGACCTGCTCAACACCGGGACCCTGGAGGTGGAGAGGGTGCACCTGGTGCTGACGCCGCCCCTCGACTGGACCTGGTCCTCCGAGCCCGACACGATCGACCGCATCCTGCCGGGGGAGAAGGAGCCCGTGAACATCACCCTCGTGCAGCCCGCCGGCATCGGCGTCAGCGAGTACGACGTGCGCGTCGAGGCCGCCGGGTACGAGGGCCCGGAGCGCATCGAGGCCCAGGAGAAGGACATCACCATCCGCGTGGAGCAGCGGGCCCGGGTGGTCCGCAACGCCCTGATCATCGCCGCCGTCATCGCCCTCGTCATCGGCGTCGCCGTGGGCAGCATCAAGGTCTCCCGGCGCTAGCGGGAAAGCCCCTTCCCCATGTAGCGAACCGCCGGACCCGAGGTTATATTCTGGCGGACCCGAGCCGAAGGGGGGCCATGAAATACGACATCGGTGACCTGCTCAATTCGTGGCCCTTCGACCCGGACGAGTTCATCGCCCGCCGGATCACCGCCCGGGACGGCACGGAGAAGATCCAGATCCGCATCGACATGGGGATCCTCCAGCTCGATGTCTCCGGCCGCCCCGACGGACACCGGCCTCACGGCGCCGAGTCCTTCCTCCATCACTTCCGCCAGTCCCTGAGGAGCCGCCCCGGCTCCCTGCCCAGAAGCGGTCCCGAGCTCGACGAGCAGAGCTGCGAGGACCTCTTCCAGGAGGCCTGGCAGTACTACCAGCGCTATCTCGCCCTGTTCTACCTGGAGGACTACGAGGGCGTGGAGCGCGACACCGGTCACAACCTGGCCATCTTCGATCTCGTCCACGAGCACGCCGACAGCGACGAGGTCAAGTGGTACTTCGAGCAGTACCTGCCCCACGCGGTGATGATGCAGGCCCGGGCCCGGGCCATGGCCGCCCTCGAGGCCAAGGACTACGACGCCGCCCTGCGCCACGTGCAGCGCGGCATCGACCGCATCGAGCAGTTCCTCGGCGAGTGGGAGGGGGAGGAGGACGTGATGGACGAGGACTGCCCCGAGCTGACCTTCCTGTCCGACTGGTACGAGGAGCTGGAGAAGGAGCGCCCCCTGTCGCAGAAGGAGCAACTGGAGCGCGACCTCCACGTGGCCGTGGAAGCCGAGAACTTCGAGGAGGCGGCGCGCCTGCGCGACAAGCTGCGCACCCTGAGGCCCGCCTTCCTCAACCCCAGCCCCGAGCGCAGCCCCTCCACCTCCTGAAGGCCCGGCGGAGCGGCTTCGGCGCCGGACCCTACAACCCCAGCACGTCCCCCATGTCGTAGAGCCCCGGCTCGGCGGCGGCGGCGAAGCGCGCCGCCCGCAGGGCCCCCAGGGCGAAGGCGTCGCGGCTGGTGGCGTGGTGGCGCAGCTCCAGGTACTCCCCCGCGGACCCGTAGAACACGGAGTGATCGCCGGCGAGGTCGCCCAGCCGCAGGGCGTGGAGGCCGATCTCCTTGCGCGTGCGCTCGCCGGTCTCTCCCTGGCGGCCGTGGACGGCGACCTCGTCGAGGTTGCGCCCGACGCCGGCGGCGGCGCGCTCGGCCAGGCGCAGGGCGGAGCCGCTCGGGGCGTCGACCTTGTGCCGGTGATGCGCCTCCACGACCTCGATGTCGTAGTCGTCGCCGAGGATGCTCGCCGCCTCCTCCACCAGCTTGAAGAGGAGGTTCATGGCGGTGGAGAAGTTGGGCGCGAAGACGCAGGCGACGGGGGCCACGGCGGAGCGGAACTCGTCCAGCTGGCCGGGCGACATGCCGGTGGTGCCCACCACCATGGCGGTGCCGGCGGCGGCGCTGGCGGCGGCGTCGGCGAGGGTGGCCTCCGGGGTGGTGAAGGCGACGACCACGTCGGCCTCGGCGGCGGCGATGGCCGGCTGAAGGCTCACGCCCAGAGACCCGCGGCCCAGGACCTCGCCGGCGTCGCGCCCCAGCCACTGGTGGCCCGGCCGCTCGCTGGCGGCGGCGAGCTGCAGGTCGTCGGCGTCGAGGACGAGGTGGCCCAGGCGCTGGCCCATGCGGCCGCCGAGACCGCAGACGGCGATGCGGGTCGCCATCAGTACTCCGTGTAGACGAGGGCTTCCACCGCCGCCGCGTCGTGGAGCCGGGCCTCCACGTCGACGCCGAAGGCCTCTCCCACCGGCGCCAGCAGGGACGGATCGTTGCGCCACACCTGCCGGGCCGCGCCGACCACCACCTCCGCCCCCCCGGGGGTCAGGCGGCCCAGGGGCTGGCGGCACGGGCCGGAGGGCATGCCGAGAAAGTTCATCAGCATCTTGATGGGCACCGGGTTGCGGGCCTTGCACTCCACCGGGCCCCGGGAACTCTGCTCGGTGGTGGCGACGCCGACGATGCCGAAGAGCGGCTGCAGGTCGGCGGCCAGCTTGTCGGCCAGCTCCGTCTCGCCGGCGGTGAGGGCGTGGGCCATGCGGGTGATCGGGCCCGGAACGACGTTGGCCATGACCGAGATCACCCCGGCGGCGGCGATGTCGGCGCGCTTCATCATCTCCACGGTGCGGTCGTCGTCGCCGGACATGATGCTGAAGCCGGGGCCGCAGAGGCGCCGCGTCTTCGCCATGTTGTCGTAGTCGGCGGTGGCCTCCTTCACCGTGGACACGTTGGGATGCTCCTCGTAGAGGATGGCCAGGTCCTCGGGGTGCATCATCGTGCCCGTGCGCCCGGGGATGATGTAGGGGACCATGGGCAACTCGGGGAACTCGGCCGCCACCGGGGCCACGTACTCGCGGCGGATCTCCACCGAGCTGGGACCGTTGTAGTAGGGGTCGACGAGGAGCACGCTGTCGGCGCCGGCGTGGGCCGCATGGGCGGTGCCGGCCAGGGTCTCCCGCGTGGAGTTGCTGCCGGTGCCCGCCATCGACTTGCAGCGGCCCTTCGTCGTCCGGCAGGTGCGCTCGATGACCTCGGTGTGCTCCTCCCACAACAGGGTCGGGCTCTCGCCCGTGGTGCCCACGGCGACGATGCCGTCGATGCCGTTGGCGATCTGGAACTCGAGGAGCCGCTCGAGTCCCTCGTAGTCGACGCTGCCGTCTTCGCGCATCGGCGTGACGATGGCGGTGTAGCAACCTTTGATCATCTGTGCGGTTGAGCCTGTCTTGCGGGGAGGAGGGATTGTGGCGAGTGTGTAGCGGCATGATAGAAGCCGCTTCATACAGTGTCAATGAAGAGCGCGGGTGGCGGCGATGACCGGCGAACTCGGGATGCGCTACGGCTGCAACCCGCACCAGACCGGGGCCCGCTGCTTCCTCGAAGGCGCTGACCTGCCTCTGCGGGCGGTCCACAACGCGCCGAGCTACATCAACCTTCTGGACGCCCTCAACGCCTGGCAGCTGGTGCGCGAGCTGAAGGCGGCCACGGGCCTTCCCGCCGCCGCCTCCTTCAAGCACCTGAGCCCCGCCGGCGCCGCCGTGGGCCGGTCCCTGCCGTCCGCCCTGCGGCAGGCGCTGTTCGTCCCGGAGGACGCGGAGCTGAGCCCGCTCGCCTGCGCCTACGCCCGCGCCCGCGGCGCCGACCGCCTCGCCTCCTTCGGCGACTGGATCGCCGTCAGCGACCCCCTCGACCGGTCGACGGCGGAGGTCATCCGCCGGGAGATGTCCGACGGCCTCGTGGCCCCCGGCTTCGAGGAAGGCTCCGTGGAGTTGCTGGAAGGGAAGAAGGGGGGCGACTACAAGCTCCTGGAGATCGACGCGGGGTACGAGCCGCAGCCGCTGGAGTCGCGCCAGGTCTTCGGCGTCACCCTCCAGCAGCCTCGCAACGACTTCGTGCCCGACGATCGGTTCTACTCGGATGTGGTGACCGCGCGCAAGGAGTTGTCCGACGAGGCGCGCCGCGACCTCACGGTGGCCACCATCGCGGTGAAGTACACCCAGTCGAACTCCGTGGTCTGCGCCGTCGACGGCCAGGTCGCCGGCGCCGGCGCCGGCCAGCAGTCGCGCATCCACTGCGTGCGGCTGGCCTGCGGCAAGGCCGACCGCTGGCACCTGCGCCAGCACCCGGCGGTGCGGGGCCTGCGGTTCCGCAAGGGACTGCGGCGCGCCGACAAGGACAACGCCATCGACCTGTTCTTCGAGGACGAGCTCTCCGCCCCCGAGGAGGCGGCCTGGCGGGAGTGCTTCCGCACCGTGCCCGAACGCCTGTCGCCAGGGGACCGCCGGCAGTGGCTCGACGGCGTGCGCGGCGTGGCCCTCAGCTCCGACGCCTTCTTCCCCTTCCGGGACAACATCGACCGCGCCAGCCGCTCCGGCGTGGAGCACGTGGTCCAGCCCGGCGGCTCCGTGAAGGACGACGAGGTCATCGCCGCCGCCGACGAGTACGGCATGACCATGGTGTTCTCCGGCGTCCGCCTCTTTCACCACTGAAGCCGAGAGCGAGGAAGCATGAGCCTCACCGCCGCTGAACGCCGCCACTTCCAGGAAGAGGGCTGGGTGATGAAGCCGGGCGTCCTCGACGACGCCGACCTGGAGCCGATCCGGCGCGGCCTCCACGCCGCCGTCGACGGCGAGGCCGAGCGCGCCCGGCAGGAGGGCCTGGTGGACGAGACCTTTCCCGACGCTCCCTTCGACCGGCGCCTGGCCCTGCTCGCGGAGCGCTGGCCCGACCAGGTGGGGCAGATCATGGCTCCGGTCAACAGCGGCCGATTCGCGGGGCCGGAGATGTTCCATACCGTCACCCACCCCCGGCTGCTCGACGTGGTCCAGGCCTTCGTGGGCGAGCGCATCATCGGCTCCTCCGTCTACCGCGTCCGTCCCAAGCTGCCCCGCTGGGAGCGCGGCGAGGTCCCCTGGCACCAGGACTCCGGCTACTTCCTGCCCCACTGCGACAACCTGCTCGTCCTCACCTGCTGGATCCCGCTGATCGACGTGTCGGTGCAGAACGGCTGCCTGTGGGTGGTGCCCCGCAGCCACCGCAACGGCGTGTACCGGCACTACACGGGCGGCCACGGCGGCTATCTGGAGATCCCCGGCCAGGTGCCCGGCGCCGAGCCGATCCCCGTGCCGATGAAGACCGGCGACGTCCTCTTCCTCACCAACCTCACCCCCCACGCCTCCTTCGAGAACCACAGCGACCGGGTGCGCTGGAGCCTCGACCTGCGCTACCAGGGCGCCGAGGCGCCGAACAACGTCGGCGAGGAGCCCGCCGCCTGCACGCCGGAGCGGGACCCCGTGACCATGGCCTGCTATCCGCCCGAGGCGGACTTCGTCATCCGCGACCCCAAGGCGCCGGAGAGCGAGTGCCGCACGGCGGAGGAGTTCTGCGCCATCCGCGAGAAGTTCTACGAGACCCGCGCCTACATGCCCGGACGCGGCTGGACGCCCCTCGCCTCGCGGGGAACGGCCGGAGACTGACCGCCGTGAGCCGGCCGCCCCTGCGCCTCGGGTTCCTGGCCTCGGGAGGCGGCACCAACCTGCAGTCCATCCTCGACGCCTGCCGCGAGGGCCGGCTGCATGCCGAGCCCCGCGTCGTCATCGGCAACAACTCCAGGTCCGGCGCCCTGTCCCGGGCGCGGGCCCGGGGGATCCCGGCCCGCCACCTGAGCGGCCTCACCCACCCGGACCCCGCCGCCCTCGACGCGGCGATCCGCGACGCCTTGCGCGGGGAAGGCGCCGAGGTGGTCTGTCTCGCGGGATACATGAAGCGGGTGGGGCCGCGGACCGTGGCCGCCTTCGACGGCCGCATCCTCAACATCCACCCGGGCCTGCTGCCGCACCACGGCGGCCAGGGGTTCTACGGCCTGCGCGTGCACGAGGCGGTCCTGGCCGCCGGCGACCGGGTCAGCGGCGCCACCGTGCACGTGGTGGACGAGATCTACGACCACGGGCCGGTGCTGGCCCAGGATGAGGTGCCCGTGGAGCCCGGCGACTCCCCCGAGCCGCTGGCCGCCCGCGTCCTGGAGGTGGTGCACCGCCTCTATCCGGAGATCCTGCAGAGGATCGCCTCGGGGCAGATCGACCTCGGCCGCTACGCCCGGCGGGGGAACTCAACTCCAGGGATATAGGCCCAGCAGCCTGCGCCCCAGCGGCGTGAGCCGGGCCGGCTCACGCCGCCGGTGCTCCCGGTGGCGCGGCCGGCCAGCCCGGCGCCGGCCGCCAGGATCCGGACCCGCGCCCCCCGGAGCTGCCCGAGGGCGCCGGCTCTCCGGACCCTGCGGGAGGGGCGAGTTCAGCAGGCCGCTAGCGTTCCAGGTAGCGGAGCACCTCATCCCAATCACAGTACGTGCCGCCGACCATCTTCTGGGGCTCCGGGCGGGGGATGTGCATGTCCGAACCACCGGTCTTGACCAGTCCGAGGCGGTCTGTCACTCGTGCATACTCCTCCTCCTGGGCCTTGGTGTGCGCGGGATGCCACACCTCGACACCATCGAGTCCTTCGGCAGCCAGGGCGGTGATGTTCTCCTCGTCGAAGGTGAATACGACGCCGGTGTCGTGGCCGGGATGGGCCACCACGGCAATGCCGCCGGCCTCGTGACAGGCCCCGATGGCCTCCGGAACCAGCGGGCGGCGAAGCTGGACGCCGGAGGCCTCCTGTATGGCCCCGAACTCATCCCAGTTCGACACAACGCCCTTCTTCACCAGCAACTCATACAATGCCCTCGACTCGTGCTCCGGAGCCTCGACCTCGGCGTCGTACTCGGCGGTGGTCACCGCCGCGCCCAGCCCCTGCATGTACTCCACGATGGCGAGATTGCGGCGTCTTCTCTCCCCCCAGAATTTCTCGGCCAGGAAATCCTCCAGGGAAGGGAGCGGGCCATCGGGGAAGAAGCCCAGGATGTGGGCCGGTACCCCGCGCCACGAACTGGTGATCTCGATGCCGGGCAGGAAGGTCACGCCGTATACGGTCGAGAGTCGCTGGCCTTCCGCAAGGCTGTCGATGCAGTCGTGGTCGGAGAAGGTCAGAGCCGTCAGTCCCCGCGCCAAGGCCACGCTGAAGACCTCCTCCGGATTGAACGACGCGTCGGACGACGCATGAGTATGGACGTGCAGGTCTGCTCTTCTCACGAGGTTGCCTCCTTGCGTATACGCCGCCTGAGGGGCTTCAGTCCCAGGGTTCGAGTCCGAGGAGCCTGCGGCCCAGCGGCGTCAGCCGGGCCGGCTCCTGGAGCCGGTGCTCCCGGTCGCGCGGGTCCCCGGGCCAACCCGCCGTCGGCCGGCGGTCCCGCCAGGCCTGGATCCGGGTGCCCGCTCCTTTGGGATCGCCGGCGGGGGACATGGTGATGTACTGGGCCAGGCGCGGCCGGTCGGAGCGGTTGTGGCCGTTGCCGTGGGCCAGCAGCCGGTGCCAGATCAGCAGGTCTCCCGCCTTGCCGGGGATCGGCTTCACCGTCAAACCCTCCAGGTCCGGCCGCGAGGGGTTGCGGTCCTCGGGCTGGGTCTCCACCCACTCCTCGAACATGCGGTGGAAGCCGGGAACGCACTGGAAGCCGCCCTGGTCCTCGGAGGTGTCCGTGAGGTAGAGGACCCCCTGCACGCCGAAGGTGATGGGCCGCTTCGAGGTGTCCATGTCCCAGTGGATCATCCCCTTGTTGTTCCACGCCGGCCGGTCCTCCCGCGCCGGCGGCTTCATGTTGGCCCGATCGAGGGAGACCCACAGCTTCTCGTCGCCCCAGATCTCGGCGAAGGCTTGGTGCACCCTCGGGTACTGCCGGTTGTCCCAGATCGCCTGGTGCTGGTAGATCTCCACCATGCCGCCGCTGGAGATCGGCGAGGTCCGGCGCTCGCGGGTGTACGGGTCGTGGCGGTACCAGTCCTCGGGGTCGTCCGGGTCGATCTCGAGGAACTCCCAGATGGCCTCCACGAGGCGGTCGAGGTTCTCCCGGGGGACGGCGTCGGGCACGACGACGTAGCCGTTCTCGTCCCAGAAGGCGCGATCTGCTTCCGAGAGGACTTGCTTGCTGCCTCTAACGAAATTGTGACCCTGCAATTGCTGGTCCCCTTTCCATTGGTTCAGTATACAACACCCGCCCCAGCAGGTAGAAGTCTCCCTTTGGCATCCGGACGCGCTTGGGACTCACATGCCGGAACCTTGACTCTTGGAACAGCTGACCTGCCCGACCTCCGCTTGGATCCTGGCGGTGCTCAGGACATGGAACTCCCATTGAGAGAGATCAAGCGGGTCGATCGACTCCTGCTCCCGATGAGCGTGAACGGCGAAGACGTAGACGTCCGCTGATCGGACTGGAGTGCCGCTCGAAGTGTTGGCCTCCGCGTCCCACGCCTGCTTTGGAGCGATGCCAAAGCTGACCCTGGAGTACTTGGGCTGGTCCCATGGTTGAACGTACCCCGAAGCCTTCACCTCGATCTTTGCGCCACTCCGGGTCCGCAGGTCGACGGCGTCCCACTCGCTTCGGACGCCGCCGTCCACACCCAGCGCATGGGCAACAAGGAACTCGGCCAAGGTACCGCGCTGAGCGTTGCTGACGAGATCGGACGCCGACCAACGCCAGTAGTCGACCAGTCGGAGATCGAACTCGCGCTCTCCGTCGCGAAATGGCTCTTCGCCGGTCATGCGTTCCAAATGGTAGACGCCCAAGGTTCATCTGTTCCTCGTTTCAGGCAGGAGGTAGAGTCGTTGTCGGATGGCTCCGGAGTCACTCAGTGTCCGGGCGGGAGGATGCGGAGGGCGTACCGCTATCCTCGCTCGTGAGGTGCGAGTCTCTGCCCGATGGGTAGAACTACATCGAACCCCATTCGACTCAACGCTCAACAAACCCGAAGCCCCGGCATATCCCCCTTGGCGCGGCCGATGCTGGCCAGCGTCGACATCAGCGTCATCACGCCGCTGACGCCCATCATCGGGTTCGCCCGCCGGATGGAGATCTCCACGCCGCCGCCGCGGGCCTCCACCTCGATGATGGATGCCTCCAGGGCGGGGTCGGCGATCAGCACCGAGCGGGTGCGGTCGAAGCCGATGCCGGCCAGGGCCACGGCGGCGTGGGAGTTCACGTTGCGGGGGTAGAGGGGGCAGATCTCCCGGGCCGTGCCGTCGAAGAGGGTGGTCTCCGCGGTGATCGCCTCCGGGTCGATGCCGGGGGCGTTGGAGAAGTCGAGGCTGCGCACGGGTTTCTTCATGACCATGCCGACCTCGTCCCAGGTCTCGCGGCCCTCTTCGAGGGCGTCGAGGCCGACCACGGCGCCGTGGGGGACGAAGAGGCGGGTGCCGGCGGAGCGGGCCGTGTCGAGGAGTCCGGCTTCGAGCTCGGCGTCGGCGAAGGCGGTCAGGGAGAGGGGCATGTAGTCGGCGGTCTGCAGGAAGGCGCGGCCGTGATCGCGGGTGATGTCGGGATGGGCGACCTCGACGACGAGGTCGGCGCCGCGGTCACCGAAGGCGCCCAGGTCCTCGAGGACGTGCTCCGGCGGCAGGCCGGCGACCCGGCCGGGACTGCGGTTGTGGACGAAGGCGATCTCGAGGCCGAGTTCC
>CAZEHQ010000079.1:1500-17443 GCA_964512165.1 uncultured Gemmatimonadaceae bacterium | reverse complement strand
GGGGGGTTTTTTTGGGGCCACACCCCGGGGGGGGGGGGGGGGGGTGGGGGGTGAGGCCTACAAGTCAAACAGTGAAGGCGGTTCCCCCTCGGGATAGCTGTCCAGGTAACTCCGGACATACCCCCGCGTAACCGGAGGCATCCGCTCCAGGTGCCCCGGCCGCGTCAGGGCCTCTCGCTGGCCGTGCTCGTGCTTCATCACCGTAGCCCCCGCGCTCCAGAAGGCGCAGTGCAGGGTCCAGCGCTTGCGGCCCTCGGGGTTCCAGCCGCGGTGCCAGAGGTTGGCGTTGTAGTGGACGATGTCCCCCGGCTCCAGCTCGACCACCAAGGCGTCGGGCATCTCCCCGCCTTCGCTGCAGGAGGCTTCGATCTCCGCTTCCGTGGACGCCCGCAGGTGGCTCCCGGGGACGATGTGGAGGAAGCGGTCGCCGGCCACGAGGGGGGCGTTGAACTGGACGAAGCGGCCCTCGTGTTTCCGCAGGTACGCGGTCTCGTCGGGGTCACCCGCCCGGCCGAGGTCGCGGTGCCACTTCTGGGTGTACGCCTGGCCGCCGCCGGCGGCGAGCATGCCGAAGAGGCTGTGGCGCACGCCCGGGCCGCTGACCAGGGCCTCCAGCTGTGGGGCGAGATCCTCGTCGATCCAGTCGCCGAAGGCAGGGTGGTATTTCTCGGGGTGCAGCATGTGGCCGGTGCGTGAGGGCAGCCGGCTCTCGCGGTCGATCCACCTCAGATCGCACTCTCCCTCCAGCCCCTTGTCGATCATGCGCTCGACCCCTTCGACAAGGGACTCGATGCGGCCCTTCGAGAAGGCCTGCCGCAGGATGAGGAACCCCCGCTCGGCGTAGACCTCCTTGTCCTGTTCCGAGATCGTCCGGGGAGTCATCGCGGCGTCACCTCCCCCGCGAACGGTCCGTACATGCCCTTCCCCCATTCGATCCGCGCCGATCCCAGGTTGGCCACCACTTTGGGGTCGGCCGGCGCCGATGCGATCTCGGCTCCATCCTGGGCGATGGCGATGCGGTCCCCATCGGCGATGAACTCCAGCGTGGTCTCCCCCTCTTGCCAGGCCACGGGCCCCGCGGCGCATCCCGGCTTGCGCATGCGGTGCACGGTGCGGTACTCGTCCCAGATCTCGTCGTCGTGGAGGAACTCCATCCTCATGTCCCGCTGCTGGCAGCCCTTGGCGCTCGTGGAGATGAAGAGGGAATCACCCATCGGCGCGAGACCGGTCGTGCGATTGCCCCAGTCGTTCCAGACGATGCTGTCGCCGTGGATCTCGTTGTAGCCCACGGTCCGGTCCTCCCAGGGGTGATTCCACTCGGCCGTGATCGGCGGATGCTCGAACATCCTGCGCACGAAGTCCCACTCGTCGCCGTGGTGGTCGTAGCGCCACAGCTCCGCCCACGGCCAGACGCCCACGTGCAGGTCTCCCCCGAAGAGGCAGGTCGTCTGCGCCTCGCGAACCTCGGTGGAGACACCCGGCATCACCGGCGGCCAGTCCTGCAGGTGGCGCAGCTCCGGCCCCCGCTCCACGTACTCCAGCAGGTTCCCCGTCGGGTAGTGGCCGATGAGCATGCGGTCGTACCAGTTCAGCATCGAGTAGAGTTGGTGGCTCACCCCCGCCAGCGACTGGCGGATGATCCTCCACCCTGAGCCGTCGAAGGCGTAGACCCCGCCGAGGTTGGAGGACTGGATGATCTCGTCCCCTAACTGTCCGGCGGCGAAGGAGCTCTCCCCCGCATAGCGCAGGTCCAGGGTGATCGCCCGGTCCAGGTCGAGAGGACCGTCGCCCGGCCGCCAGGGGACCGCGTGCAGCTTGCTCCACTCGGGGGTGTTGTTCTGATAGAAGACGAGGTGCCCGTGAGAGTAGTAGAAGTGGTGGTAACGGCCCTCGCTCGGCTTCGCCAGGATCTTCGCGCCGTCGTACCATGCCTCGCCGCCCTTGAACTGGAGCAACTGGCCCGCCAGGCGCATCGCCCCCTCGCCGCTCGCCGTCTCCCCCATGCCGAACCTCTCGTCCACGACCCAGGCCCCGGACTCGTCATCGAACCATCGCGCCGTGCGATCGTGATGGGGGCTGAACTGGTAGACCCGGCCGTCGAGGTCGAAGAGGTAGTTGCCGCCGTCCTCGGTTGGAATGGGCAGCTTCTCCCAGGCCACCTCCCCGCCCTCGTGACGGACGAAGAGCTGCAGCGTCCACCGGTCCATGCGGAAGTGGGTGTTGTAGAGCCCCATGAACCCGGCGCCGAAGACCACCCGGCCACTGTCGTCCCGGGCTTGAAACACGGTCCCCAGGTTCTGCCCGAGGTCTTCCCCGAAGTTCATCTTCGCGGTCAAGTGCATTCCGGTTCCTTTCTCGACCCACCGACCAGACTCTGAACGGCTGTCTCGACGTCAGCGGTTATCTCTTCGACCGTTTCTCTCTTCTGGCCTCGATAGGAGTCGTAACGCTCCCGGAGATCTACCGGTTCACCGACGCGGACCGACGCCACCCGCGGTCCCCGCGGTTCCGACCTGCCGAAGACCTCCCGCTCGAGGCGGAGGATCACATCCAGGTAGCGCTCGGGCGACGGCTCCTCGGCGACATATCCGTCGGTGATCGATATGAAGTTGATCAGCCGCTCCAGATCGGGGTAGAACTGCTGGATCTTCCGGAGCTGCTCCGCGTGTATCCGGCCTTCGTACTCCGTCATCTCCTCGGTGTCCTGGTGCACCTGGGTATCCACCAGGTTCTTCAAGGCGCGAGTCCTGGTGAGGATGTCCGTTCCCTTCTGA
This sequence comes from uncultured Gemmatimonadaceae bacterium, assembly GCA_964512165.1. GTDB lineage: Bacteria > Latescibacterota > UBA2968 > UBA8231 > UBA8231 > UBA8231. The sequence goes on along the minus strand of CAZEHQ010000079.1, from coordinate 14,669 downwards.
AGGCCCATGATCCCTTCGGCGCGGGCCAGGATCGCATCCTTCAACCGCTCGAGATGGACATCGAGGGAGACGGTCTCGTCGATCTCGTACTGGTATTCCGCCGCGAGGGTTCGGAAGACGGCCACACCGATGCGGCGCAACCGATCGTAGCGCTCGGCCGGCGTCCGTCCGGCGGAGGGGAGGATGTGTCGTTCCAGCCTCGCGAGGGCGGCGTCGATGGAGCTCCACATGTCGCGCGGGTAGTGATACTTCATGCCCACGGGCACGACATACAACGGCTTGCTGACGTCCGCCTTCACCATGTCGTCCAGGGCCCAGAAGCACATCTGCACGATGCCCCTCTCGAAGCGCATGACCCTGTCGTTCTGGCGCGAGACCTCCCCTTCCCCGAAGATGACGACCGGCCAGTCCCCCTTGAGCAGCAGCTGCCGCGTCGTCCGGAAGGCATCCCTGTCGACGGTGCCGCGCACCACCGAGTAGACGCCGACCCGCTGCATCAGCCAGCCCCTGACGGCCCCGAACCGGCCCTTGTCGAAGGCTTCCCGCGCCGCCATGTAGTAGAACGGCTGCGACACCCGCGTGGACAACAGGAACATGACCACGGGATCGGCCGAGGCCGGGTGGTTGGGGGCCAGGACCGCGGGGTGCCCCCGTATCTCCCTCAGCCGGGCGATGGACTCGGCATCGACATCCAGCTGCAACCCCTTCAGGAACAGGCGGTTCGCCAGGGGTACGACGGCCCGTACGATCCGGATCACCGCGGTACTGGGTTCAGGGCGCTTGAAGTCCAGCATCCGGTCCTGTCTCTGCGCCCGCCGCGCGCCGGTGGCCCGCGGGCGTGCGCGAGGTGCCGCTGCCAACGGCAGGGCGGTGTGCTACCTGTAGCGGCTTGATGACGAACCGGGGGGACCGTGCAGACTCACAAGCTCATCCGCCAACTACCAGGGTGTTCCCGCTCGCGTATCTCCCCATGTCGCCCTCGGTGGTGATCTCCACGACCCATCGATATTCGCCCGGCCCTTCGGGGAGAAGGTCGCCGCAGATCTCGCCAACGCGCTCCGTGCCCTCCACATCCACCCATCCGTCGGCCTCTCCGCGAATCTGCCAGTTGGAGGTGCCAAAAGAGGTGGCGGTGTCGGAAACAACGCTGGAAACAGTGAGGCAGCCTCCTCCCGGAGTGACCCAGACTGTCAGAGCGCCCACCTGGGCCTGGATTCCTCCGCCTGCAACGATCTGAATCCAGTCGACCGGTGTGTACCCATCCGCGGTGACGGTGACGCTCGCGCTCAGGGGCGTCGACACCAGGCCTCCCGGGTCGCTGGCCGTCACCGTCACCGTGGCCATCCCCTCGGCGACTCCCGTGAACGTCACCGTGCTGCCCGTCACCGACACGCTCACGACGCCCGCGTTCGACGATGACGCCGAGTAGGTCAGCTCCTCCCCGTCGGGGTCGCTGAAGAACTCGGACACGTCCACGTCCACGGAGCTGCCTGGCTGTATGGTCACCGCAGAGCCTTCCCCGTCCACGGGATCGCCTGTCTGCGCGGTCTGCGGAGGAAGCTCGTTCACCGTCGCCAGCGGCGGCCGGTTCGCGGCCATCTCCACCGTGACACGGACTCCCGCGGAGCAGTTGTTGCTGGCACTCTCGCCGCCCCCGCCGTCGACGCAGGCGCCGTAGTAGTAGGTGTCTTCAGCCGATGGGGCATCGAGGCGGATCGACTCGGCACTCGTGCCGGAGGCGGCCAGGGCGCTCACCTGATCGGAGCCGACTTGCGTATCCTGCGTGGAGATCGTCCGGTTCGACGAGCGGTAGTAGCGCAACGTCGTCGCTGCAGCCGCACCCGTGCCCTGGTTGCGAATCGTGGCGCTGAGTGTGAACGACTCACCCGGCGCAAGGGTATCGTCGCTGACCGAGATCGCTTGAACCACCAGGTCGGCCGGACTGCCGGTCACCTCGAAGGTGTAGGTCCCCAAAACCGCGCCGTCCGCTTCGCGCCGCAACTCCACCGTGGCCGGACCCTCCGTGCACCCGGCCAGGTAGACCGACTGCCCGCCCTGGCGCGAGCCGGCGTCTTCGGCCTCGGCCGGGCAGTAGTTGTCCCGGCCGCTGCGCCTGGTGATCTCCAGCCGCCGGGGGGTTCCCGCCGGGTTGGCCACCACCATGACCGGCTCGTCGGCCTCTACCGTGAACCGGTGCCAGGCCCCGTCGTCGGCAAAGGACACCGTCGAGGGATCCGGCGCCAGCGAAGCGGTCGGACCCGCCGCTTCCCCGATGCCGGCGGGCAGTGCCGGATCGGATGGATCGTTGAGGTAGGCGGCGATCGTCCAGGCGTCGGACAGATCGATCCGGCCGTCGGCGTTGACATCGCCCAGGGAGATATCGCCGCCGTTGGGCATGACGATGGAAGGATCGAGGCTGTACGCCACCACCAGCAGGGCGTCGAAGAAGTCGACGTGGCCGGTGTTGTCCACGTCGCCCAGAATGCCCCCCGAGGCCACCTTCGCCGAGGCAACGTTGCCCGCCGCTTCGACCACTACATCCAGCGGGGCCATGCCCGCCTCCACCCGGAAAGCCGGATCGACGTAGGGGACCCGTCCCGGCCCCGAGACGATCAATCCGTAGGCCGCGGCTCCGGCCTCTCCGGAGGGAGCCTCACCGGCGGAGCCGGCCCCCGACGGAGTCCCCGCCTGTCCGTCGACCAGCAGCATCGACTTGGTGATCATCTCCCCGCCCCCGCTCAGCCGGTAGACATAGACGCCCGCGCCCACCGCCTGACCCGCCGCATCGGTGGCGTCCCACTCCGCCGTGTGAGCACCGGCCGGCTGCTCCCCGTCCACCAGGATCGCCACTCGCTGCCCCAGGACATTGAACACTTCCAGGCGCACGGCCATCGAGGCCGGCAACTGGTACGGGATGAGGGTGGAGGGGTTGAAGGGATTGGGGTAGTTCGACCCCAGCTGGAAGCGCGCCGGCAGGGTTTCCGCCGGGGCGGCCAGGGACAGGGAGAACCGCCCCGACCGGTCGGTGACGGCAGCCAGCGGAGGGGCGCGCAGATCGGTCAGATCAAGCAACAGCACCTGGGCCCCGGGCACCGGTGCGCCCGAGGGCAAGAGCACCCGCCCCTCGACCCGGGGCTCGGCCTCTGCACTGCTCCATGACACGGCCAGCCCGATGATGAAGAGGATAGCTGTCTTCATTTCAGTGCCCTCTCGAGTTGAGCATTTCCGGGGAGAGTCAATGGTGGCCGGAATGATGGTCAATCGCGGCCCGATGCGCCAGCGCTATCCCTTGCGTCCAAGCCGCCAGACATCCGGCTCCATGTTGTTGCCCGCCACCATCCACAGCGACCCGTCGTGGATGAACACGCTCGCCGCGTGTCGGGGCGCCCAGGGGGTACCTGGCAGTTCGGTCCACTCCACACCATCGGCCGAGAACCACACGTCGCGGCGGTTCCCGCTCTCCGCCGCCCAGCCTTCCATCACCCACATGCGGCCGTCGAAGACGGCCACCTCGTGGTACTGCCGCGCCGCCCACGGAGCGTGCGCGACGTGCCGCTCCCAGTTGACCCCGTCGGCCGAGCTCCACACGTCGCTGTAGAACCTCCGGACGGGAGTTGCCGGCGTGTCGTACGTGCCCCCGCCCAGGATCCACATCCGGCCGTGGTGCACGGCGGCGCCACCGATCATCCCCCGGGGCGGCCAGGGAGCGCGCTCGACAACGCGGGTCCAACTGACGCCGTCGACGGTGCACCACACATCGTTGTGGAAGACCTCGTCGCCGCCCGCGAACTCGGGCATCGTCTGGCCGCCCATCGCCCAGATCCGGCCGTCGAAGGCCAGGGTGTAGTGGAGGGCCCGCGGCGCCCACGGCACGCGGTCGCCGACCAGGTCCCAGCGGATGCCGTCGGCGCTGCTCCACACATCGCTCTGATAGTGGCCCTGGTTGCAGTCGCCGCCCACGATCCACATGCGGCCGTCATGGACCACGTAACCGGCGCAGTGCCTCCCTTCCCAAGGCGCCTGCGGAATCTCGAGCCTCCAGGCGGCGCCGTCGGCCGACGACCATACCTCGCTGTTGCAGATCAGGGGGAAGTGGGTCTTGTCCCCCGGGTTCCAGCCACCGAGCAGCCACATCCTGTCCCGGAAGACCAGCGCTCCCGCCCCGTCCCGGGCGGCGAAGGCGGCCTTCCCGGTGACGCGGCGCCACTCGTATCTGGGCTGACTGCCACTCATCCGTTGTGCGCTCCAGCCGCTAACCGGCGTTCAGGGTGAGTTTCAGTCCCACGCGGACAGGGCGATGTTGGTCATCGTGTGTGCGGTGGAGCAGCCGTGGAGGAGGGCGGAGGCCGGAGGTTTGAGGGGTGTGGCAGGTTGCTGCCCCTCACGACTCGATCAACTTCAGCTGGGATCCGTACTTCACACCCGCGATCTCGCAGGCGGTCTTGATTCTGCGTCGGATGGTATCGGCGTTGAGATTGTGGCCCAGCCACCAATCATTCCCCAGATCCAGCGACATCTTCTCTACCAAGTCAGGTGTGTCTGGGTAGAGGTTCTTGCGGTCACGGGCAACCAGTTGCCGTTTCCGTCCCACCGTTTGAGCCGCGAAACGCTCCATGAATTGGGGATCGCGCCGATGGAACTCCTTCAACACCCCTGCCAGTGTTCGATACGCGGCCCCGGTCTCCACGGTTCTGTCCTCGAGGATGTATCCGGTGATTTTCCGAGTCCCTGTGGACGTCGCCGGCTGAGGTTCGGGTGACGACTTTCTCCGCCGGGGCCTGGTGGCAGGCACGGGTGCATCGGGCACCTCAGGCACTCCACCGGAGAGGCATGCCTTCAGAAACGACTCCACATCATCCTGTTCCGGCATGGTTCCACACTCACTCGCCACCTGCTCCATGAGCAGGTCACGGAGCATGTCGTCTGGTCTCGCCAGCAAGCTTTTCCAAACGCCTGGGATCGCCTCGCGCGCCTTCTCCCGATCCTGGTTGCTCGCGAGCAAGTCCTCCGCCGCACGTCTGGCATCTCCAGAAAGGACATGGCTCTTCTGAAGGTGTGTTCCAAGAAAGTGGGAGTACTCGGGGATCCTCCCTTCCCGGGTCAGTTCCGCCCGGTAGAACCGCCTCTCAGCAGGGGCGCCGGCCGCCATGCTGAGATAGAAGCCCCAGATGTCGCCATCGGTCAGGACAAGGAACGGAACGCCCTTGTTCACAGCATATCCAAACAGCTGCTCCTCGCCCGAAATGTCCACGCGGCCAATCCCCTTGGCTTCGATGAACACCAGCGGTCCCGTCTTCCCGAGCAGGGCATAGTCCACCCGGCCATTGTCAACGGAATACTCCGGCTTGAACTCCGCCGGGTCTGAATCGTCCCAACCAAGGGCACGCAGGATCGGCACGATGACCGCCTGCTTCACCTGCGCTTCATTCTCCAGGGAACCGCTGCGTATACGCTGGATCACCAACGCCAGTACTTGCTCCAGATTCATCTCACCCTCGGTAGTTGAGTCGCTGTATCCCACGCGCAAGCCACCGCCTACCCCGGCTCCACCTCGAAGGCCACGATGTTCCTGCTCTGGCGGCTGAACTCCACCGCCACGAGGTGGATCGGCTCGCCGCGGCCCCGGTACTTGTCCGCGTACCCCCGCTCCTTCAACTGGGCCATGGCGGCGCCCTCCGTGGTCAGCTCCACCACTTTGAACTCGAAGAGGTACACGTTGTCGTTGAACCGCACCGCCATGTCGAGACGGCCGTGGCTGGTACTGTCTTCCACGGTGACATCGAGGCCGAGGCCGGCGAAGCAGGAGTAGAAGACGCTGGCGTAGTACCCCTCGTACCCGGCGATGTCGTTGCTCGTATGCCACTGGTAGGGGATTCCCGAGAGGAACGAACGGAACAGGACCTCCAGCCCGGCGAAGTCGTTGACCATCAACAGGTCGTACAGCCGGGCGCTGTGCTCCTCCCCCCGGGTCGAATCACCGGCGAGATGGTTGAGCAGGCTCTCGTTGAGGCTTTGCCGGACCTCCCGGTTCGGGTAGCCCAGCCGGTAGAAGGTCCTTCCGCCGCGGGGCTCGATGGCGTGAATGGTCAGGTACCCGGTCTGAAAGAGCAGCGCTTCGGTCGCCATGTCCTCCACGTCGAACCGGGAGAGCAGCGCGTCGCTGCCGAGCATGCCTTCCAGGGAAACCGAACTCACCCCGCGCTCCGTCAGCGTCTCGATCAGGAAGGCCGGCGTTCCGGTCTCGAACCACCAGGCGCCGAAGCGGCGCTTGTCGAAGAGCAGCAGGATGTCGAAGGGGTTGTAGACCTTGTCGTCGCCGAGCCAGCCGTAACCGTTGTACCAGTCCCGGATCTCCTCGCGGTCGAGGCCGGCCAGCTCGGGGGCGAAGACCGCGTCCAGGTCTTCCTCGGTGTAGCCGCAGATGGCGGAGTAGCGCGGGTCCAGGGTGATGTCGGAGAGGTTGTTGAGGCCGGAGAACAGGCTGACCTTGGAAAACTTGCTCACCCCGGTGAAGAAGGTGAAGCGGATGTGGGCGTCGCAGTCCTTGACGACCGCGTAGAGGCCGCGCAGGAAGTCGCGGTTGGCGCGGGCCGTTTCGGGTGTGTCCAGCGCATCCAGAATCGGCTTGTCGTACTCGTCGACGAGCACCACCACACGCCGGCCCGTGCGCTGATGCAGCCACTCGATCAGGTGGCGGAGGCGGGCGGGCACGGAGTCGGGGCGAGCGGTGACCGCCGCGTCGTCCTCCATGGCCTTCAACCGGTCCGTCACCTCCGTGCGCAGATCGCCCGGCCCCTGGAAGTGGCCGCTGCCGAAGCTCAGGTGCACCACCGGATGGCGGATGGACCAGTCCCAGCGCGGGTGGATGTGCAGCCCTTCGAAGAGCGGCTCGTTGCCCTCGAACAGCTCCTTGCAGGTGTCGAGGAACAGGCTCTTGCCGAAGCGCCGGGGCCGCGACAGGAAGTAGTGCTTGCCGCCCTCCGCGAGGCGGCGCAGGTAGCCGGTCTTGTCGACGTAGTAGCAGTTCTCCTCGCGGATCTCGCGGAAGGTCTGAACGCCGATGGGCAGCCTGCGTCGGGTGCCCGTGCCGTTGCCCGGTGCGGTCATGGTGTTAATTAGCGGGACCCGACTCGCCCCTGACAAGCAGAGCCGCGAGGCCCCCAACCCCCACATGAAGCGCCACATCCCCCCCGACTACCGATCCGCCCTCCAGGACCGCGAACCCGCCCGCGCCTCCGCCGGCCCGGAGTCGGCCGTCACCCTGCGGGGGATCGCCGTGGGCAGCCTCCTGTGCGTGGTCATCGGCGTCGGCGCCCCGTACACGACCAAGCTCCTGCGGGGGACCCCCATGGGGTTCTCGTCGTCCACGCCGGCGGCCTTCTTCCTGCTCTTCGTGCTCATCCTCGGGCACGTGCTGCTCCGGTGTTGCCGGCCTGCCTGGGGGTTCACGCGCGGAGAGCTGATCACGGCCATGGTGATGATGATGGTGGCGGCGGCGATCCCGACGCGCGGGGTGACGGGGATGCTCCTGCCCCTGGTCACCGGGATCTACTACTACGCCTCGCCGGAGAACGAGTGGGCGGAGCGGCTCCATCCGCACCTGGCGGAGTGGACGATGGTGGGCGATCCGGAGGCGGTGCGCGGGCTCTACGAGGGCGGCATGGCGATTCCCTGGCCCGCCTGGATGCCGGTGCTGCTGGGATGGCTGGCCTTCTACGCCGCCTTCTACCTGACCCTGGTCTGCGTCCTGGCCATCCTGCGGCGCCAGTGGGTGGAGCACGAGCGCCTGCCCTTCCCCATGGCCCAGGTGCCGCTGGAGCTGTTCCGCCAGGAACCGGGCGCCGTCCTGCCGGACATCTTCCGGCGGGCGAGCCTGTGGGTGGGCTTCGCCGTGCCCGCCGTCGTCGGTGGTCTGCAGGGCCTGCAGCACTACTTCCCCGAGGTGCCGGCGCCGACCCTGGTGACCCGCCTCGACCTGTTCCCGGGGGTGCCGGTGCGGGTGGGGCTGAACTTCCTGGTGCTCGGCTTCGCTTGGTTCATCAACACCAGCATCGCCTTCAGCCTGTGGTTCTTCTACCTGCTCATCGCCGTGGAGCAGAGGATCCTCCACGTCATGGGCATCGACACCACCCACCTCGGCCTGGGCTACTGGACGGAACCGATCATCGGACACCAGGGGATGGGGGCCCTGATCGTGCTCACCGGCGCCGGGCTGTGGTACGCCCGCGGCCACCTGCGGCGGGTGTGGCGCAAGGCCGCCCTCGGGGATGCCTCGATCGACGACAGCGGCGAGATCCTCCCCTTCCGCTGGGCCGTCATCGGCGGCGCCGCCGGCCTGGGGGGCATGACCGTGTGGCTGTGGCAGGCGGGGATGCCGGGATGGGCGGCGCCGGTCATCGTGCTGGGGGCCCTGGTGATCTTCACCGGGCTGACGCGGGCCGTGGCCGAAGGGGGGATCCCGACGATCTCGCCGGCCATGGTGCCCGCCGGTTTCGTGATCACCACCGTGGGCGCGCCGGCTCTCGGTCCCGCCGGTCTGCTGGCGGCCGGGCACAGCCTGATATGGAGCGGCGAGCTGCTGGTCTTCATGATGGCGCCCCTGGCCAACGGCCTGCGCCTGGGCAGCGAGACCTCGGGCAACCGGCGCCGGCTGCTGGCCGCCATCGCCCTGGCCATGCTGGTCACCCTCGCCGTGTCGGTCTGGTTCACCCTGCGGCTGGCCTACGACCACGGCGGCGTCAACCTGGACCGCCAGTACTTCGGCTCCTTCGCCCGCTACCCGGCGGAGCAGACCATCTTCCAGCTTCAGAACCCCGCGGGTCCGAGCCTCACCGGCTTCCTGTGGATGCTCGGCGGCGGGCTGGTGATGGCGGGGCTCATGGTGGCCCGCCAGCACGTGGCCGGCTGGCCCCTGCACCCCCTCGGGTTCGCCGTCGCCCCGGGCTGGACCATGGCGGTGCTGTGGTCCTCCATCTGCCTCGCCTGGGTGGTCAAGCGCGCGGTGCTGCGCTTTGGCGGGGCGAGGACCTACGAACGAACCAAGCCGTTCTTCGTGGGGCTGATCCTGGGGCAGCTGGTGATCGCCGGCCTGTGGCTGATCGTGGACAGCTTCACCGGCACGGTGGGCAACGTCATCCCCGTGCTCTACTGACTCAGGCGCGGATCACGGCGAGGACCTCGTCGCGCTTCTCCTCCATGCGCCGCGGGGTCAGCGCCTCGAGGTTGAGGCGCAGCAGGGGCTCGGTGTTGGAGGCGCGCACGTTGAAGTGCCAGTCTCCGAAGCTCACGGAGACGCCGTCGAGGCGCTCGATGCAGCCGTCGGCGTAGCGCCCGGCCAGCTCCTCGAGCTTTGCAGCGGGATCCGCCACCCGGGAGTTGATCTCGCCGGAGAGGAAGTAGCGGGACTCCAGGGGCGAGAGCAGCTGCGACAGGGAACAGCCGCTCTCCGACATCATCTGCATCAGGACCAGGGACGGCACGATGCCGGAGTCGGCGCCGTAGAAGTCGCGGAAGTAGTAGTGGCCGGACAGCTCGCCGGCGAAGACGCCGCCCTCGCGCAGCAGCCGCGGCTTGAGGAAGGAGTGGCCCACGCGCTCCTGGCGGGCCTGGCCCCCGGCGGCGCGGATCGCGTCCCTCACGGCCCACGAGCAGCGCACGTCGTAAACGATGGTGCCGCCCCCTTCGCGGCGCAGCAGCCAGGCGCCCATCAGCGCCGTGAGGAAGTCGCCGGGAACGAAGCGGCCGCGGTCGTCGATGGCGAAGAAGCGGTCGCCGTCGCCGTCGAAGGCGAAACCCGCGTCGGCGCCCTCGGCCACCACCCGGCGCTGCAGCTCGGCGCGGTTCTCCTCCTGCATGGGGTCGAGGCCGTGGTTGGGCAGGGAGCCGTCGGGATCGAGGTACATCCCCGTCAACTCCACGGGCAGGCGCGCGAAGACCCGCTCGAGGATGGGGCCCACCATGCCGTTGCCGGTGTCGGCGACGATCTTCAGCGGCCGCAGGCGGTCGACCTCCACGAGGGACAGGACCTTGTCGACGAAGCCCTCGCCCAGATCGAGGCTCTCGACGCCGCCGGAGCCGGGGGCCGGGCCCCAGTCCTCGGCCTCGATGAGCCGCCGAAGATCCTGGATGCCCTCGTCGCCGGACAGCAGGAAGGGCATCTGGCGCACCATCTTGAAGCCGCAGTACTCGGGCGGGTTGTGGGAGGCGGTGACCATGATCCCCGGCCGCCGGCGGGTGGCGCAGGCAAAGTAGTACTGGTCGGTGCTGACCATGCCGAGGTCGAGGACGTCGGCGCCCTGGCGCGTGAGCCCCTCCACGAGGGCGGCGCACACGGCGGGACTCGACAGACGCATGTCGCGGCCGACGACGACCTGCGGCGGCCGCAGCAGGGTGGCGAAGGCGCGGCCCACGGCCAGCGCCGCGGCCTCGTCGAGCTGGGAGGGGTAGAGGCCGCGGATGTCGTAGGCCTTGAAGATGGAGGGATCGACGCGCATGCCGTTAGTTTACCGCCAGGAGGGAATGAGAGTGAAGAGACTTCTCGTCATGCGTCACGCCAAGTCGGACTGGTCGAGCCCGGAGCAGGAGGACTTCGACCGCCCCCTCAACAAGCGCGGCCGCAAGGACGTGCCCCGCGTGGCCGGGTTCCTGGAGGCCTGCGCCGAGCCCCCCGACCTGGTGCTGGCCTCGGCGGCGGTGCGCGCCCAGGAGACGGCCGCCCGCCTCGTGGAGGAGCTGGAGGAGGGCCCGCAACTGGTCCTCGACGGCCGCCTGTACATGGCCGGCCCGGAAGCCCTCTCCGAGGTGCTGGCCGCCACCGCGGGAAAGGCCGGCACGGCCATGGTGATCGCCCACAACCCCGGAATGGAGCAGTGGATCGCCCGGCTCACCGGCGCCCGCGTGCGCCTGCCCACGGCGGCCGTGGCCGGCGTCGACCTGGAGGGGCCCCGCTGGGAAGGTCCGTTGGAGGGAGAGTTGCAGTGGCTGGTCACGCCCCGGCTGCTGCGGAGTCTCGGCTGGTGAGCCGGCGCCCGGAGACCCGGACTACCTCTTGAAGTCCTCGATGATCCGGCGCAGCGCCTCGTCGAGATCGACCTTGGGGTCGTAGCCGATCAGGCCGCGGATCTTGCGCAGGTCGGGGGCGCGGTACTCCAGGTCCTCGTAGAGGCCGCTGCGGCGTGTCTGGCCGTAGGGGATGAAGGCGATCTCGGAGCTGGAGCCGGTGAGCTCCTTGATCTTGTGCGCCAGGTCGCGGATGCTGCTCTCGTAGTTCGACCCGAGATTCAGGACCTCGCCCACCACCCGGTCGCTGGCGGCCATGGCCACGAGGCCGTCGACGGCGTCGTCGATGTAGGTGAAGCAGCGGCGCTGCTCGCCGTTGTCGTAGACCGTGATCGGGTCCCCCAGCATGGCCTGCTTGATGAAGCGCGGCACCACCATGCCGTAGCGCCCGGTCTGGCGCGGCCCGATGACGTTGAAGGGCCGCACGATCACCGTGGGCAGACGCTTCTCGCGCCAGTAGGCCAGGGCCAGCAGCTCGTCCACCGCCTTGGTGGTGGAGTAGCTCCAGCGCAGCACCGTCGTCGGCCCGAGGATGCGGTCGCTGTCCTCCTTGAAGGGCACGTGGCCGTTCTTCTTGCCGTAGATCTCGGAGGTCGAGGCCAGGACGACGCGCTTCTTGCGCTCGTTGGCCAGCTCCAGGAGGATCTCGGTGCCGCGGATGTTGGTGCTCAGCGTCTGCAGCGGGTTCTCCAGCACGTACTCCACCCCCACCGCCGCCGCCAGGTGGTAGATCAGCTCGCACTCCTCCACGAGGGCGCGCATGACCTCGGCGTTGAGGATGTCGCCGATGTGGCAGGTGCAGCTCGGGTGGTCCTGCAGGTGCTGGATGTTCTCGATGAGGCTGGTGGAGAGGTTGTCGATGATCGACACCTCGTCCCCCATCTCCAGGTGGCGCTCGGCCAGGTGGGAGCCGATGAAGCCCGCCCCGCCGGTGATCAGGACCTTCATGGCCGTCCTTCCACCAGGTAGTCGCGGCTCAGCGTCGTGACCCGCACGTGACGCCAGCCCGCCGCCCGCAGGCCGTCCTCGACCTGGCGCCGGTCGTAGAAGAACACCGGGCACCCCCTCGCCTTGAGCCGCAGCCAGCGGGTGGGCGTGCGCAGGCGCCAGCGGATGGGGAAGCTGAAGACGCCGTGGCCCGTGGTCAGCTGGCGCATGCGCTCCAGGACCGGCGCGGGATCGGGCACGTAGTCGAAGAACCCGATCCCGAGGCAGATGTCGAAGTCGTGGGGCGCCTGCCACTGCAGGAACTCGCCCGCCTCGAACCGGCAGCGCCCGTCGACGCGGGCCTCGGCCGCCGCGGACCTGGCCATGTCGAGCATGGCCGGCGCCATGTCGAGGCCGGTGACGCGGGCGCCGCGGCGGGCGAACTCCACCGAGTAGCGGCCGGAGCCGCAGCCCACGTCGAGGACCCGCTGGCCGGCGACGTCGCCGCAGCGGGCGAAGGTGAGGGCGAAACGCTGGCGAACGACGCCGCGGAAGAGGGCGTCGAGGCAGCGCCGGGCCACGCCCTTGTCGGTGTCGTAGATGGCGTCGAAGCGCGCCGCCTCGCCGTCGAAGTGGCGGCGGACGGCCTCGACCGCGGCGGCTGCGCTCACCCCGTCTCCGGTGACCCCGCCAGCGGCCACCCCCGGGCGGCTAGGACCTCGGCCGCCGTGGTGAAGGGGAAGTCGGACAGGAGTCGGCGCAACCGTTTTTCCGTGTGGGCCAGGTTGAGGTAGTGGGTCCAGGCGATGCGGCGCGGCATGGGGATCCGGGGGTGCTCCGGATCGAGTTCCCAGGGGTGCAGGTAGAACACCGCCGGGTGGCCTTCGGCGGCGATCCGCCGGAGGCCGAAGTGGGTCACAATATAGGGGTAGAGCCGGAAGTAGGCACCACCGGCCACGGGCAGGTTGGCCCCGCCCAGGCGCCAGGTCGAGGGCGGCAGCTCGACGATGCCGGCCCCGGTCTCGTGGGCCCGGCGCGGGGCCTCCGGGATCCCGTAGCGGTAGTTGCGCACCGGGAAGACGCTGGAGTCGTAGCGGATGCCGCACTCCCGGAGGATCTCGAAGGCCCACTCCGTCCCCCGCCGGATGGAGAAGTAGGGGGCGCGGAACCCCCGCACCGGGGCC
>CAZEHQ010000079.1:0-1476 GCA_964512165.1 uncultured Gemmatimonadaceae bacterium | reverse complement strand
GAGCGCTCCAGGTCGGCGCGGAACGCCTCCGGCCCCATGCGGCTCACGAAGCCGTGGCCGTACCCGTGGGTGGCGATCTCGTGGCCCCGGGCGGCGATCTCGCGCACCAGGCCGGGGGCCGACTCCGCCGCCGCTCCCAGGACGAAGAAGGTGGCCCGCGCGCCGGCGGCGGCCAGCAGGTCGAGGAGCCGGTCCGTGCCCACCGCCAGCCGGCTCTCGAAGCCGCTCCAGTCGGCGGCGTCGAACTCGAGGCCGTGGAACCAGTCCTCGAAGTCGACGGTGAAGGCGTGGACGAGGGACCCCGCCGCCCGGGGCGCGGCGGTCACCGGGAGCCCCCGAGCTCGCGCAGCATGGCCAGCAGCCGCGGCGCGTGCACGGCCAGGCCGTAGCGCTCCTCCACCCGCTGCCGGCCGCGCTCGCCGAGGGCCCTGCGCAGGGCCGGTTCGCGGACCAGCCGCAGGAGGGCCGACTCCCACGCGGCCTCGTCGGCGGCCAGGAAGCCGGTCTCGCCGTCGGCCACGATCTCGCCGTTGACGCCCACGGGATGGGCCACCACCGGCAGCCCCGCGGCCATGTACTGGAGCAGCTTGTAGCCCCCCTTCCCCCGCGTCCACGGGTCGTCGGGCAGCGGCATGAGGCCGACCTCCCAGCCGCCCAGATCCTCCGCCTCGCGCTCCAGGCGCCAGGGGCGGCACTCGACCTCCACCCCCTCGAGGCGCCACTCCGCCCCGACAACGCAGACCTTCACCGGCTCCTGGCGCGCCACCCGCCGCAGCGGCCCGGCGACCAGCTCCAGGTAGCCGGCGGTGGAGGCGCTGCCGATCCAGCCGAGCACCACCGGTCCCGTCCCGCCGCCGCGGCGGATGCCGGCGAAGGGCGCCGTGTCGATCGGCCCGGTGATGGTCAGCACCGGGCCGTAGCGACCGGCGAACTCCCCCGTGCAGGGGTTCTCCACCACCGCGAGGCGGGCGAGGCGGAGCATGGCGGGCACACCGGCGGCGGCGCGGCGCTCCCGCCAGCGGGCCAGGAGGCCGCCGGAGCGCTCCTCGATGGTGAAGATGGCGTCGTCGAAGTCGTAGGCCGCGGGCACGCCGGTGCGGCGCAGGAGCCAGCGCACCGGCGCCGGGAAGATCACCTTCTGCAGGAACAGGGCGTCGGCGCCCCGGGCGCGGCGCCAGGCCCGCAGACCGCAGACGGTGTTCCGCCAGGCGGCGCCCAGGTAGTAGAGGGCCTTGGCCAGGGGCCGGCGGGAAGCCGCCAGCTGCGAGCCGCCCAGGGCCTCGTCGGGCAGCACCGTGAGGACCTCGCAGTCGACGCCGCGGGCCCGCAGGAAGGGCAGGTACTGGAAGACGCGGGTGCGGCTGCTGGCCGCGCGCGGCCCGTACTTGGTGACGAACAGGACGCGCACGGCGGCGCCGACCGGGCGCTACGGCCTGCGCGCGCAGGTTCGCGGACGAGGGAGGGCGGCGAGGCGCA
>CAZEHQ010000078.1:0-17449 GCA_964512165.1 uncultured Gemmatimonadaceae bacterium | reverse complement strand
CCCCCCGACCCCGAGCGCCTTCCCCAGCAGATCGAGTTCATCGTCGCCGTGGACCGCCTCAAGCAGGTCTTCCGGCGCTCCCGCCTCACCGACGACAGCCGCTGGGAGAACGACGCCGAGCACTCCTGGCACCTGGCGCTGATGGCGGTGGTCCTGCGCGAGCACGCCGCCGAGGAGGTCGACCTGTGCAAGGTGCTGACCATGCACGTGATCCACGACCTCGTGGAGATCGACGCCGGCGATACCTTCGCCTACGACGAGGAGGCCAACGTCGGCAAGGAGGAGCGCGAGCGCGCCGCGGCAGAGCGCATCTTCGGGTTGCTGCCCGCCGACCAGGGTGACACCCTGCGGCGGCTGTGGGAGGAGTTCGAGGCCCGCGAGACGCCCGAGGCCCGGTACGCGGCCGCCCTCGACCGGCTGCAGCCGCTGCTGCTCAACTACCACATGCGCGGGGTCACCGGCTGGCGGCGGCACGGCGTGAGCGCGGCCCAGGTGGTGGACCGCAACCAGCACATCGCCGACGGCTCGCCGGCGCTCTGGGAGTTCGCGCGGCGGCTGATCGCCGATTCCGTGAAAGAGGGAAAGCTGGAGGGTTAGGGGCCGGTCTCGGTGGGCCGGAAGCGCTCCAGGCTCCAGCGCTCGGCCCAGGCGCGGCCGAGGCGCACCCGCAGGTGGACTTCGCGCGGGTCGTAGGACTGCTCCAGGACCTCCCCCTGCTCGTGCAGCTGCGACAGCAGCCGGCCCTCGGCCTGGGGGATGTGCAGGTCGAGGGTGACTTCCTGCTCCTGGCAGTGGGCGCGGATGGCGCCGCGCAGGTCGTCGAGCCCCGCCCCGGTGAGGGCGGAGACGGCGACCTCGTCCTCCCCGGGGCAAGCGAGCTCCTCCTCTTCCTCACCGTCCGGGTCGAGGCGGTCGATCTTGTTGTGGACCACCAGCAGCGGCCGGTCCTCGATGCCGAGCTCGGCGAGGACGCCTTCGACGGTGCCCATCTGGTGCGCGTACTGCGGGTGCGAGCGGTCGACCACGTGCAGCAGCAGGTCGGCCTCGGCGGCCTCCTCGAGGGTGGCGCGGAAGGAGGCGAAGAGATGGTGGGGCAGGCGGTTGATGAAGCCCACCGTGTCGGTGAGCAGGATCCGGGGCCCGCCCTCGAGGTCGACGGAGCGGGTCGTGGAGTCGAGGGTGGCGAAGAGCTGGTCCTGCACGAGGACGTCGGCGCCGGACAGGGCCCGCATGAGGGTTGACTTGCCGGCGTTGGTGTAGCCCACGAGGGCGACGCGGAAGAGATCGCCGCGGCCCTTGCGCGCATTGGCCATCTGCGAGCCGATGCGGTTCAGCTCGCTCTGCAGGGAGCCGATGCGGGTGCGCACGAGGCGGCGGTCGACCTCGAGCTGGGTCTCCCCGGGGCCGCGGCCCCCGGCGGCCCCCATGCCGCGGATGGCGCCGCCCCCGGCCTGGCGCGACAGGTGGGTCCAGGCGCGGGTCAGGCGCGGCAGCAGGTACTTGAGCTGCGCCAGCTCGACCTGCACGTGGGCCGAGCGCGTGCGCGCGTGGCGGGCGAAGATGTCGAGGATGATGGCGCTGCGGTCGAGGATGCGCATCTCCGTGAGCTTCTCGAGGTTGCGCATCTGGGCGGGGGACAGGTCGTTGTCGAAGAGGATCATGTCGGCCGCGCAACCCTCGGCCAGCTCGCGCAGCTGGTTGGCCTTGCCCTTGCCGATGTAGTAGGCGGGGTCGACGCGGGGGCGCGTCTGCAGCACCTGATCGGCCACGGCCAGGGTCGCGGTGTCGGCCAGGCGGGCGAGCTCGTCGAGGGACTCCTGCACTTCCCAAGCGGGCATGCCCGGCAGGGCCAGGCCGACGAGCAGGGCGGACTCGCGGGGCGGAGCGGTGGGGTGACTCATGCAGCCACTATACCCGGACCAGGGGAACGATGTCAAGCGCCGGACGGGTGCGCCGGAGACCGCCGCGGGCCCCCCTCGACCTTGACACGGGACAACACAGAAGTGTTGATTTATCCGCTACTTACGAGCTCAACGGAGGGCCCTTTCCGGCCCTCCGGAGCGCCCCAGGAGAGAGTCTTGAGCCAGGCCTCCGACACCCCCGAGAACCCTCCCGCCGATCCTGCCCCGGAGCGTCGGATGGCGCTGTTGCCGCTGCGCAACACCGTCGTCTATCCGCACATGCCCAACCAGCTCACGGCGGGGCGTGAGCGCTCCCTCAAGGCGCTGGAGAGCGCCGCCGAGGAGGACTCTCCCATCGGCATCTTCACCCAGCGGCAGGTCGAGGTGGAGGAGCCGGGGATCGACGACGTCTTCCCCGTGGGCACGATCGCCAAGATCCACCGCATCTGGCGCCTGCCCGACGGCTCGGTGCGCTTCATCATCCAGGGGCTGACACGGGCCCGGCTGCAGTCGGTCGAGACGGCCGATCCCTTCCTCGTGGGGCAGGTGCGCGAGTTGCACGACACCGGCGACGAGGAGTCGACCGCGGTGCAGGGGCTGATGCGCGGGGTCAACGCCCAGTTCCAGGCCGTCGTCGACCTCTCGCCGCAGCTGCCCGAGGAGCTGAAGGTGGTGGCCGTCAACATCGAGCACCCCGGGCGGCTGGCCGACCTCGTCATCTTCTACCTCGACGTGCCCCTCGAGGAGAAGCAGAAGGTCCTGGAGGAGGTCGACATCTCCGAGCGCCTGCAGTTCGTGTCGCGGGTGCTGGCGCGCGAGCAGGAGATCCTCGAGGTCGGCGCCAGCATCCAGCACCAGGTGCAGGAGAAGATGGGCAAGACCCAGCGCGAGCATTACCTGCGCGAGCAGCTCCGCCAGATCCAGAAGGAGCTGTCCGGGTCCGATCCCTCGGGGGCCGAGCACCAGGAGCTGCGGCAGCGCGCCGAGGACGCGCAGCTGCCGGAGGAGGCGAAGGAGGCGGTGGAGCGCGAGCTGGGGCGGCTGGAGCAGATGATGCCGGCGTCGCCGGAGTACTCCGTGGCCCGCACCTACATCGACTGGATCCTGGACCTGCCGTGGGCGGTGTCGACGCCGGACCACCTCGATCTCGGCGAGGCCGAGGGGATCCTGGCCGACGACCACTACGGCCTCGACAAGGTCAAGGAGCGCATCCTCGAGTACCTGGCGGTGCGCCGGCTGCGGGCCGAGACCAAGGGCCCCATCCTCTGCTTCGTCGGACCGCCGGGGGTGGGCAAGACCTCCCTGGGGCGCTCCATCGCCCGCGCCATGGGCCGCGCCTTCACCCGCATCAGCCTCGGCGGCGTCCACGACGAGGCCGAGATCCGCGGCCACCGGCGCACCTACGTGGGCGCCCTGCCGGGGCGCATCGTGCAGGGCATGAAGAAGGCCGGCTCCAACAACCCCGTCTTCATGCTCGACGAGATCGACAAGGTGGGCGCCGACTTCCGCGGCGATCCCTCGGCGGCGCTGCTCGAGGTCCTCGACCCGGAGCAGAACTCCGCCTTCGAGGACCACTACCTCCACGTCCCCTTCGACCTGTCGCAGGTCATGTTCATCACCACCGCCAACCTCCTCGACCCGGTGCCGCCGGCCCTGCGCGACCGCATGGAGGAGATCCCCATTCCCGGGTACACCCCCGAGGAGAAGCTGGAGATCGCCCGGCGCCACCTGCTGCCGCGGCAGATCACCGAGCACGGCCTGACCCCGGCGCGGCTGAAGATCGCGGACGAGGCCGTCCTGCGGCTGGTGGCGGAGTACACCCGCGAGGCGGGGGTGAGGAACCTGGAGCGCCAGATCGGCACCGTGTGCCGCAAGTCGGCGCGCAGGTTCGTCGACGGGCGCAAGAGCCCGATCAAGGTGGCGGCGCGGCGCCTGGACGAGTACCTGGGGCCGGCCCCGTTCTTCCCCGAGGTGGCCGACCGCGGCGACGAGGTCGGCGTCGCCACGGGCCTGGCGGCCACCGCCGCCGGCGGCGAGATCCTGTTCATCGAGGCCACCGGCATGCGCGGCAAGGAGAACCTGATCCTCACCGGCCGCCTCGGAGAGGTCATGCGGGAGTCGGCCCAGACCGCCCTCAGCTACCTGAAGTCGCGGGCCGAGGACCTGGGGATCGACGTGGAGGGCCTGGAGAAGTCCGACATCCACCTGCACGTGCCCGCCGGGGCGACGCCCAAGGAAGGCCCCTCCGCCGGGGTGGCCCTGGCGGTGGCCCTGGTGTCGATGCTCACCGGCCGCCCCGTGCGCAGCGACGTGGCCATGACCGGCGAGATCACCCTGCGGGGCCGGGTTCTGCCGGTGGGGGGCATCCGCGACAAGGTGCTGGCGGCGCAGCGGGCCGGCATCCGCACCGTGGTGCTGCCGAGGCGCAACCAGAAGGACCTGGAGGAGGTGCCCGCCGAGGTCCGCGGCGCCGTCTCCTTCGTGCTCGCCGACGACTTCGACGACGTGCTGAAGGTGGTCCACGCCGGCCGCGGCAAGGCCAGTCCACGGCCCCGGAAGACCCCCGCCGGGAAGCCGGCCCTCCGGGGTGGCAACGGCCTGCGCAAGCGCAAGGCCGCCTCTCCCGCCCGGCGCCCCAGGGACAAGGGGCGGAGCCCCGCCAAGTGAAGGCGGGCGGACCCGGCCTCCGGACCTCTGCTGCCGGGCGGCCCTGAGCGGCCCCGGCGACACCTCCCGCCCAAGCCATGACCCCTCCCGAAGGCTCCCCGGACGGACGGCTGCGCGAGTTGCGCCGGCAGCTGCG
The DNA here is from genome assembly GCA_964512165.1 of uncultured Gemmatimonadaceae bacterium. Classification (GTDB taxonomy): domain Bacteria; phylum Latescibacterota; class UBA2968; order UBA8231; family UBA8231; genus UBA8231. The sequence goes on along the minus strand of CAZEHQ010000078.1, from coordinate 12,745 downwards.
CGACCGCGGCGTTTCCACCGAGGCGCGGCTCGGCTTCTGGGAGTCGCGCATGGAGGAGCTGTCCCGCGCCCACCAGGCCGGCGCCGGCGGCCTCCAGACGGCGGCGGGCATCGCCGCCACCGCCGACGCCGTCGTCCTCGACGCCTGGGAGGCCGGGGCCGGCCCCCACCAGGAGGTGCGCCACGCCCTGGCCGCCCTCGGCGGCTACGGCCGCGGCGAGATGGCGCCCCGCTCCGACGTGGACCTGCTCTTCCTCTTCGCCCGCAAGCGCGACAAGAAGGCGGAGCTCGTCGCCGGCGTCCTGCACCCGTTGTGGGACCTCGGCTTCGACATCGGCCACAGCAGCCGCACCCTCTCGGAGTGCGTCGAGATGTCCCGCGATCTCGAGTCGTGCACGGCCATGCTCGACGCGCGCCTGCTGGCCGGCGACGCCGGGCTCTTCGCCGACTTCCGCAAGCGGCTGCTGGCGCGGCTGCCGAAGGGCACCGCCGGGCGCCTGCGGCGGCTGCACCTGGAGCGCGGCGCCCACACCGGCTCGGTGCAGCTGCTGGAGCCCAACGTCAAGGAGTCACCCGGCGGCCTGCGCGAGATCCACCTGCTGGAGTGGGCCGTCAAGGCACGCGAGCGCACCGCCGACGCGGCCGAGGGCCTCGGCCGCTACCTCGACGAGCAGGACCTGCGGGCCCTGGCGCAGGGGCGCGACTTCCTGTGGCGCATCCGCCACGAGCTGCACTTCTCCATGGGCCGCAAGCACGACGTCCTCGGCAACGAGATCAAACCCGTCGTGGCCCGCAGCCTCGGCTACTTCGACCGCGCCGTCGGCGCCCCCGGGGAGCTGCCGAGGCAGGGGGACCTGCTGCGCGTGGGGACGCCGGACCGCACCGGCGCCGACCGCGGCCGCGAGCTGGCCGTGGAGGCCTTCCTCCGGGACTACTACCTGCATGCCAGCCAGGCCTTCCACGCGGCGCGACTCGGTTTCGACCGCCTGGCGGCGGGACCCCGCCGGGGCCGGCGGCTGCTGCTGGAGCCGGGGGTGGTGGCCGTGGACAACCAGATCGAGCTGCCCGGCGGCGCCGAGTGGCTGGCCGCCGACCCGCTGCGGCTGCTGTCGATCTTCCGCCTGTCCCAGACCCGGCGACTGTACCTGTCGGAGCCGGTCTGCCGCCTCCTGCGCCAGTCGACCCACCTGATCGACGACGGGGTGCGCCGCCACCCCGAAGCCCGCGACCTCTTCCTGCGCATCCTCGAGCGCCGGCGCAACACCGCCGCCACCCTGAGGGCGATGCACGATCTCGGCGTCCTCGGCGCCTACCTGCCGGAGTTCGGGGACCTGACCTGCCTGGTGCAGTACGACATCTACCACCTCTACACCGTGGACGAGCACACCCTCGTGGGTCTGGAGAAGCTCGAGGAGTTGCTGCGCGGCGAGGGGCCGCCGTCGCTGCTGCAGGCCGCCTCCGAGATCGAGCGCAAGGAGCTGCTCTTCCTGGGCATGCTCCTCCACGACATCGGCAAGTCGCGCCGCGAGGAGCACATCAGCGTCGGCCTGCGCATGGGCGCCGAGCTGTGCGAGCGCATCGGGCTGTCCGAGGCGGACACGAGGCAGGTCCTGTTCCTCATCGAGAACCACCAGGAGATGGTGACCATCTCCAAGCGCCGCGACCTCGACGATCACCGCATGATCGTCGACTTCGCCGGCCGCTTCGCCGAACCCGAGTGGCTGCGCGCCCTCTACCTGATGTCCTACGCCGATCTGTCCGCCGTCGCCGCCGACGCCTGGACCGACTGGCAGGGGGCCCTGCTGTGGGAGCTCTACCACAAGACCATGGAGCAGCTCGCCTCGGGCATGGAGAGCCTGGAGGAACGGGCCCGGGCGCGGGCGATCGTCGAGGGCCACCTGGAGGGAGTCCGCGGCCGCTGGGCGCCGGAGAAGGTGGCCGCCTTCGAGGCCCACGTGGGGAGTCTGTCCGAACGCTACCTGCTGGCCTACGACCGGAAGCAGATCGAGCGCCACCTGGCGCTGGTGGAGGCGCGCGCCTCCGGGGGGGAGCGGGTGCTGCTGGAGTACGTGGAGCACCCCGACCACACGGAGGTCGTCGTCTGCGCCGGCGACCAGCGCCACCTGCTGGCCGAGATCTGCGGCGTCCTCGCCGTCCACGACATCGACATCCTGCGCGCCGACGTGCAGACCCGCGACGACGATATCGTCATCGACACCTTCCAGGTCACCGACGTGGACGGCACCGCGGCCCTGCCGCCGTGGAAGAAGCAGCGCCTCGAGCGGCGTCTGTCACAGGTGATCGCCGGCGAGGTGGCGGTGCAGGAGCTCTTCGACCGCTACAGCGCCAACTGGAGCCGCCGCCGCGACCGGCCGGTCCGCGATCCGGAGGTGCTCTTCGAGAACCAGGTCTCCGACCGCTACACCGTGGTCGACGTCAACGCCCAGGACGAGGTGGGCCTGCTCTACACCATCACCCACTGCCTCGGCGAGCAGGGCTGCCACATCCACATGGCGATCATCAACACGGTCACCGACCGCGCCACCGACGCCTTCTACATCGTCGACGCCGAGGGCGGCAAGATCGTCAACTTCGACGTTCTGGAGTCCCTGCGCCTGCAGCTGCTGGAGCGGCTGGCGCCGCGTTAGCCGCCGCCTCCCGCCCCTCCGGGAAGCGCCACGTCCTCCTCCTCCCAGGCCCGCCACTTGGACGGGCTGTCCCTGACCTCGGGGCCGGCGTACTGCAGGGTGAACTGGTACGACGGCGTCTCGAGGAGGGTGGAGCCGCCGCAGTCGAGGCGCATCGCCTCGGTGCAGGCGTAGGAGACCGACCCTTCCCGGCGCCGGGACCACACGAAGCGGGCGTCGGTCTCGATCCAGCCGTAGCGGGTGCGGCCGGAGTCCCAGGTGTAGCGCGGGCGGACGTCCTCCATGAGCAGCTCCTCCTCGCGGTCGAGCTTCACGCCCACGAGGGTTTCGCCGCGGTCGGACTCGACCACGAGGCCGGCGGCGGAAGAGCGGTCGACATCGGCCACGCGGATGCGGCCGGCGATGGCGGCGGGGTCCTCGCCGCGGTCGTGGGGCGCGAGGGCCGAGTAGAACACGACCCACTTGCCGGCCGCCAGCCGTCCCGAGGTCGTCTGGTGGAGGAGGATCTCCTCCTGCCAGTGGCGCCGGACCGGCTCCCGGCCCTGCCAGAACCAGGCCCGAGGCGGCAGGATCACGGCCAGGGCGGCGGCGCCCTCCGGCGCCGCGTAGACCTCCCCGCCCCACTGGGTGCGCACGGAGTCGATGGCCGTGTCGAACCAGCCCTCGCCCTCGTGGAGCACCTTCTGCGTGTGGTAGAGGTTGGAGAGGGTGAAGACGTCGTCGCGCAGGGCCTGGATGCCGTCGATGACGAGGAAGATCTCCTCGTCGAGGAGCCAGGCGACGACGCGGTCGTGCAGGTACCCGGCGCCGCGGTCGACGACGCGGGTGCGCGAGAACTCCACCCGCGAGAACCGCCGGTAGTCGATGCGGCTCGTCTCCACCGGGCGGTAGCGCCCGTCGTTGTGGAGGAACTCGTACAGCGACTCGCCCTCGCGCATCAGCTCGTTGCGCGCGACGACGCGGTTGTGGTAGAGGTCGGCGCGGTAGTGGCCGTTGGGCAGCTGCTCGCGGTAGCCGCCGTCGTGAAGCAGCAGGGCGCCGCGGCTGGTGAGGGTGGAGATGCTGTTCTCGTCGGCGTGCCCGTGATGGGCCTTCTCCGCCTCCACCGGGATCGTGTGCTCGAGGTAGTCCCGCTGGGTGCGGCCGTAGTCGGAGTCCGGCTTGTAGTTGAGCAGCAGGAAGGTGTCCTGCCGCGACCAGCCGCTGCGGAAGACGACCTTCTTGCCCGCCAGCTCGTCCAGCACCTCGCGGCCCCTCCAGGTGGGGGGGCGGGGCTCGACGGACTCGTCGATCCAGTTGGCCGCCTGCACCCAGATCACGGGGTCGCCGAAGGGTCCTGGGCCGTGGCGCTCCATCAGGCGCTCGAAGACCTCGCCGGCGGCCCAGCGCAGGCAGCCGTCGCCGTACTCGCGGGCGCCGCGCTCGAAGATGGGCAGGTACTTGGGCAGGTTCGACGCCCACCAGGAATCCCCGAAGTCGGCGACGCCGCCGATGGGACACAGCAGGTTGAGGTAGTACTCGAAGTAGAAGCGGCTGGTGGGCTGGCGGAAGAAGGCCGCTTCCCCGCCGGCGAGACCGACGTAGCCGAGGATCGCCTGGGTCCACATGGAGTGGTAGTGCATGGCGTCCTCGATCGTCCAGCCCTCGAGGCTGTCGGCCATCAGCTCGCGCGCCATCCGCTCCCAGCGCGGGGCCCGCGGGTCGCCGTCGCAGGACCGGGACGCGGCCAGCAGCCCCCAGGCGCGGATGGCGGTGCGGTTGTGGGCCCCCCACTCGGGGAAGGCGAAGATGAGGTCGCAGCTCTCGGCGAGGATCCCGCGGATGGCCCGGTGCTGATCGTCGGTGACCGCGGCGCTCTCGCGGATCACCAGGTAGGCCTCGGCCATCGTCGACAGGTGGAAGAAGTTGGGCTGCGCCGGCAGGCCGCCGGCGAACTCGGGGCGGTCCGGTATCAGGTCGCGGGGATAGGCCTCGGCGAAGCGGCCGTACTCCGCCAGCCGCCGCGCGGCCGAGGCCGCCAGGGACTGGTCGCCGTCCTCGCGGGCCAGGAAACCCTCGGCCAGGGCCAGGTTGATGGGCAGCGCAGGCGGTTGCTGAAGACCGGAGAGTGGTTCCGGGGCGAGGCTGGCCAGCCAGCTGTCCAGGAGGCCCTCGGCCTCTCTCTGGGCGCCGGGCACCCAGAGGCGCAGGCGCTCGACGTAGGCCTGGCGCGAAGTCGGCGTCATGCTCGTCTCGTATCGGCGAAGGGGAAGGGGGCGCATCCGGCGGCCGGGAGGGCCGCCGTCGAAAACCAGCAGCCCCGGGCCCCGGTGCGAGGGGCTCGCTGAACCGCGAAGATGGTCCGGCCCGTCGTCGAGGCGCAAGGGATGCGGAAGGCGAGCCGCCCGTGGGATCGAGCACCCCGTGGCGGGCCGGGGGGCCGGGCTTGTCGAGGCCGCTGGCCGCCCCCCACCTTAGTTGCGACCCCGTCCTCCCTCTCGCGGAGCTGGCAACCGATCCCCGGATCCACTCCCATCCCGGCCCGATCCACCTCGCGCCAGGGCGCGGTGACCTTCCGCGCCCTCTTCGCCGGCGCCGTGGTCTCCGTCCTGCTGGGGGTGGCCGCTCCCTACGAGAACCTGATCGTCTCCGGCTCGCCGCTGCACTTCGACTACAGCACGCCGGGGGCGGTGTTCTTCTTCCTGCTGTTCCTGCTGGCGGCCAACCCCCTCCTCGGCCTGCTGCGGCGGAGCTGGCGGTTCACCGCCGCCGAGCTGGCCACGGTCTACATCATGGCCGCCGTGGCCTGCACGATCCCCACCCTCGGCCTCGTCTGCCAGCTCCTGCCCCACATCTCCTCGGGGACCTACTTCTCCACGCCGGAGAACGGCTGGGCCGAGGAGATCGTGCCCTTCCTGCCGGAGTGGATGCGGGTTTCCGACTCGCAGGCGGTCAAGTGGTTCTACGAGGGGCTGCCGTCGGGCACGCCCCTGCCCTGGATGGCGTGGCTGGCGCCGCTGCTGGGGTGGCTGCCGTTGCTGCTGGCGGCGTACGCGGCGATGACGGCGCTCATGGTGCTGGTCCGCAAGCAGTGGATCCAGCACGAGCGCCTCACCTTCCCCCTCGTGCAGGTGCCGATCTCGATGATCGGCGAGGAGGGTGAGGGACGCAGGGGCATCAGCGCCTTCTTCCGCAATCCCGCCGTCTGGATCGGCATCCTGATCCCCTTCCTGCAGTACTCCCTGCGGGCCCTGCACAACTACTACCCCATCGTTCCCGAGGGGGTGCCGATCTGGAAGTACTACTACTTCTGGGACGGGAACTTCCAGCTGCGCTGGTCGATCAGCCACGCCGTCGTCGGCTTCGGGTTCCTGCTGAGCACCAAGCTCGGGTTCAGCATGTGGTTCCTCGGGCTGCTTACCACCCTGGAGCGGGCCGTCCTCCTGAACTTCGGAGTCCCCGGGACTCAGCGCGTCGAGGGGATCGCCCTCGGCTCGGCCTACCTGGCCTACCAGGGCTTCGGGGCCCTGGCGGTGCTCGCCGCCAGCTCCCTCTGGGTGGCCCGCCACCACCTCAGGCGGATCTGGCGCCAGGTCGTCGCCGGCGCGGGCGAGGACGGCGGCGAGATCCTGTCGTACCGCCAGACCGTCGGTCTGCTGGGGGCGTCGGTGCTCGTCATGTGGATCTGGCTCCACGCCGCCGGCATGGCCTGGTGGCTGGCGCCGCTCCTGATCGCCACCGCCCTGGGGGTGATGTTCGGCCTCACCCGGATCGTCGCCGAAGGCGGGCTGGCGGTGACCAAGGCCCCCCTGGTCCCGGTGGACGCCCTCATCGGCACCTTCGGCGCCAGCGCTCTCGGACACGCCAACCTCGGCGCTCTCGGCATGACCTTCACCTGGGCCGGGGGGATGCGGGTCACCCTGATGGCCGCCGTCATCCACGGCCTGCGGCTGGCCGAGGAGTACATCACCCGGCACCGGCGCCGCCTGGCCGCCGCCGTCCTGCTGGCCGTGCTGTGCGCCGCTGGCGCCTCGGCGGCAACGGTCCTGACTCTCGGCTACCGGCACGGGGCCCTCAACCTCAGCTTCTGGTTCTTCGGAGAGCGGGCCGCCACCCTGCCCTACACCTTCACCGCCTACCACCTCGCCAACCCGGCGGGGTTCACCTGGGAGTTCCTGGGCGTCACCGGCGCGGGCGGGGCGGTGCAGCTGGCCCTGACCCTGGCCTCCAAGCGGTTCCTCTGGTTTCCGGTGCACCCCATCGCCTTTCCGATCAGCGCCATGTGGACCACCCACCACCTGATGCCGAGCATCTTCATCGGCTGGCTGGTGAAGACCTCGGTCCTGCGCTACGGCGGCGTCACCCTCTACCGCCGGGCCCGGCCCTTCTTCCTGGGGCTCATCCTCGGGCACTACGCCACCGGGGGCCTGTGGTGCCTCATCGACGGGATCACCGGCATGACCGGCAATCATCTGTTCTTCTGGTAATCTGCTGGCCGTCCGACCGGAGGCGCAGGCCGGGCAGCCGGTCCGGGCCCCCCCCGAGGCCGCGGCGCCGGGCCCTCCATGAAAACGTTGCGACGAAATTCGTTGCGTCACCCGGCTCTCCGGCCGTAAATTCAATGTTTCATGTTTCGCCGATTTCCCAGTCATTTCCGCTGTTCCGGCTCCGCAGGGCGGCGGCGGCCCCGTCGGCACCGACGACGGAATCCCGTGCGCCGGAGTCCTGAGGAACCACTCTGGAGGAGAGCCATGGAGGTGCTGCAAAGGGTTCGACCCGCACTCGCCCTCGTGGTCCTGGCCCTGGCGTTGGGCGCCCAGCCCGCGCTGGCCAGCTACGGCAAGATCTCGGGCACGATCACCGACGATTCGGGGCAGGCCCTGATAGGGGCCCGGGTGAGCACCGAGGTCGGCGGCTTCCGTGTGGGGACCGTCACCGACGACGAGGGGCGCTACTTCATCCTCAACGTGCCGCCGGGGCGCTACGCCGTCGAGGCCGGCCACGTGGGCCATCAGACCGTTCAGAAGACCGACGTGGCCGTGCGGCTGGACCTGACGACCACGGTGGACTTCGCCCTGGCCACCGAGGCGATCAAGGGTCCCGTGGTCGTGGTCCTCGCCGAGCGGCCCCCGGTGGAGAAGAGCCTGACCTCTACCCGCCAGACCATCGACCCCAGCGAGATCAACAACAGCATGCCGGTCTCCGGCCTGCAGGACCTGATCAACACCACACCCAGCTCTTTCCGGGGCTTCATCCGCGGCGGCCGCCGGGCCGACACCAAGGTCCTGCTCGACGGCATCGACGTCTCCGACAGCTACTTCCGGGCCGGGGAGGGCAACGGCGTCTACTCGCCCTACACGGCAACGCACCGCTCGGTGGGCAGCGAGTTCACCTCGGTGGGGGTCAACGCCTCCTCCGTGCAGAGCCTGGACGTGATCTCCGGGACCTTCAACGCCGAGTACGACGCGGCCACCGCCGGTATCGTCAACGTCGTCTCGCGGGAGGGCGGAGAGAAGCTCGAGACCCGCGTGTTCTACCGCACCGGCCCGGGCACGAAGAACGCCGGCCCCGACGTCTACAACGATCTGTCAAAGTACCTCGAAGAGCGCGCCGCCCTGGCCAATGCCGACGACGATGCGCAGAAGGCCAAGGCGGCCTACTACGACTTCGACGAGGGCACCATCGACGAGATCGGCTACGGCGACGCTCTGCGCCACGAGCTGGAGCTGTCCGTGGGCGGCCCCCTCACCCGCCGGGGCAACTTCTTCTTCAGCGGCCGCTTCCTCGACGACCGGGGCAACTTCGCCAACGCCCTCAACCGCGGCGCCCGCTTTTCCCTCAAGGCCACCCACCGGCCCACCGATGCCCTCAAGGTCACCGCCAACGTGTCGGTCGACGACGGCGGCCAGCTCGGCGGCTGGGTGAACCGCGACTTCAACGGGCGCTTCAAGTTCTATCCGCAGGGGGCGATCGGAAACAAGAAGCTGGGGGTCCTGGCCTACCTGGGCCTGAGCCACACCGTCTCGGAGCGGACGATCATCGACGTCAAGCTCTCCCAGCTCAACCGGACGAGCGAGTTCGGTTTCTCCGACGACAACGGCGACGGCGTCTCCACCCTGGACGAGGGCGGGGACTTCATCCGCATCGACACGGCCGCCGAATCCGAGCTCTACCTGGGCGTGGGGGGCAGCGCCGTCGACGCCGACGGCAACTTCACCTTCTTCACCTCCGACCCGGGGAACGAGAAGTTCTTCACCCTCGGCTTCTCCAACAATCAGTACCGCTTCGGCCAGCCCGGGTTCTACTACGAGGAGCTGAAGCGCAACGTCACGCAGCTCAAGGCCGACCTCACCCACCAGTACAACTTCAATCACCAGTTGAAGACCGGCCTGCTCTACCGGCGCCACACCCTCGACCAGTTCCAGCAGCGCACCCAGGTGAAGGTCATCTACGACCCGAACTTCCCCTTCGAGACCACGGCGTACACCCTGAATCCGGTGGAGACCGCCCTTTACGTGCAGGACAAGATCGAGTACGAGGGCGTCATCGTGAACGCCGGCGTGCGCCTCGACATGTTCAACCCGGGGGCGCAGGTCCTGGCCGACTTCTTCAATCCCTCCATGCAGGACACGCTGTCCAACGGCCAGATCACGCGCAAGGCGCGCCTCGGCGACGACGCCGAGACCAAGATGTTCTGGCAGCCGCGCCTCGGCATTTCGCACCCGATCTCCGAGACGGCGGCCATGCACTACTCGTGGGGCAAGTTCTACACGCCGCCCCCGTTCTCGCAGCTCTACGACGAGTACGGCACCTTCGCCAACCCGTCGCTGCCCAACGTGCGCGACGTGAACGCGGCTCCGCCGGAGGCCACGGCCTACGAGATGGGCCTGCAGTGGGGCTTCCATCCCGACTACCTCGCCGACGTCACCGCCTACTACCGCGATATCGAGAACTACGGGCGCATCGGCTACGCCATTAACCCCGACCCCGCCGCCGGCGCCGGCTTCGGCTCCTACACCTTCACCACGAGCTTCGGCTACGCCGACGCCCGCGGCATCGAGCTCTCCCTCTTCCGGCGTCCGGGCAAGATGATCTCGGGACGCCTGAACTACGCCTTCAGCTACATCAAGGCCTCGGGCGGGGCCGGCCGGCTGACGCCGTACCCCGACAAGACGAGCTACGCCTTTGCCGCCGGCGACACGGAGATCCCCCTGGAGGACCGGGGGACCTTCAACACGGTGGAGCGCAACGTCCAGGGCGGAAACAACTCCCTCACCACCGGCTTCGACCGCGCCCACCAGTTGAGCCTGTCCCTGCTGGCGCAGCTGCCCGCAGGTTTCGGCCTGTCGCTGATCCAGAGCCTGGAGAGCGGCTTCCTCTACGCGCTGACCCAGACCTCGGAAGACCCCCGCGAGCGCGCCACCGAGCGGGGCCCGATGAACGCGAGCACGGACGTGCGCCTCACCCGGGGGCTGGAGCTGCTCGGCACCCGGGCGGGCCTCTTCCTGGAGATCACCAACCTGCTGGACAGGGAGAACGTGCTGGCCTTCGACAATTCCACCATCCCCGGCCAGGTCCTGTGGGAAGAGGACCAGGATCCGACAGGGGAGTTGAACCGCGCTTTCAGCGGCCAGTCGATCCCGCTGTACGGTCCGCCGCGCCAGATCGGGCTCGGCGTGAGCCTGGACTTCTGAGCCGATCAGGGACTCCATGGGAGGAAATACGATGATCAAGTACCTCAAGCCGGCACGCGCCGGCATCCTGGTGTTGCTCCTCGCCGGGACGGCGGGCGCGCAGGGCCCGGGCGTCATCATGGCGGGCGACCTGTGGGAGACCTACCTGCCCACCAACGTGGGCAAGACCTACTACGAGGTGGAGACCGATCCCAACCAGCTCTACTACCTGTTCCGCGTGGGCAACCTCGACCGCCAGTGGACGACGCCCACCCAGATGTACCCCGGGGGAGAGAACATCCACATCCCCTGGAAGCAGGGCCTGGAGATGATCGAGTACAGTCCGGGGATCAACCACTTCACCACCTCCTCCGACCCCCGCGCCAAGGACTACGTGTACGCCTTCCAGACGCCGGCCCTCGGATCCGGGACGGCGGACGACGGCGCCCGCTGGGTGGATCCCGGCAACCGGCACCAGATGATCTACGAGGGCTCGACGCCGACGAACATCGGCGTGGACGTGAAGTACCGCATCCGCCAGTGGTCCCTCAACCACGCCAACATGAACGACTTCCTCGTCCTCGAGCTCGAGCTGACCAACACGGGGGTCTTCGATCCCGACGGCGACGGCAACCCCGAGCAGACGGGGCGCAGGATCGAGGCCCTGGTTCTCAACCTGCGCAACGAGCTGATCAACTCCATGTCCAACAGCCAGGCGGGGAGGCGCGGCGCCGCCGGCTGGTTCACCGGTCCGGTGAGCGGCTACGACGCCACCCCCGACGCCGACGGCAACCCTTGGGACGTGCCGGTCACCTTCACCGGTCCGGCGCCCTCGCAGCTGAGCGAGACCGGTCCCGACGGCATCCCCTGGGCCCCGGACGGCAGCCGCGAGCTGGGCAACACCATGCGCCGGCGCCACTACTACTACGACATCTACACCGGTTCGCAGTGGATGGCGGTCAAGGAGGGCGCCCTTCCGGGCGACGGCTCCAGCTTCGACCAGCCGGACAAGAAGACGATCTTCGACAGCCACCCCGTCGGCACCGGGGCGGAGCGCGGCTGGTACACCTCGGTGAGCAAGGGTTACGGCAACAACGACCACAACCCCTGGGAGAACCACGTCCTCTCCATGGGCACCTTCTACGAGAACGGGGGCCGCATCTCCGACCGCACCGCCTTCGTCCTCAAGCCGGATCCCAACTACTTCGACGCCACCCATCCCGACATCGTCGAGGGCGACCCCCTGAGCTTCGTGGCCGCCGTCAAGCCCGAGGGCGAGCGCGGCCAGCCGCGCGGGGACATGAAGTACAACGGCACCTTCGCCCAGAACTGGGAGAAGGGCAACGCCGGCGCCCTGCCCGACGGCAGCGACTCCGACTGGGACGCCGGGTACACCATCGCCCACGGCTTCGACGGCGACCACTACGTGGGCGTGGGTCCCTTCTCGCTGGAGGTGGGCGAGACGATCAACATCACCATGGCGGAGTACGGCGGGTTCCGGTTGCAGGGCGTCCGCCGGGCGCGCTCGGCCGCCCAGTGGGCGTACGAGAACAACTGGCAGGTGCCGGCGCCGCCCCCGACGCCCGACATCAAGGTGGCCCCCAGCCGTCCCGACCCGGATCTCAACATCGAGGTCAAGTGGGACGACCGGGCCGAGTCGGCGGCGGACTTCGCGGGCTACAAGATCTACCGCTCCACGCCCTTCCCGCGGGTGGACACGCGCCAGCTCGGCATCCGCATGCTCGACCGCTACCACGAGCAGACGGAGGCGAATCCCAGCGACGCCCAGCTGGCCGCCTTCGGCCGGGCCAACAACCCCAACATCAGCTCCGACGCCTACCGCGACCAGGAGCCCAACGCCTGGGGCCCCTACCGGCTGATCGCCAACATCCCCGCCGGCGACCTGGGTTCCTACATGAACGACAGCGACGACAGCGGCACCTACAAGTACAAGTTCACCGACGACAGCGACCTGGTGAGCTTCGGCTTCACCTACTACTACTACGTGGCCGCCTACGACGACGAGCAGGGCGAGATCAACGGCTGGCCCTACACCTCCCTGGAGACCCACCGCAACAACGTCAACGGGGCCTCCGGGTCGTGGGAGGGGACCTACTGGTGGACCACCGCCAACGCCTTCTACCCCGACCCCAACGATCTGAACTCTCTCAAGGACATCGGCGCTCCCTTCATCCTGAAGGCGCCCCTGGCCGATGCCGGGGACCTGGTGGCGGGCAACCTGGCGATCCGGGTGCTGCCGAACCCCTACAAGCGCCAGGCCCTGCACGACACGGGTGAGCAGCACAAGATCCTGTTCATCAACCTGCCCACGGGGACGGAGATCACCATCCTCGACGTCTCCGGGCAGGTGATCGACGTCCTTCGCTTCGACGGCACCAACGAGTTCGACGGCACCCTGTTCTGGGACATGTTCTCCAAGGACGGC
>CAZEHQ010000077.1:9053-17474 GCA_964512165.1 uncultured Gemmatimonadaceae bacterium | reverse complement strand
GAGAGGGCTTCTTCGGGCAGCCGCCGGTTGCGCCGTCGTAGCTGGTGGTCCGGAGCCGGCGCCGCCCTGCTGGCGGCGGCCCTCCTGGCGGCCGCCGGCGGGTGCTCCCCCCGGGGGCATGAGGACGCCCCGCCGCTGCTGGTGCTCGGGATCGACGGCATGGATCCGGAGATCCTGACGAGACTGATGGCCGAGGGCCGCATGCCCCACTTCGAGGCCCTGGCCGCCTCCGGCGGGTTCGTGCCGCTGGCCACCACCATGCCACCCCAGAGTCCGGTGGCCTGGTCGACCTTCATCACCGGCCTCGACCCCGCCGGGCACGGGATCTTCGACTTCATCCACCGCGAGCCGGCCACCCGCCAGCCCTACCTCTCCACTTCGAGAAGGGGTCCCGGCGGCGAGATGGAACTCCTGCGCCGCGGCCGGCCCTTCTGGGATCTCCTCGCCGAGCGCGGCATCCCGGTGACGATCTTCAAGGTGCCGGCCAACTTCCCGCCGGAGGCGCCGCGCTCGCGCTCGTGGCCGCTGGCCGGGTGCTCCTGCTTCCGCGCCTTCGCCGGCATGGGGACGCCGGACATTCTCGGCACGTACGGCACCTTCACCTGGTACACCGACGGGCCCTACATCGTGCCCGCCCACATGGAGGAGGCCGGACAGGTCCTGACCCCGGGCGGCGAGCTGGAGATCGCCGGCGGCCGCATCGTCGGCCTGGAGCTGCGGGACGGCCGGGCGGCGCCGGAGATCCACGGCCCCCCTTCGGAAGGGGGAGAGAGGCGGGGGCGCTTCGAGCTGTTCGTCGACCGCGGGACGGGGGGCGGGGCGGGCGCCGTGGAGATCGTCCTCGCCGGCCGGCGCGCGGTCCTGCGACCCGGCGAGTGGAGCCCGTGGCTGCGCGTCGACTACGGACGCAAGTCCCTGAGTCTGGCCCGCCTGACCGGGATCGTCCGCTTCTACCTCAAGTCGATCGAGCCGTATGTGGGGCTCTACATGACCCCGGTCAACCTCGACCCGGGCGATCCCGCCATGCCGGTCTCGGTGCCGGAGGCGGAGGCGGCGCGGCTGGAGGCCGCCCTGGGGCCTTACTACACGCAGGGCATGCCCGACGACACCAAGGCCCTGGAAGCGGAGGTCCTCGACTACGGCGAGTTCCTCGCCCAGGACGAGCTGGCCCTGGACGAGCGCCGAGAGCACCTGCATCACGAGCTGGGCCGGCTCGATTCGGGGCTCCTGTTCTTCTACGTTCACAGCCTCGACCAGGTGAGCCACATGCTGTGGCGCACGGCGGACCCCGCCCACCCCGGGTACCGGGACGAGTTCGCGCCCCACGGCCGGGCCATCGACCGCCGCTACGAGGCCATGGACGAGCTGCTGGGGGAGTCGATGGCCGCTCTCGGCGGGCGCGGCGAGATCGTCGTCCTTTCGGATCACGGCTTCGCCCCGTACGAGCGCTCCTTCAACCTCAACACCTGGCTGCTTGGGGAGGGCTATCTGTCCCTCGACGACGACGGCTCCATCGCCTGGGAGCGGACCTCGGCCTACGGCCTGGGCCTGAACGCCCTCTACCTGAACCTGCGGGGCCGGGAGGAGCGCGGGGTGGTGGAACCCGGGGAGCGGGACTCGAAGCTGGAAGAGATCGGGGAGAAGCTCCTGGCCCTCAGGGATCCCGCCAGCGGCCGTCAGGTCGTGGAGCGGGTCTACCCGGTAGACGGGGGAGCCGCGGACGGCGCCGCCCCGGACCTGCTCATCGGGTACGGGCGGGGGTACCGCGCCTCGGGGGCCGCGGCCCTGGGCCGCGTCGAGGCCGAGGTCCTGAGCGACAACCTCTCCCCCTGGAGCGGCGACCACTGCATGGCCGCCCACACCGTGCCGGGGGTCCTGCTCAGCAGCATGCCCCTGCGCCCCGGGGTGGAGCCGCATCTGCGGGACCTTCCCGTGAGCATCCTCGGCTACTACGGGATCGGCCGGCCGGAGGAGATGACCGGCCGCTCCATCTGGCTGGAGTGAGAAGGACGGGGATCATGCGACTCATCAGGCACAAGGTGACGATCGACGACGAGCTGATGGAGCGCCTCCGCAAACACGTGGAGCGCGCCGGCTACGCCAGCGTGGAGGAGTTCGTCCGCCATTGCCTCGACAAGGAGATCTCGGCCGGCGAGGCCGCCGATGACGACATGCAGCGGAAGCGCCTGCGGGGCCTCGGCTACATCGAGTGAGGGCGGCGGTCCGTGCAGTCCTTCATCGCCGCCCTCAACGGTCTGGCCAACCGCCTCTTCGACGCCGGCCTGTCCCTGCCCGGCGTCCTCGGACGGAGCGCGGAGATGGCCGCCGTGGCCCTCCTCCTGGGGGTGGTCACGGCCGCCGTCTTCCACCGTTTTGCGGACAGGTCCGCCCTGAGGGAGTCCCGCCGGGCGCTGGGCGCCGGCCTCCTCGAGATCTGGCTCTACCGCCACGATCCCGCTCTCGTCCTGCGCGCCGAGGGCCGGCTCCTGCGGGCGAACCTGCGCTACCTGCTGGGCTTGCTTCCGCCGCTGGCGCTCTCCGCGGCGCTGGCGGTTCCGATCCTCGTCCAGTCCTGGCACCGCTTCGGCCTGGAGCCGCCGGCGCCGGGAGCGCAGGTCCTGCTGACGGCGGAGCTGGAGGCCGGGGCGGGAGAGCCGGCGTGGCCGGAGCTTGTGTGGGAAACCGGGAAGGGAGAGGTCACCGCCGTCGTGCGGCAGCCCTCCGTGGACCGGATCGTCTGGCGCCTGCGCCCGCGGGAGGCGGGGGTCCACTCCCTGAGCCTGGCCGGCGGCTTCGGATCGGAGACCTTCCCGCTGGTCGCGGGAGCGGCGCCGGGCAGCGTCGCCGCCTCCAGGGAATCGAGCCCGTGGCGGCTGCTGATCCACCCGCGGGGCACGCCCCTGCCGGCCGGATCCGGGCTGCGCCGCGTCTGGGTGGAGTACCCCCGGTCCGGCGCCGAGCGGCTGATCTGGCCGGCGGCCCTGTCGCTGCTCGCCGCCTTCGCCAGCTACCGGCTCCTGGACCGCCGCTGGCGGCGCGGTCCGTGAGGCGGAGACCGAGATCCGGACTCGCCCGCCCGGGGCCATCCCAAGGCTTTCGCAACGGGTTCCTGGCCGACAGGCTCGAACACACCGCCATCCGAAAGGAGTCCTCTCCGTGGACACACCCGACAGCCGGATGAAGTACGCCGAGGACATGCTCAGGCGCCTGTGCGAGGAGATCGGGCCGCACCCGTCGGGGACGCCCGAGTTCGAGGAGGTGGTTCGCATCGTCCACGAGGACCTGCGGACCTCCATCGCCGACGTGCAGCTCGACCGCTACCTCGACTTCTGGACCACCCTGCCCATCCCCGAGATCTGCCACAAGGGGAGGCGCCTCACCGTGGGGGTGGCCGAGAACTGCTCGGGCACCACCGACGCCGGCTTCGACGGCATCCTCCGCCCCGCCTCCGGCGATCCCTCCCTCTACCCCATCGAGAACGTCGAGAGCGGCCGGCCCGAGGCCCACATCCAGGTCAGCCGCGACGTGGGGGTGGTGCCCGTCTACCTCTACGGCGATGACGTCCTCTGTCCTCCGAGGTTCGTCGCCGGCATCCGGGACGTCCCCTTCCTCGACCTGCTCGTGAAGGACGAGGCCGTGGTGCAGGTGCGGCTCCGCGTCCTCTACGCCCCCGACCGCCCGACCCACAACATCGTGGCCCGCATCCCCGGCCAGGGGTCCGGAGAGGTGATCGTCATGGCCCACGCCGACTCGGTGATCCGCTCGGAGGGAGCCAACGACAACATGGCCTCCGCCATCGTCGCCATGATGCTCGCCCACGCCTTCGCCGGCGAGAAGCCGGAGAAAACCCTCACCTTCATCATCACCGGCAGCGAGGAGTACGGCCTGGTCGGGGCCCGGCACTACGTGAAGCGGAGGGTTGAGGAGGACACGCACCGGCAGATCGAGTGCGTCATCAACTTCGACTCCCTCACCTACGGGCCCAACCTGTGGCCCTCGACCCACGACCCGGAGCTGATGGCCCTGGTTCGCCAGGTCCACGAAGACCTGGGCTCGCCGACAGTGCCCATCTACGACGAGTCCCCCTGCTGGCAGAACGACGCCGCCCCTTTCAAGGACCTGAACCCGGGGATCACGGGAATCGACTTCAACAGCCGTGGCTACGACACCCTGGCGGCGAATCACTCGCCGGCGGACGACGCCGCCAACGTGCCCCTGGACTGCGTGGAAAGCGCCTTCGTGACGCTGAGGGAGGTGGTGGCCCGCGTCGCGGGGGTGGGGGGGAGCTGAGGCTCGGGGGGCAGCGGGCCTATCCCCGCGCATCCGGGCAAACCACGCGGTGCCGGATCAGAAGAGGGCGAGCGGTTCTCGCTGGTGGCCTGGGTCCCGGACCCTCCCTTGGTCATGAGGCGCCCCGTTGGGTCATATGGGTTTGACTGCCCGCCCCCGGGTGGTATGTTGGCCGGTAGGAGGAGGGCCGTCTGGTGCCGGAACCAATCTGGATCGCAGTCGCAGGGCTAGGCTTCGGGGCGATCTGCTCGGGCCTCGCCGGCCTGGCCCGGACCCGCCAGGGTCCCCGGATTGTGATTCGGATCGAGGGTTCCGAATCCCCGGCCGAGGTATCCCCCCCGGTCTGCGAGTTGCCAGGCTGCGACCGTCCGATCTCACCCGATCGCGCGCGCCGGCGGCGCGGGGATCGAACCTGCAGCCCGCAGCACTCGACTCGGCTCCGGGATCAGTCGCTGCGTCAGCGTCAGCCGTCTGGCTGACGGAGGTCTAACCCCGCGCATGCGGGGGAACCGCGATGGCCTGCATGGTCTCGCGCCCGATCACCGGCAGAGCCGTAATCAGGGCGCCTCGGCCGGCCCTTCCCCGTCCTCCCCGCCGGCGGGCCCGGGGGCCGAAACGTCCGGCGCCAGCAGCCGCGGCGCGAGGCCGGCTGCGAAGTCCAGCACGAACCGCGCGTCGAGTTGTGCCTGCTTGGCCTGCCCTTGGGAGAACTCCGCCTCGAGGTAGAACGCCGGAGCCCGGTCGCGTGCGAGGTAGGACGAGACCTGCCGGATCCTGTCGATCGTCGCCGCGTCGACGCCCAGTCCCTTGGCCGCTGCAGCCGCGGCGAAGGCGCCGCCCACGTCATGCAGGCGTGGGTACTCCATGCACATCGCCTTCAGCAGGCCTTTCAGCGACAACTCCACGATCTCCTGCGCCCGCCGCACCGCCAGGTTCCAGCGCTCGCCCTCGCAGCTCCGGTCCAGCTCCTCGCCCAGGAGACGGGCCTCGTCCAGGAGCCTCCGGGCGAGGTCGTGGTTGGTCACAGCTCGACCACCTCGCCCGGCGCCCAGTCCGGCTTGAGGTCCCAGTGCCAGGAGCCGTCGGCGTGCGTCACTTTGCGCGTACCCAGTTCGTCCATGCGCTTGCGCAGGCGCCGCATGCGGTCCCGCAGCGGGCCGGAGTCGTAGAGCACGATACCGTGGTCGAGGATGTCGAGGAGGATCAGGGGACGGGCCTCCAGGTCCCCCGCGGTCATGAAGACCGGGTAGGGGTCGGGGCTCAGGCCCCGGTTGCGCAGGCGGGTCACGACCGGGTCGGTCTCGAGGGCGTGCAGGAGGCGCGCGAAGCGCGGCATGGTGTCGGCGGCGACTCGGGCGACGACGACCAGCAGGTCGATGTCGCTGTCGGCGCGGGCCTCGGTGCGCGCCACCGATCCGAAAAGAGCGCACCCGAGCACCTGCTCCCTCGAGTGGTGGTCCCGCAGGCGCTCCAGCAGGAGCTGGAGGTACTCGCGGTAGTCGTCGTAGCCGATGTGGCCCCGGTTGTTCATCGCGTCGGTGGAGGACCGGCGTCGCCATCGACCAGGTGGCAGCGCGCCAGACCGCCGCCGGAAACGTAGGACATGGACGGCTCCTCCTCCACGCAGCGCGGCTCCACCAGCGGACAGCGGCCGCAGAACTTGCAGCCCTCCGGCGAGTCGGCCGGGTTCGGCGTGTCGCCCTCCAGGATCTCGCGTTCCACCCGGGCCCGGGGGTCGGCCACGGGGATCGCCGACAGCAGGGACCGCGTGTAGGGGTGGCGAGGCTCGGCGAACAGCCGACCGCTCTCGGCCAGCTCCATGATCTGCCCCAGGTACATGACCGCGATGCGGTCGCAGATGCGCTCCAGGACGCTGAGGTCGTGGGCGACGATGATGTAGGTGAGGCCCTCCTCCTGCTGCAGGTCGAGGAGCAGGTTGAGGATCTGGGCGCGCACCGAGACGTCGAGGGCGGAGACCGGCTCGTCGAGCATCAGCAGCCGCGGCTCGAGGGCCAGGGCCCGGGCGATGCCGATGCGCTGCCGCTGGCCGCCGCTGAAGGCGTGGGGGTAGCGGTTCATGTGGGTGGCGTTCAGGCCCACGCGCTCGAGCAGCCCCGCCACCTGGTCGGTGAGCTCGCTGCCGCCGAGGCGCCCGCGGATGACGAGGGGCTCGGCGACGATATCGCGCACCGTCATGCGCGGGTCGAGGGCGGAGTAGGGGTTCTGGAAGACGTACTGCATCTGCGACCGCAGCACCTTCAGGCCCTCGGCGTCGAGGCTCCGGACGTCCATCCAGCCGTGCGGCCCCTGGTACTCCACGGTGCCCGCCGTCGGCTCGATGGCGCGGATGACGCTGCGGATCGTCGTCGTCTTGCCGCAGCCGCTCTCGCCGGCCAGGCCGAGGATCTCGCCCCGGCGGACGTCGAGGTCGACGCCGTCCACGGCCTTGACCGCGCCCGCCGGCCGGCGGATCAGCCCCTTGAGGACGGGGAAGTGGGTCTTCAGCCCCCGGACCTTCAGGATCAGGTCAGGATCGGACATCAGGCTGCGGCCTCTCCGGTGCGGTAGCAGCGGGCGTTGTGCCCGTCGCTCACCGCCACCGCGGGCACCGGTTGCGGGCGGTCGCAGAGTCCCTCCTCGAAGAGGTCGCACCGCGGCCCGAAGGCGCACCCCGGCGGTACCTGCCGCGGATCGGGCACGGTCCCCCGGATCGCCGGGAAGCGCTCCTTGTGCCGCTGCCCCGGCTGGGGGATGCTCCTCAGCAGTCCCTGCGTGTAGGGGTGAGCGGGCGCCTCGAAGATCCGCTCCACGGGACCCTCCTCGACGATGCGTCCCATGTACATCACGTTCACCCGCGAGCAGAAGCCGGCGACGACGCCGAGGTCGTGGGTGATGAGCAGCACCGCCAGGTCGAGGGAGGCCCGCAGCTGCCCCAGCAGCTCCATGATCTGCGCCTGGATGGTCACGTCCAGGGCCGTCGTCGGCTCGTCGGCGATGAGCAGGGCGGGCCGGCAGGCCAGGGCCATGGCGATCATCACCCGCTGCAGCTGGCCGCCGGAGAGGTTGTGCGGGTAGAGCCGCGCCACCCGGGCCGGCTCCGGGATCCCCACCTGCTCCAGCATCTCCTCGGCCTCGGCGTGGGCCCGCGCCCGGCTCCTGTCCTGGTGCAGCCAGATCACCTCGGCCACCTGGTGGCCGACGCTGAAGACCGGGGACAGGGAGCTCATGGGCTCCTGGAAGACCATGGCCACGTCGTTGCCGCGGATCTCCTGCAGGCGCCGGCTCCCGGGGTCGAGGCCGGCCAGGTCGGTGGGCGGCGCTCCCCGCGGCTGGTGGAGGCGGATCGAGCCCGCCAGCCGGGCCGGGGGCTCGCGCAGCAGGCGCAGCACGCTCATGGCAGTGACGCTCTTGCCGGAGCCGCTCTCGCCCACGAGGCCGACGGCCTCGCCGCGGTGGACGACCAGGTCGACCCCCTGGATCACGTCGACGCCGCCGTCGAGGGTGTCGAAGGAGAGGTTGAGGTCCTCGATCTCGAGGACCACCTCGCGCGCGTCGGGGGCCGCGGTCATCGTCAGTCGGTGTACGGGTCGGCGGCGTCGCGGAAGGCGTCGCCGAGGAAGTTGAAGCAGAGGACGACGACGACGATGAACAGCGCCGGCGTCAGCAGCCACGGGTGGAAGTAGAGGGTGGTGAGGTTGCGGCCGTCCTGGAGCAGCACGCCCCAGCTGGTCATAGGCGGGCGGATCCCGAGGTTGAGGAAGGAGAGGGCGCTCTCGGCGAGGATCATGGTGGGCACGGCGATGGTGGCGACGACGATGATCTCGCCCATGACCCCCGGGATCAGGTGGCGGAAGATGATGCGGCTGTGGCTCGCCCCCATGAGCTCGGCGGCGGCGACGAACTCCTCGCTGCGCAGGGACAGGACCTTGCCGCGCACGATGCGGGCCAGCGACGTCCAGCCGAGGAGCGACAGGATGAGGGTGATCATGAAGTAGCTGGTCACCTGGTCGATGTCGGGGGGGATCGCCGCCGACAGGGCCATCCACAGGGGGATCTGGGGGAAGGCGCGCAGCATCTCCACGGTGCGCTGCAGCAGCTCGTCGATCCAGCCGCCGAAGTAGCCGGAGGCGA
>CAZEHQ010000077.1:0-9043 GCA_964512165.1 uncultured Gemmatimonadaceae bacterium | reverse complement strand
GCTGATGGTGACCCCCACGAGGCCGATGGTCAGCGAGATCCGGGCGCCGTAGAGGATGCGCGAGAACAGGTCCCGCCCCTGGCGGTCGGTGCCGAGGAGGAACAGCCCCTCGCCCGGCGGGGCGTCGACGCCGAAGAGGTGGGGGGTTGTCCGCACGCCCAGGAAGGAGTGCTCGTCGCCGCGGACGAAGAGGCGGAAGGGGTGGATGCGCTCCGGGTCGGGGGCGTAGAGGGTGCGGCCGCTGCGCTCGTCGGTGCTCGTCTGCAGGCCGTAAGCGAAGGGCGGCCAGTGGAAGCCCTGGTCGGTGAACAGGTGCAGGCCCTGGGGCGGCACGTAGGCCCGCCGGGCGAAGCGGTGGTCTGCGCCGTAGGGGGCCAGGAACCCGGAGAGCAGGGTCACCAGGTAGAGGAGGCCGAGGACGACGCCCGAGGCCAGGGCCACCCGGTTCCGGCGGAACCCGACCCAGGCGAGCTTCCACTGGCCCGCCGTGGAGAGGCTGTCCCGGGACTCACTCAAGGCGGATCCTCGGGTCGACGAGGGCCAGGAGGATGTCGGCCACCAGGTTGCCCAGCAGCAGCAGCACCGCCAGCAGCATGAGGAAGGTGCCGGCCAGGTACTTGTCCTGCGTCTCCAGGGCTCGGTAGAACAGGGGGCCCGTGGTCGGCAGCCCCAGGACGATGGAGACGATGATCGAGCCCGAGACCAGCTGCGGGATCTGCAGGCCCATGATGCTGATCATGGGGTTGATGGCGACGCGCACGGCGTACTTGTAGATCACCCAGCGCTCGGCCAGGCCCTTGGCGCGGGCCGTGGTGATGTAGGGGCGGCCGAGGACGTCGAGCATGCTCGTGCGCATGAGCCGCATCATCGTCGCCGTGCCGGCGGCGCCGATGACGACCACCGGGATCCACAGGTGGCGCAGCAGGTCCAGCACCCGCCCCGCGCTCCACGAGGCGTACTTGTACTCCGGCGAGAACAGTCCGCCGGCGCTGCCCCCGAACCAGAACACGGAGGCGTACATGGCCACCAGGGCGATGACGAAGTTGGGGACGCAGAGGCCGATGAAGGCGACGAAGGTGAGGCCGTAGTCGCCCGCCGAGAGGCGGTGGCGGGCCGAGTAGATGCCGATGGGGATGGCCACGGCCCACATGAACAGCAGCGACCCGAGGGACATGACGAAGGTCAGGCCGAGGCGCTCGCCGATGAGGTCGGCCACGGCCGGCGCCACTCGAAGGAGTAGCCGAAGTCCCCCCGCAGGCAGCCGCCGATCCAGTAGAGGTATTGCTTCCACAAGGGTTCGTCGAGGTGGTACTGCCGGCGCAGGGCGTCGAAGGCCTGCTGGTCGGCGCGGGACTCGCTCTCGGCCAGCTGCGCCTGCAGGGAGTCGAAGAAGTCGCCCGGGGGCAGCTGGATGACGACGAAGGTCAGGACGGAGATCACGAACAGGGTCGGCACCAGGCGCAGCAGCCGCCGCAGGATGTAGGTCGCCATGGTCCGCCCTCGGCGCCCGGCGCCGCCGCCGCGGCTGAAGAAGGTCTCGGGGCTGAGGTAGCCCGGGGTCATGGTGACCCAGGAGGAGATGGCGCGCTCGGGGACGTTGCCGAAGTCGTCGCTGAGCACGCCGATCTGCGATCCCTGGGTCACCAGCGGGATGACCCACATGTTCTCGGCGTGGTTGCGGATCACCTCGCGCCACAGCCGCTGCCGCTCGCCGCGGTCCACGGTGACCGACAGGATGCCCTGGATCTCCTGCAGGCGCCACCTCCGGCGGCGGCTCGGCGCCGCGTCGGCCTTCGCTGAGGTACCAGCGCGCCCAGTGGTGGGCCCACTCGGCCCACAGGCTGGTGGCGAACCAGCGCGGCGAGCTCAGCAGCGGGAAGGTCGCCTCGGCGCCGACGATGCCGATCATGTGCTCGCCGTTCTGCGTGACCCGCTGGTGGTAGAGGGTCCTCTCCTCCGGCTTGAGGGCCGTCTGGATCCCCACCTCCTCCCACTGGGAGCGCACGATCTCCACGGCGTCCATGTCGGGCCCCTCGACGACCATGAGCTCGAGGATCAGGCTCACCCGCTCGCCGTCGGGCCCCAGGCGGAAGCCGTCGGCGTCGCGGCGGTCGAGGCCGATCGAGTCGAGCAGGGCCCGGGCGCGCTCCGGGTCGTAGCGGGTGTGGTCCGGCGCCTCCGGCACCTCCACGTAGTCCGGCGCCGAGGGGTGCAGGGCCATGGGCGTGATCCGCCCCGAGCCGCCGTAGCACAGTCGGTTGATCAGCTCCCGGTCGATGGCCAG
This sequence comes from uncultured Gemmatimonadaceae bacterium, assembly GCA_964512165.1. Taxonomy (GTDB): domain Bacteria; phylum Latescibacterota; class UBA2968; order UBA8231; family UBA8231; genus UBA8231. Next base: position 6,759 of record CAZEHQ010000077.1, on the reverse strand, counting down.
GGACAGGGCGATGCGCAGGTGGCGGTTCTTCAGCAGCCCGCGGACCACGGGATCGCCGGGGTACTCCAGGTTGGGCATGATCCCGCGGATGCCGGGGGCGTCGTACTCGATGATGCGGTAGCCGCGCTCCTCGGTGAAGGAGCGCAGCAGGGGCAGGTCCTCGCGGTTGAAGTGGCGCAGCTGCATCTGCAGGGCGCCGGTGACCGCCCGGAAGTTGATCATCTCCCGGTTGAGGAAGATCTCCATGCGGATGCGGTCGAGGTAGGGGAGCTGGTTGCCCGCCGGGTCGACCTTCCAGTAGTAAGGGTTGCGCTCGGCCAGCAGGTGGCTCCCCGGCTCCCACTCGATCACGCGCCAGGCCGACATGACCGGGCGCTCGGGGTTGAAGTCGTTGGCCTTCTGCTCGAAGAGGGAGTACCCGGCCAGGTCCTCGGCGCCCTCCGCCGGCAGCCAGGGCTCGAGGTAGTGGCGCGGGGCGTAGAACCCGGCGCGCTCGAAGACCAGGGGCCACTGGTTGCCCTTGAAGGCGAGATACTTCACCGCCAGCGGGTAGGGCCTGGCGAAGCGCAGCTCCACGGTGAAGCTGTCGATGCGGGCCAGCTCCATGGGCTCGTCGTCGGGGGTCCAGTAGCGCGGCACGGTGCCGCTGAGGTTGGGGTCTCCGGCGATCTTCTGCCACCAGAACAGGACGTCGCCGGCCGAGAACGGATGGCCGTCGGACCAGCGCAGGCCGCGGCGCAGGTGCAGGCGCAGGGTGCGGTCGCCGTCGGCGAACTCCCAGCGCTGCACGAGCCCCGGGCCGACTTCGAGGCCGCCGCCCTCGGTGGTCCGCCAGCGCACCATCTGCTCGTAGACGCAGCGGCTGTAGGCGTGGAAGTCGCTGGAGCCGCGCATCATGCGGTGCCAGGTGCCGCCGTAGCGGCCGATCTCGCGGGCCGGCGTCACCACCATCGGCTCCGGGGGCAGGCGCTCGGGCAGCGGCGGCAGCTCTCCACGCCGGACCGCCTCCTCGAGCATGGGCGCCTGGCGGTAGGCGATCGCCCCGGCCTCCGGCGCCGGCGCCAGGAGGCATACGATGGCCGGCAGGCACATCCGCAGCGCCCCGAACAGGCGTCTCCCGCGCCATCTCTGCGAAGGGCTCAACGGCAAGTGGACCTCTCCCGCGATGAAGACCGGATCGAGTGAACATAGCAGAGGATGGGGGGCGTGCCCGTGACGGTCCGGTTCTGCCGCGCTTGCACCGGCCGCCGCGCCGCGCGAGCTTGATCGCCGCCCACCCCATCCTCACAGGAGCCAGCCCATGAGACGGCGGCATTTCCTCGGCGCCCTCGGAAGCTCGCTGGCCGCCTCGGCCTTCGGTCCTCTGCCGCTGCTGGCGGCCGCCCTCGACAGCCGCCACCTCGTGGCCACGCCGGAGGCCCGGGCCCGCTACCTGGCGCGCATGCTCGACCTGCTGTGCACGGGGTTCGGACCGCGCTACGCCGGCAGCGAGGACTACGACCTGTCCGCCGAGCTGATCCGCCGGGAGCTGGCCCTGGCCGTGCCGCACACCGAGCTGGACTGGTTCGAGTTCCGCGGCTGGCGCCTGGTGGAGGAGCCCGTGTTCTACTGCGGCGGCCGCAGTTTGGAGTGCTACCCCGCCTTCGGCAGCGCCTGGCCCCCGGAACAGGGGGCCCGCGGCGTCCTGAAGGCGCAGGAAGGGGAGGGCGCCGCCCCCTTCGCCATCGTCGATCCCGCGTCGGGCGCGGCGGCGGCCCACGTGACGATCAGCGCCTACGGGCGGGCCGTGACGGGGGCCATGTCCCCCGACCACGAAAGCGCCGCCGTCCCCCGGGTGTGCGTCGGCAAGCAGGACGTGGCCTTCCTCGAGCAGGCCGCCGCCGAAGGAGCGCGGGCGCGCCTGCACTTCAAGGCGGAGTTCGTCCCCGGCGCCCGCACCTGCAACATCGTCGGCACCCTCCCCGGCCAGACCGAGGAGGAGATCCTCGTCTTCGCCCACGCCGACACGCAGTACAACACCCAGGGGGCCAACGACAACACCGCCTCCCTGATCGTGGTGCTCATGCTCGCCCACGCCGCCTCGGGGTCCCGTCCGCGGCGCACCCTGACCTTCATGGGCACCGGCGCCGAGGAGTACAACCTGCTCGGGGCCCTGCACTACGCCGCCCGAAGGAAGGCCGAGGGCACCCTCGACCGCATCCGCTTCTGCGTGAACTTCGACTCCCTCACCTACGGCCCCAACCTCTACGTGCACACCGACGACGCCGAGCTGGTGCGGGTCATGGACGCCATCCATGGCGACCTGCGCCCCCACAACCGGTTCGACCCGGCCTATCCGATCGCCTTCGAGTACCAGGACTTCATCCGCGGCGAGGCCCGGATCTTCAGCGACGCCGGGGCGCGCACCCTCGACCTCAACAGCCGGGGCTACGACGAGGACCAGCTGCCCCTGTGGCATCGCCCCGAGGACACGGCCGACACGGTGCCCCTCGACTGCGTGGAGAACAGCTTCCTCGTCTTCGACGAGTACCTGCGGAGGATCCAGACGCTGTAGATCGGGGCCTGCCGCCCCGCCTCCGGGAGGCCAGGTCGCGCAGCCGCCCGCAGTGGGGCAGCCCTCGATGTTGGCGCGCCCACGACCGGGGGCCGGATCGCGGAAGCCGCGATTCGGGTTCCCGTTGATGATCGCCGGCCGCCGCTGTACCATGCCCGGGGATCCGCCCTTCCGACCCGGAGACAGCGCCATGAAGCGACGCGACCTCCTCAAAGGCCTGATCCTCGCGCCGGTGGCCGATCTCGCCCCGGTCCTGGAGGCGGAGGCCGCCGCCGAGGAACCTGCAGACCCGCCGGCGCAGCCGCAGACGGGCGGCTCAGGCCCCGCCATCCGCTCGCGGATCGCCGGCATGGGCCTGGAGGCCCTCCGCGAGCAGTACCGCAGCGACCTCTTCGACGACTACCTGCCCTTCTGGGAGCGGAGCGGCTTCGACTTCGAGCTGGGCGGCTTCATGTGCGCCGTCGACCACGACGGCCGCCAGGTGAACACCGACAAGTACATGTGGTACCAGGGCCGGGGGATGTGGACCCACGCCTTCGTCTACAACCACTTCGGCGGCGAGATCCACCTGGAGATGGCGCGCAAGACCCGCGACTTCATCCTCCGCCACGGCATGGACGCCGACGGCAACTGGGTCCGCGCCCTCGACCGCGAGGGCGGCCACATGGGCGGCGCCGACCGCATGGGCTACACCGCCCTGTTCATCGCCGAGGGGCTCCAGGAGTACGCCAAGGCCGCCGGCGACGAGGAGTCGATGGAGCTGGCCATCGAGAGCTTCTGGAAGGGGGCGAAGCTGTACGACGATCCCCGGCGGGACGTGGGGCAGGGCTACCTGCCGGTGAGCTATCCCGGGATGCGCATCCAGGGCTTCGAGATGGTCACCATCGTGCTGCTGACCCAGCTGCTGCAGAAGCGCGCCGACCCGAAGCTGGAGGCGCGGCTGGCCCACGCGGTGGAAGTTCTGGAACCCCGAGTACCGCCTCAACAACGAGGCCCTGAACCACGACTACGAGCGCCCCGACGACGACAACGAGGACTACATCTACCTCGGCCACGCCATCGAGACCTTCTGGATGATCCTCCACGAGGCGCTGCGCCGGGGGGACCGGGCCCTCTTCGACGAGGCCGCCGAGCGCCTCCGGCGGCACATGGAGGTCGCCTGGGACGACGTCTACGGCGGCTTCTTCCGCGCCATGGAGGTCCACGGCTCCTTCACCTTCGACAAGGTCCTGTGGCTGCAGGAGGAGGTTCTCATCGGCGCGATGATCCTCCTGGAGCACACCGACCTCGAGTGGCCCGACCGGTGGTTCGGCCGCACCTTCCGCTACGTGCAGGAGAAGTACCCGCTGAAGCCCCACGGCTATCCCATGTGGATCATGGGGGGGGACCGCAAGGTCACCTTCCGTCCCCACACCTCGCGCAAGGGCAACTACCACCACCCCCGCCACCTGGCCCTCAACCTCCTCGCCCTCGACCGCATGATCGAGCGCGGCGGCAGGGTGAGCAACGTCTGGCAGTAGAGGGGCGTCCGCCCGAGGGTGAGCCGGCCCTCCCGGGGCGGCTCAGATCACGAAGATCATGTTGTCGGTCATGCCCGTGAAGGCGTCGATCAGGGTCCAAACGCCGACCGAGACGAACTGACCGAGCACGAGGCCGAGGAAGAAGGGCCGCAGGGCGCGGAACATCCTCGGCCCGCCGTAGTGCAGGACGATGATCTTCACCAGCCAGGCCAGGAAGATGCTGAACCACGTCCAGTCCATCACCCGGCTGCCGGCGACGGCCAGCCCCAGCGGGTGGAGGGGCCACCACAGGTACTTGTAGCGCAGGAAGGTCAGCAGCCCCATGGCCGAGGCCCCGAAGCCCATGTTCATCCACATCCCCCAGGTCAGGTCGATGGGCCGGCTGACCACCGTGGAGACCAGGTTGAAGGGCAGCAGGTTCGCCCCCAGGCAGAACCAGGAGTGGATGTTGACGCCCCCCACGTCGTAGGCGAGGTGCAGCATGAGCCCGAAGGAGACGACGAGGGAGACCGCCAGGGATGCGAAGACGCAGCCGAAGACGAGGCGCTTGCTGCCGCCGAAGCGGGCGTCGTCGAGAAGCTTCAGGCCGTTGGCGATGGAGGCCATGAGGAAGGTGCGGATGTCGGAGGACCAGCCGTAGGTGTAGCCCAGGGCCGTCACCCCCTGCGCTCCGAGGGAGGGCGTGCCCACGGCGTAGAGCATGAAGTTCGGGGCGATGAGGGGCGCCCGGCAGGCCGCCATGCCGCCCTCGACGACGATCCGCGTGATGGCGATGAAGATGACGAAGGCGATGAACAGGAACAGCACCCCCGCCCACACCGGCAGGCCGGCGGCGCTCAGCCACAGGAGCATGACCGCCGCCGAGAGCAGCAGGCCGAGGACGGCGTTGCGGTAGGAGAGGATCTCGCCGGAGTCGTCCACGTCGGGGGCGCGGGTGAAGGCTTTGCGCACCACGTCTTTCAGGTGGCCCCGGGCGACCCAGGCTCCGTAGAGGACTAGGGTCACCATGGCGCCGATGGCGGTGGAGGAGAAGATCCCCGAGCTGCCGCCGTAGTGGTTGACGCGAAGCCGCAGGTAGACGCCCACCGTGTTGAAGACCCCGTTCAGGACCTTGGCGAGGACGTCGAGGAACCAGAGCCCGAAGGCCACGTCCTGGTTGATCAGGTAGGCGAAGCCGAGGACCGGGAAGCTGATCATGAACCGCAGCTGGATCGATTCCCGGAGCATGGGCAGGGTGATGCCGGGGTAGAGCACGTTGAGGGAGGGGATGAAGTCGTAGTACTCGTGGAGACCGATGGAGGAAGTGACGATGGAGGCCACGGCGAAGCCCAGCCACATGAGGGGATTCCTGAAGAAGCTCGACAACAGCCCGCCTCGCTGTTGCCCGATCATGTCCAGGGGAGCCCGGACGATCGGGTAGATGAGCCTCTCGTTCTCGATCCACTGCTTCCGCAGGATCACCATGAGGGCGACCATGGCGAAGTAGAAGGCGGCGAAGAACACGCTCCAGTACGCCAGGGGCCGCAGCCACAGGCCCCAGGGAATGGAAGCGCCCTCGGGCAGGCCCTCGAAGAAGTGCTTGGCGGCCAGGGGATCCTCGACCACCATCCAGCCGCGGACGAAGGGGGCCACCAGGTTGGCCCAGTCGTTCTCCGGGGTGGCGAAGTAGGGGAGGGTGGCCATCAGCGGGATCTGGTAGTGGGTCAGCCCCATCCCCGTGACCGCGCACGACGTCATCATCATCACGTAGACGAGGATCAGCTCCGCCGGACGGAAGGCCACCCTCGGGCCGAGGAGCTTGAGGACCACGTTGACGGCGGCCACCAGGAAGAAGAACACGAACAGGGCGCCCCCGGTGCTGAAGTCGTCGGACATGCGGGAGCTGCGCAGGAAGATCTCGCCGTACTGGGTCCCCCCGGCCACGAGGGCCGAGCAGACCAGGCCGGTGAGGAAAGCCCGGAGGGTGACGCCGGAGGACTTCGTTCCCGCCGCGGCCGGGGCCGGTCCGGTCATCCGGCGGGGCTCACTGCGCCCAGAAGCCGGAGACCTCGCCGCCTCTGTCGGCCATCCGCCGGAAGGCGAGGAGGTTGCGCATCAGGTGGCGGGGGTGGTGGTAGATGTCGGCGCGGGACGTGCCGGAGGTGAAGGTCACCTTGCGGTCGCCGCCCCGTGTGAAGGTCCGGTAGCCGTGGGGCCCCAGGTAGAACCGGTCCTGCACGTACTCGTAGGTCCGCGCGAACCACTCCCGGGGCCATTCCAGCGCCGTGTGCTCCATCAGGATGGCGTTGCCGATCAGGACCTCCTCCTGGAGCCACAGGACCTTGTCGAAGGTGAAGGAGCCGTGGATCTCCAGGGCGCGGAAGAAGCCGCCGTAGACGTCGTCCCAGGCCACCTCCATGTGCCGGCGGAAGCGCTCGGCGGCGAGATCGAAGAGCTCCCGGTCGCGGCGCCGCATCGCCTCGGGCATCACCATCCACAGGGTCTCGATGGCGTGACCGAGGTAGATGAAGTCCTCGTTGTCGTCGTCGGGGCGCTCGTAGTCGTGGTTCAGGGCTTCGTTGGTGAGCTGGTACTCCGGGTTCCAGAAACGGTTGACGATGCCGTCGAGGACACGGTCGGCCAGGGCCTCCAGCCTGGGGTCGGAGTGCTGGGTCAGCACCTGGGTCAGGATCAGGATGGCGATCA
>CAZEHQ010000076.1:0-17584 GCA_964512165.1 uncultured Gemmatimonadaceae bacterium | reverse complement strand
CACCGGCGCCCACCGGGTCGACGGGCACCGCGGGCGGCGGCGGGAATCCGGCCACGTGGTGCAACGGCCCCCCGGGGTCCGCCGCCACCATCCCCCTCTCGCCCAGGGTGAGAAAGACCGGCCGCCTTCCCGCCGCCAGCTGCCGGGCCTGCATCGCCGCGGCGCGGACCGAGCGGGCCGGCGGCTGTCCGAGGGCGGCGGCCGCCTCGCGGCGGTTCGGCTTGACCGGCAGCCGGGTGAAACGGCGCAGGCGCTGCCGCGAGTCGACGAGGATCACCCGTTCCGGGCGCGCCGCGGCCAGGTCCTCCAGGCAGGACCGCATGGCCGCCGTGACCACGCCGCAGCCGGCCTCCGGGACCTGGTCGACGACGACCACGGCGTCCCATTCCCCGGAGCCGCGCAGGTATCCGGTCAGCCGTTCCTGAACCCAGGGCGGCGTCCGCCGCCGGTTGCGGATGTCCAGGCGTTCCAGCTCCCGGCGGAGGACCAGCCGGCCGCCGTCCCTTCCCACGCAGCAGATCTTGCCGTACGTCGGCGTGCGCCGTTCCGCCGCGGTGAGGAAGCCGGCCATGTCGAGGCCCAGGCCCTCCAGGGCGCGCCGCAGCTCCCAGCCTTCGCCGTCCTCTCCGCAGAAGCCGATGGCGTGGACGCTGCCGGCGCCGAGGCCGGCGAGGTTGGCGGCGACGGCGCCGGCGGCTCCCGGCTGGCGGCGGGTGCGCACGACCTGGTAGCAGGTGTTGCCCGTCTCCAGGGAGGCTTCGTCGAGGCCGGGGTCGCAGTCGTAGTAGGCGTCGAGGAAGAAGTCGCCCACCACGGCGATCCGGAGGCCGCGGAGGCGGATCAGCAGTTCCTCCAGCCGGCGGCGGGAGAGGGCCGCGCCCAGTCCGGCGCCGCGCCGCGGGATCCGGCGAAGGGGTCCGGCGGCCGGCGCCAAGGAACCGGAGGGGCCTGGAGCAGTCACAGCCATAGGTAGTGGCGATCCCGGCCTTTCCGAGGGCCCGCGAGGAGGCGGACGGGCGGCCTCTCCGCGCCTTGCTGAAATCGAAACCACCCCTAGATTGCTGCAATCCCGCCCGATCCGAAAGGTCTCCGAGTGGCGATCGACAAAGCCGTGCTGCCCGTGGCCGGCCTCGGGACTCGCCTGTTGCCGGCGACCAAGTCCCAGCCCAAGGAGATGCTGCCCGTAGGCTACAAGCCGGTGGTCCAGTACGTGGTGGAGGAGATGATCGGGCAGGGCATCGGCAAGTTCCTCTTCGTCACGGGCCGCAAGAAACGCTCCATCGAGGATCACTTCGACGACGATCCGGAGCTCGAGTCGCGCGTCGGGGCCAAGGACCGGATCGGGGAGGTCGACTACGACCGCGAGAGTGTCGAGTTCTTCTACGTCCGGCAGCGGCGGCCCCTGGGCAATGCCGACGCCGTGCGGCTGGCGGCCGAGTTCGTCGGCGGCGAGTCCTTCGTCGTCGGCTTCGGCGACACGATCCTCGCCTCGGCGGGCCAACCCGGCGTCGTCCGCCGCCTGGTGGACGAGCACGAGAGTTCCGGCGCCAGCGCCACCATCGCCGTCTGGGAGGTTCCGCTGGAAGAGACCAGCAAGTACGGCGTGGTGAGGCCGGCCGAGGACCGGGCCGGGGGGGCCTTCGCCATCGACGGCATCGTCGAGAAGCCGGCGGCCGCAGAGGCCCCGAGCCGCCTGGCCGTGGCCGCCCGCTACGTCTTCACCCCGCGCATCTTCGAGGCGATCGCCGCCACCGATCCGGGGGTGAACGGGGAGCTCTGGCTCACCGACGCGATCCGCCGTCTCCTCGAATGGGGGGATGCCGTCCGCTGCGTACAGCTGGCTCCGGGCGAGCGGCGCTACGACATCGGCACCCCCCTGACCTACTACCGGGCCTTCGCCGACTTCGCTCTCGCCGACCCCGACAACGGCCCCGCCTTCGCAGACTACCTGCGCTCCCGCCTCTGAGGAAGGAGGACGGATGGCATCCACCCGCCGCCTGCGCCTGGACTACGGAGAGCACGGCCTCGAGGTAGAGGTCCCGGTCTCGGCGCGGATTCTGGACATGGCCGACGTGCCCGCCCTGGACGATGTCGACGCCCGGCTGGAGGGGGCCTTGCGGGAGCCGATCGGGACCCCCGCCCTGGCGCGGCTGGCCCGGGGCCGCCGCAGCGCCTGCGTCGTCATCTCCGACATCACCCGGCCCGTGCCCAACCCGGTCATCCTGCCGCCGTTGCTGCGCACCCTGGAGGAGGCCGGGATCGAGCGCCGGGAGATCACCATCCTGGTGGGCACCGGCCTGCACCGCCCCAACGAGGGAGAGGAGCTGGTCCGGCTCGTGGGACCGCGGGTGGCCGCCGACTACCGGATCGAGAACCACCGGGCCCGCGACCGGGAGAGCCTCGTCCACCTCGGACGGACCTCGGCGGGGGCGCCGATCTGGATCGCCCGGCGGTACGTCGAGGCCGATCTCAAGATCGCCACTTCGCTGATCGAGCCGCACCTGATGGCGGGCTACTCCGGTGGCCGCAAGGCGGTCTGCCCCGGCATCGTGGGGGTCGACACCATTCGGGTGCTCCACGGGCCCGAGCTGATGAGGCACCCCAGGTCGGCGGAGGGGGTCATCGAGGGCAATCCCTTCCACCGGCAGGCCCTCGAGGTGGCCCTCACGGCGGGGGTGGACTTCACCCTCAACGTGGCCATGAACCACCGCAGGGAGGTGACGGGGATCTTCGCCGGCGATCTCGAGGAGGCCCACGCGGCGGGGGTGGCCTTCGTCGAGGCCGGGGCCTCCGCCTGGGTCGAGGAGCCGGTCCCGATCGTGGTCACCACCAGCGCCGGCTATCCCCTGGACCTGACCTTCTACCAGGCGGTGAAGGGACTGACCGCGGTGCTGCCCGTGGTCGCCGAAGGGGGGACCATCGTGCTGGCGGCGCGCTGCGCCGAAGGCCTGGGCAGCCCCGAGTTCGTCCAGCTCCTCGAGGAGACGGAGAGCGCCGAGGCCTTCTCGGAGAGGCTCGGGGCCCCCGGGTTCTTCCGCGTCGACCAGTGGCAGCTCCAGGAGCTGTGCAAGGTCCTGCGCCGGGCCCGGGTGCTGGTCTACAGCGAGGGCGTCGACGCCGGCGGCCCCCATCTGCGTGGCCTTGTGGAGCCCGCCGTCTCCGTCGAAGCGGGCCTTCAGGCCGCCGCGATCCGCCACGGCGAGGAGGCGCCGGTGGCGGTCGTCCCCCGGGGGCCGTACGTCCTGGCCCGGAGCCGCAGGCCCCGGCCGGCCAGGGCGCCCCTGGCCGCCGCTCTCGCCATGGGCGGCCTGCTCCTGGGGGCCTGCGCCACCATGCCGGGCCTCGAGTCGGTGGTGATGATGGAGGAGGAGGAGGAACCCGCCGCCGAGCCGGCCGCCGAGGCGGAGGCCGCGCCGCCGCCTCCGCCGCCTCCGCCGCCCGTGATCCCCCCCTACGGCACGGACTTCCTGGGACAGAAGATCCTGCTGCTGCCGTTCCTCGACAGCTCCGGATACAAGGGGGCCTGGGACATCCACCGCGGCCTTGCGAAGACCCTGGGCGACAGCCTCGCCCACAACAGCTTCTACCACATCGTCCCCGTCGACTCGGCCCTCGCCTACCTGGAACCGCAGGAGCTCACCGGCGAGATCGGACACGCCCGCGCGGCGGGCATCGGTGCCTTTCTCGGCGCCGACTGGGTGATCCTCGGCAACATCGAGGAGCTGACGATGAAGCGGTTCCAGGCCACCGTGCCCCTCGGCGGATACCGCAGCTACGAGGGCATCGTCATGGCCGACCTGACCCTGGTGAACGCCATCGACGGGCGCCGGGGAGGGGAGCTGTCCACCGAGGGGGTGATGGACAGCAAGCGCACGGGGATCACCAACCCGGCCGCCTTCGTCCCTCTCGACAAGCAGTACTTCTTCCTCGACGATCTCGCCTGGAATTCGGACACCTTCCGCGAGTCCCTGGTGGGCAAGGCCCTGGCGGCCTGGGCGAAGAACGCCGCCGACGGCATCGCCGAGCAGATCCGGCCCCCACCCTCCCTCCAGGTCGCCGGGCGGATCATGGTAGTGGACGGCGCCGTCGCGTACATTAACCTCGGCCTGGCCGACGGCATCCGGAACGGCGACAAGTTCGCTGTCTGGGACCAGGGCCAGGAGTTGACGGACCCCGAGACCGGCGAGGTGCTGGGCAAGACTCTGCCGAGCCGCGTCGGCACCATCCAGGTCGAGCAGATCCTGAGCGAACACCTGTCGAAGACCCGGGTCCTGGAAGGCGTCGACAGCATCCGTCTCAACGACGCGCTGCGCGCGGAATGACCTCCACCCACGACACCCTGCGCTTCCTCCCGGCGCCGGCCCTGGCGCTGGCCCTGCTCCTTCTCGGGCCGCCCGGGTCGAGGGCCTCCGGCCCGGAGGCGGCCGGCCACCACCTCTACTTCTATCTTGATCCCGCCATGGCAGGCCAGGTCGAACGCGCCAGGGCCACCCATCGCCTGATCCGCGGCCTGCCGGAGGTCGAGTGGATCGCCGTCACGCCCTCGCCCGCACGGCGGGTCCCGGGGTTGACGACGGTGGCCCTGCAGGAGCTGCTCTCCGAGCCCTCCAGGCCGGGGCTGGTCGTCGGCTGGCTGCGCGAGCGCGCCGCCGCCGGCTCCGACCATCTCCTGATCGAGCACGAGGGGTCCGTGGTGTCCAGCGGCCCCGGGGCCGAAGCCCTGCAGGTCATCGCCGGGGCCGGGTGGCCGGACATCGCCCCGGGACCTTCGACCGACGTCAGCATCAGCACCTGGGGCAAGGTCAAGGACCTGTTCCAGTAGGGCGGCGCCGCTCCTCGGGACCGGCTTCGCCGCGCCCCACGGCGTCGCCGGGCGGACGGACCGCCCCTCAACCCGTTCGACGAACCGAAGCCCGCACGGAGGAAACGTGAGGTACGCAGCTACCCTGACCGCCGCCTGCATGGCCCTGGCCGCATGCGGCAGCAACGAGGTCGTCGTCGAGATCGAGGGCGGCGACGGGCAGTTGCTGCGGCTCGACGCGCAGGACCTGCAGATGCACCACAACCGGCTCGCCAAGGCCGGCACCTCCACCTACCCGGAACTCAAGGGCGGGGACTACCGAGTATCCGTCGTCGCCGGCGAGTACGTGGAGACCCGGCGTCTGACCCTCGACTCGCCCCCGGTGAGCGGCGTCGCCCGGCAGAAGGTGAAGTTCTCCATCCCCCCCGGCGCCAACGCCCCCTTCGAGCGCACCGGCACCATCCTCTACGCCTCCACGCCGACCCGCGTCCGCAACTGGGATCTCTACACCGTCGACGTGGCCTCGGGCGAGGTCTCGCGGCTCACCGACACCTACGAAGTGGAGAGGCAGCCGAAGTGGTCCCCCGACGGCGGGCGGATCCTGTTCACCTCCGGTACGGTGATGTCGAACATCGACGTCTGGGTGATGAACGCCGACGGCAGCGACCGCCGCCGCCTGACGGAGCACGCCGAGCGCGACCAGGGGGCAGACTGGTCTCCCGACGGGAAGCAGATCGCCTTCGTCAGCCAGCGGGAGGGCGACGTGGCCATCTACCTGATGGATGCCGACGGCGGCAACAAGCGCCGGCTCGTCGAGGGCCGGGAGCCCGCCTGGAGTCCGGACGGCCGGCGGATCGCCTTCACGTCCAGCGCCGAGGGCAACGACGAGATCTACCTGATCGACATCGACGGGAGCGGCATGCGCCGCCTCACCGAGCACAAGAAGATCGACTGGCAGCCGGCGTGGTCGCCCGACGGCCTGCGGCTGGTGATGGCCTCCGAGCGCTTCGGCGGCCAGGAGCTGCTCGTGGCCGGCGGCGACCTCACCGAGCAGGTGCGGGTCACCGTGGCGGAGAACACCTTCGAGCTCGGCCCGGAGTGGTCTCCCGACGGCCGCGGCCTGGCCTACGCGGGGAAGATGAAGATCGGCGAGGACGGCGAGTTCGCCACCGACTCGAGGGGCCGGTCCCGCGGCACCTTCGACATCTACCTGCTGCCCGCCGCCGGCTTCGACTGGGACGACACCACCGAGAGACCGGTGATGCCCGTCAACCTCACGCGGACCGACGACCGGGACGAGCGTTCGCCCAGTTGGCGAGCCTTCTGAAGAGCTCTGCGGCGGCCGACGCGGGACCCGGCCGCCTGCTGTCCGACCGCTGGCTCCTCCTGCTCCTGGCGGCCGGCCTCGGCCTCCGCCTCGTGGAGGTGACGGCGCCCCTCATCGACCACCAGGCGTGGCGCCAGGCCGACACGGCGGCCATCGCCCGCAACTTCCACGAAGAGGGTTTCACCCTCTTCCATCCCCGCGTGGACTGGCGCGGCAACACGCCGGGGTACGTGGAGATGAACCTGCCCCTGTTTCCCTTCCTGGCGGCCTGCCTCTACTCACTGGCGGGCGGCGCCCACGAGTGGATGGGGCGGTTGCTGGCGGCCCTGCTCTCCACCGCCGCGGCCGTCCCCCTGTACTCCCTGGCCCGCGCCTGGCTCGGCAGCGCCGCGGGCGCGCGCCTGGCCGCGGCCATCTACCTGATGCTGCCCCTGAGCCTGTTCTTCGGCCGCGCCTTCATGCCCGAGGCGCTCATGCTGCTGCTGAGCGCCGCCGCCCTGACCGCCTTCGGCCGCGCCTGCCGGGAGGGGACCGGCTGGCTGCTGGCCGCGGCGGGGATCGCCGGCCTCTGCTTCGCGCTGAAGATCCCCACCCTGTACCTCGGATTCCCGCTCGTGGCCATGGCCCTCGGCCGCTGGGGGCCTTCCTTCGTGCGCCGCGGGTGGCTGTGGCTCTATCTGCTGGTGGCGGTGGCGCCGGCGGCGGCCTGGCACGTGCACGCCGCCGGCCTCTTCGAGCAGACGGGGCTCACCTTCGGCATCTGGGGCCGCCGGGGCTACGACAAGTGGAGCCACGACCTGCTCCTGCAGGGCGGCTTCTACCACCTCATGGCGGGGCGGTTCGTCGAGGCCGTGCTGACGCCCATGGGCGTTCTCCTGGCGGCGATCGGACTCGCCGGCCTGTGGCCCCGCGGTGACGGCGGCCCCCGGCAGGGGCGCGAGGTGTGGCCCCTCTACGCCTGGTTCGGCGGCCTGCTGCTCTACGTCCTCCTCATCCCCGAGGGCAACCGCCGGCTCCACTACTACCAGCTGCCCTTCACACTGCCGGCGGCGGTCTTCGCCGCCGCGCCCCTGGCTGCCCTGTGGGAGCCGGGAGGCGCGCGCCTGTCCGGCGTCGTGGGCCGGCAGCTGCGGCGGCTCCGTCCCGGCTCGCCCGGAGCCCGGGCGGTGGTGGGTCTGGCCCTGGCGGCGGTGGCCGCCGGCAGTCTCTGGAAGGTGGGCGACTACTACCGCCCGGGGAACAACATCTACAACTACTACCGCAGCTGTGAACTCGCCGGACGCCTCCTCGACGCGCGGATGCCGGCCGAGGCGCGGCTGGTGGCCGGCGACATCGACGAGGACCGGGGCGGGCCGTTCCGCACCCGAAGCCCAACCCTCCTCTACTACTGCCACCGCAAGGGCTGGCAGATCACCCCGGATCTCTTCGCGGCCTCCCGGCTCGACTCGCTGGCGGCGGAAGGGGCCGACTACTTCGTGGTGGCGGCGGGCTTCGTGAAGCGCGTGGAACCGCTGTGGAGCCAGCTGCTGGCGCGCGGCGTCACCACGGCCGCCGCCTATCCCGACTTCCGGACCGACGAACGGTCCTTCCGGCGCCAGGCCCGTTCCGTGGAGGGGCCGGAGAGGAACATCCTCGTCGTCCGCCTGGTTGACAATTCCCCGGCGGGGAACTAGGTACCCAACTGACGCGTTCTTCCTCTGAAAGGAGGATCCTGTGACCTCCCGAACTCGATCGACCTGGTGGTGCTTCGCCCCGCCTCTGGCGGCCTGCTTCCTCCTCGCCTGCGCCAGCACCCAGAGCGGCGGCGGGTCCGACTACGGACCCCCCCCGATCCCCGAGGGCAAGGGCCGGCTCTTCCTCGAGGCCGGCGGCATCCAGGAGCTGAACTTCTTCGTCGAGGACTCCGAGAGCGGAGAGATCGTCTACGAGGACATGCCGAGGGCCTCCGCCTTCTCGCCCTCCGCCTTCGAGCGTTCGTGGTCCGAGAACCGGCTCGTCGTCGACCTCGACCCGGGCACCTACGACATCACCGTCAACACCGATATCAAGGACAGCATCGTCGAGCGCGGCGTGAAGATCCAGATGGGACAGGAGGCTCACGTCGTCCTCCAGCTCGGCAGGGTGCAGGTCCTGATCACCGGCGGGCAGGGGTTCTCCCAGATCCCGTTCCTGTTTCTCGACTACACCATGCGCACCGTCCTCGGGCGGGGCATGACCACGGGCGAGCTGCGCTACTTCATCCTGCCCGTGGGCACCTACAAGCTGCGTCTCGAGAACAGTCCCTCGGGGCTCGACGAGATCCGCTCCTTCGAGGTCGCCTTCGGCCGGCCCACGCCGGTGATCATCGATCTGGGCACCGACACCCAGGAGGGACCGGAATCGCAGCAGCAGGAGCCGCAGCGCTGATGGCGGCCCGCATCCTCACCCTGGCCTCCTGCTTCCTCGCCCTCGGGGCGGCCCCGTCGGCAGCCGACCTGGCGGCCACGCTCATCGACCGGCAGGGCAACCGCTTCGAGCTGACGAAGTTGAAGATCCGGGGCAAGACCTCCCTGTCCTACTATCTGAAGAGCGCCCGCCGGGAGGTCCCCCTGCGCGAGATCGACCGTTTCCGCTTCGCCAGCGGGCCCCGCGAGGAGCAGCAGGACCTCGTCGTTCGGATGCGCACCGGCAAGGAGGAGCGGGGGACCTACGTCATCGCCTCCACCGTGGCCAACGCGGAAGCCCTCGGCGGCGGCATCCCGCCGGAGAGCATTTCGGGCTCCACCCGGCTCGGCCCCTTCACGATCCTGCTGCGCGACGTGGCCGAGGTCGTCCTGCACCATCCGGACGGCGGCGTGCCCGTCAAGCCGAAGCCGCCCCTGCGGGCGACGGTGGTCAACGAGAAGGGCCGCATGTTCCAGGTGCAGAACCTTCTCTTCCGCGGCCAGCGCGAGTTCGCCTTCGAGCAGGGCCGGAGGCGGCGCAGCCTCGACATGAGCAAGATGGAGAAGATCGAGTTCAGGGAATCCGGGATCGAGGTCCGGCCCATCGTCATCTCCCTCCGGTCGGGGAAGACGATCACGGCCACCGTCGAGGCCAGCGCCGTGCGCCTCGCCGGCGAGCGCGACTACCAGTACCGGAGCCGCGTCGACTCCGCCTTCACCGGGTACGCCGGTTCCTCCCGGTTCGCCATCGGCCTCAGGGACGTGCGCCTCCTGGTGCTTCACGACCCGGCGTCCGCGCCCGACTCCACCGCCGCCGCCGGCAGCGCCCCCACCGAGCAGTAGTCGCCCCTTCCCGGGGCTCCCGCCCCGGGGCAGGCCGCTCTCCCGCCGGCGGTGCCGCCGCGGGGTCGGACCCGTCGGCCCGCCCGGACCCGGCGTGCCGCCGCCGAAGGGATCAGAACAAGGTGTAGATGAAGGGCGCCGCGGCGGTGCCGCTGAGCATGACCACCAGCCCGAGGCCGGCGACGGTGAGCAGGATCGGCGCCAGCCACCACTTCTTGTTGTCCCTCAGAAAGGCGAGGAACTCGGAGGCCAGCCCGCTGCGCTTCTGCCGGGCCTGGGCGGCGAGGTCGTCGCTCTTCGGATCGTCGGTCACGTCGGTCTCCGTCTCTGTGGTCAGAACTGCCGGAAGTAGCGCTCCCGGGGCGGCCGCGGCCCCAGGGGGATCCAGTAGGACTCGGCCTCTCTTCGAAACCGCCGCTGCAGGGGGTCGCGCCCGATGATCCGGAAGAACAGGCCCAGGGGGGTGATGAGGAGGTAGAACAAGGCGCCCATCGTCAGGTAGGAGACCAGGTAGCCGACCGGCAGGGCGAGCAGGGTGAGGCCGACGTACAGGGGCCGGTTGGCCCCGGGGTGGACGAGGGAGAGAAGGGCGGACAGGAGTCCCAGCCCCGCCAGGACCCCGGCGGCGATGGGGCGGGCCTCGCCCAGGCCGAAGGCGAAGACCAGCCGCTCGAACCAGGCCATGACCGCCAGGGCCCCGAAGCCGGCGAGGGCGATGAAGCCGAAGTGCCGCAGCTTCCGTCGGTCGGGCCGGAGGTCGATCCGGAGCATGGGACAGGTGGTCTCCCTCAGTCCAGGGCGAACTCGGCGAGGTACGCCGAGGCGTCGAAGGCCCGGGCCTCGGGCTGGTCCTCCTTCAGAAGGAGGCAGCTCTCCAGCACCAGGGCGTCCATGCCGGTCGCCATGAAGCAGCGGTAGGCGTCGGCGGGGGTGTTCACCATCGGCTCGCCGCGGACGTTGAAGCTGGTGTTGATCAGGACCGGGGTCCCCGTCCGCTCCTTGAAGCGCTCGACGATCCTGCGGAACCGGGGGTGGTGACCGGCGTCGACGGTCTGCACCCGGGCCGAGTAGTCGACGTGGGTGATGGCCGGGACCGTGGAGCGCCTCTCGTTGCGCTGTTCCAGCCCCCCGGGAGTCGAGCCGGAAGGCAGCCGATGCTGCTCCCGGACCGGCGCCACGACGAGCATGTAGGGACTGTCGTACCCGGGCCGCATCTCGAAGAACTCGCCCACGTCCTCGCGCAGGACGGCGGGGGCGAAGGGCCGGAAGGACTCGCGGAACTTGATCTTGAGGTTCATCACCGACTGCATCTCGGCGGAGCGCGCGTCGCCGAGGATGGAGCGGCTGCCGAGGGCCCGGGGACCGAACTCGGCGCGGCCGGCGAAGTGCCCCACCACCTTCTCCTGCGCCACCAGCTCGGCGATCCGGTCGATCAGCTCGGTCTCGTCGTCGCAGCGGCGGTACACCGCCCCGGCCGCGTCCAGGTCCCGGCGGATCTCGTCGTCGTCGAAGCGGGGGCCGAGAAGCGATCCCACCTGACTGTCCCCGGGCACCGCGCGGCGGGCATGGCCCAGGAGCTGGTGCCAGGTGAACAGGGCCGCTCCGAGGGCGCCGCCCGCGTCTCCGGCGGCGGGCTGGACCCACAGGTCCTCGAAGGGCCCCTCGCGCAGCAGGCGCCCGTTCACGACGCAGTTGAGGGCCACGCCGCCGGCCATCACCAGGTGGCGGGCGCCCGTCAGCTCGTGGGCGTGGCGCGCGATCCTCAGCACGATCTCCTCGGTCACCGCCTGGATCGAGGCGGCCAGGTCCATCTCGCGCCGGGTGATCTCGCCCTCCGGCTGCCGCGGCGGCCCTCCGAAGAGCCGCTCCATCTTCGGGGTGGTCATGACATCGGTATGACAGAACCCGAAGTAGGACATGTCCATGCGGAAGGAGCCGTCCTCCTTGATGTCGAGCATCTCCTCGACGATGAGGTCGCGGTAGACGGGCTCGCCGTACGGCGCCAGGCCCATGAGCTTGTACTCGCCGCTGTTGACCCGGAAACCGGTGAAGTAGGTGAAGGCCGAGTAGAGCAGGCCGAGGGAGTGGGGGAAGCGCATCTCCCTGAGCATCTCGATCTCGTGGTCCCGGCCCCTGGCGATGGTGCCCGTGGCCCACTCCCCGACCCCGTCCAAGGTGACGATGGCGGCCTCCTGAAAGGGGGACGGGTAGAAGGCGCTGGCCGCGTGCGACTCGTGGTGGGAGGGGAAGAGGTAGCGCCCTTCGTAGCCGCCGCGCAGGCCGCGGTCCAGCTCCCGGGGGGTGTGCAGCTTCTGCCTCAACCACAAGGGCATGCCCATGAGGAAGAGCTTGAAGCCCCTCGGGGCGAAGCCGATCCAGGTCTCGAGGAGGCGGTCGAACTTGAGCAGCGGTTTGTCGTAGAAGGCGACCAGATCGAGGTTTCCGGGCTCGATGCCGCCGTAGTCGAGGCAGAAGTCGACGGCCCTGGCCGGGAACTCGTGATCGTGCTTCCTGCGGGTGAAGCGCTCCTCCTGGGCCGCGGCCACGATCTCCCCGTCCCGCACGAGGCAGGCGGCGCTGTCGTGGTAGTAGGCGGAGATCCCCAGGATGTTCATCGAAAAGAGCTTAGTGGCGCCGGGAGGTTTCCTCAATGCCCGAATTCAGGCCTCATGCGGACACACCCTTTCCCGTGGGAGTGGAGTACTACCGCGCGCCGATGCCGAGGACCGGTGTATGGGACGGGGATTTCGCGCGGATCCAGCAGGCCGGTCTGCGGATCGTGCGCAGCTTCAGCTACTGGAACTGGATGGAGCCGGGTCCGGGCGTCTACCAGCTCGACGACTTCGACCGGCTCTTCGATCTGGCCGGGAAGCACGGTCTGTCGGTGTGGATGGACATCACCCTCGCCACTCACGGCGCCTGTCCCGAGTGGCTGCTCCGGGAGCACCCGGACATGCGGACCGTCAGCCACCGGGGCGAGCCGAGCCTGGGAGACGCGAGCCCCGCCACACCCCAGGGGGCGATGGTCCACTGCTGCGACCATCCGGCCTGGCGCGAGCGCGGTGGAGCCCTCCTGCGGCACGTGGTCGGCCGCTACAGGGACCGGCCCAACCTGCTCGTATGGGGGTTGTGGGACGGCGTCAGCCCGTCGTGGCCCCGTCACGGCGAGGGCTTGCCCTGCTACTGCGAGCACACCCGGGCCCGCTACAAGGCCTGGCTGCGCGAGGGCTTCACCCTCGAGGAGCTGAACACCCGGGTCCTGCGCCGCTACCGGGACTGGGCCGACGTGGAGCCGCCGCGGTCGAACCACAACGTCGTGGAGATGCTGCTCTACCTGCGCTTCCATCGCCTGAACCTCGTCGACCATCTGAGGTGGATGGTGGCCGAAGCCCGGAGGATCGACCCCCTCCACGAGGTCCGGGCCCACGCCGCCTCCACGCCGCGCCCCTGGGACGAGGAGTGCGCCCGGGAGGTCGACAGCTGGGGCATGTCCATGTCCTCGAACAACCTGCTCACCTCGGAGGATCCGTACCAACTCGCCGACCGGGCCTTCAGCTTCGATCTCTCGCGCAGTCAGGGGGTGAAGGGCCGATGGTGGAACGAGGAGATCTACGCCGGAATGTCCCCCGGAGGCGTCACCTGGAAGAAGCAGTCCGACCCCCGGGAGCTGACCACCCTGCTGTGGATGACCCTCGCCGGCGGCGCCGCGGGATGCATGTTCTGGCAGTACCGCCCCGAGTACCTCAGCTTCGAGTCCCCCGGGTACAACCTCGCCGCCCTCGATGGGAGACCCACGGAGCGCCTGAGAGCGGTGGCCGCCGCCGTGGACCGCATCGAGGGGATGAAGGACCACCTGCCCCTGGAGTGCCCTCCCGCGGAAGTGGGCATCGTCTACCACCCGGAGTCGCAGGAGCTCTTCGGCCTCAACGGCCGGACCGAGCGCTTCAACGCCGATCTGCGCGGGGTCTACCGGACCCTCTGGCGGCACGGCATCCCCGCCGACATCCTGTCGCCGCGCATGGACTGGTCGGGGTACCGCCTGCTCTTCCTGCCCAACCTCGCCCTCATGGGCGGTGAGGTGCGACAGCGAATCGGGCAAACCCTCGAGGAGAGTCCGGAGACCCGCCTGGTGGCCGAGGGCAGCTTCGGTCTCTACCAGGAGAACGGCCTGTCGAGCGAGGCCCCGCCCGAGGGGCTCTCCCGCCGTCTCGGGGTGCGCGTCGAGGACTTCTCCGCCGTGACCCCCGCCGACATCCGCCGGGGGGAGAACCTCCTGGAGACGCCCTGGGGCCGGGTGCCCGTCACCACGCCGTGCGGCTACGCCGTCCTCGAGCCGCAAGGGGATTCGACGGCGGTGGCGCGGCTCGGGGGCCGGGTGGTGGCCGTGCGCAGCGGCGACGGCCGCTTCACGTGGTACGGCCTGACCCTGTCGGCCGGCTTCGGGGATGTCGGCCATCCGCGCCTGGTCCTCGGCCTGGTGGAGGAAGCCGGCATCCGGGCTCCCGTGGCAGTGGCCGGCAGCCGCCTGGTGACCACCGTCCGCGGGTCCCGCCAGGGCGGACGGCTGATCTTCGCCTTCAACATCGAGCCGGCCTCGGCGCGGGCGACTCTGCGGCCGGCGTGTCGGGCCCGCGGCGTGAGGGACCTTCTGACGGGCCGGGAGGTGGAGATCGAGGACGGCGCCTTCGAGGTGGGGATCGAGGCCTGGTCGGTGGGGGTGTTCCACTGCGAAGACGCTTGACTAAGTCCACAATTGTACGTAACCCCTTAATAATCATGGACTTTTCGAGATCCGGGAGATTGGCGGCGACGGTCTCCGGCCGGGGGTTGGCCCTGGTCGCTCTGGCCCTGGCGGGCTGCGGCTCCGGGCCGGAACCCCCCAGCGGCCCCGGGCCCGATCCCGGCGGCCAAACCGGCGGCGCCCTGGTCTTCGCCGACTCGGCCTTGCAGGCGGCGGTGGAGGAGGGCGCTGCGGCCGCTGCCGGGTCCGCGGAGGCGCTGCTCACTCTGAACGCCAAGGACCGGGGCATCGCCGATCTGGGTGGCATCGAGCAGCTGACGCGGTTGGAGGTTCTGGACCTGTACGGCAACCAGGTCCGCGACCTGTCGCCGCTGGCGGGGCTCCGGCGGCTGCGCTACCTCGACCTGGGGAGCAACCGGGTCGAGGAGGTGTCGGCCCTGGCGTCGCTCAAGAGCCTGCGGGTGCTGCTGCTGGCCGGCAACCGGGTTACGGACGTGTCGGCCCTTGCCGGGCTGGACAGCCTGCAAAGCGTGGAGTTGACGGGCAACCCGCTGACCCCCGCCGCGGCCGGAGCCCAGATCGCCGCCCTCCGGGAGCGCGGCGTCACCGTGGACTTCGAAGCCTCCGAGGGGACCGACCCGACCGAGGGGACGGGTGGCGAAGGGGTTGTGGCCGTCTTGGGTGAGCTGCCCATCCTCTTCGCCTCGTCCAGGCGCACGGGCCTGCGCACGGACCTGGAGGTCTATTCCCTCGACCTGAAGACCGGCGCGGTCGTGAGCCTGTCCGAAGGCCTGGCCGCCGCGCCCCTCGCCGAGGCGGACAGCGTCTCCCTGCAGCGCCGGCGCCACGGCGAGGACCCGGCCCAGTCCCCTGACGGGATGTGGATCGCCTTCACCTCGAGCCGGGACGGCAACCGGGAGATCTACGTGATGGCCGCCGACGGCGGCTCTCCGAGGAACCTCACCCGCCACGATGCCCGGGACACCAAGCCCGCCTGGTCGCCCGACGGGCGTCGGATCGCCTTCGTCTCCGACCGCCCGGGGGAATCGGAGCAGGGCCTGCTCCTGACCAATGACATCTTCGTCATGAACGCGGACGGCAGCGGCGTGGAGCAGTTGACCTCCAGTCGGCGGCCTGTCCGGGCCAGTGACCCGGCGTGGTCGCCGGACGGCTCGTCCATCGCCTTCTACATGCTGGACGCCGAGGGCTTCTCCGAGATCTACGTACTCGAGCTGTCCACCGGCGCCTTGGGGCCGGTCACGGACCACCGCGGTGTGCTGTGGGGACCTTCGTGGTCTCCCGACGGCCAGTGGATCGCCTACATCGAGACCGTCGACTTCGACGAGAGTCACGTGTGGAAGATCACCGCCGACGGCGGCGAGCCCCGGCAGCTGACCTCCGGCCGGTTCTGGCGGGGCCGCCCTACCTGGTCCCCCGACGGCGCCCGCATCCTCTTCGCCCGCGAGGAACGGCCCGGAGGCAGCGCCGAGGACCTCTACATGATCCTGGCCGAGGGCGGCCCCGAAGAGCAGATCACCGACGATCCGGGGGTGGACGAGGACCCGTGCTGGGCGCCCTTCTGATGAGGGACCTGACGGCGATGCCCTCCCTGGCGCGGGTCCTGCCCGTCCTCCTCGCCCTCGGCGGGTGCGGCTCCGAGCCCGGCCCCAGCGGTCCGGACCCCGATCCCGTCGGCCCCACCGGCGTCGCCCTGGTCTTCGCGGACTCGGCCCTGCAGGCGGCGGTGGCGGCGGCGGCGGCGGCCGCTGCCGGGCCCGCGGTGGAGCTGGTCTCCCTGAACGCCAGGGAGCGGGGTATCGCCGACCTGGGCGGCATCGGGCAGCTGGAGCGTCTGGAGGCCCTGGACCTGTACGGCAACGAGATCCGCGACCTGTCGCAGTTGGCGGGCCTCAAACGGTTGCGCTACCTCGACCTGGGGAGCAACCGTGTCGACGACCTCTCGGCCCTGGCGTCGCTGAAGAGCCTGCGGGTGCTGGTGCTGGCCGACAACGAGGTGAGGGAGGTCTCCGCCCTGGCGGGTCTCGACAGCCTGAACAGCGTCGATCTCACGGACAACCCCTTGAGCGAGGACGCCGTCGACGCCCAGGTGCCGGCGCTCCGGGAACGGGGCGTGGCCGTGGACATGACCGAGCCCGAGGAGCCGGAGGTTCCGAGCGGGGGCGGGGCCGTCCCGGGGGACCTGCCCATCATCTTCGTCTCGAGCCGGCGCACCGGGGAGGACTGGGATCTCGAGGTGCATTCCCTGGACCCGCAGACCGGCGACGCCGTCAACCTGTCGGAAGACCTGGCCGGGGCGCCCCTGTTCTCCGGGGACGACACCCGGGGGCTGCCGCCGCCGCGCCACGGCGTGGAGCCGGCCCAGTCCCCCGACGGGAGGAGGATCGCCTTCACCTCCTACCGGGACTACGGCAACTACGAGATCTACGTGATGGACGCCGACGGCAGCCGGCCGGAGAACCTCACCCTCCACCCGGCGTATGACGTGAATCCCGCCTGGTCGCCCGACGGAGAGCGCATCGCCTTCATCTCCGACCGCAACGGAGACGTCGAGGTCAGGCCCTGGCGCAACAACACCGACATCTTCGTCATGGACGCCGCCGGCAGCGGCGTGGAGCAGCTGACCTCCGATCCCCTGGGGATGAGCGCCGAGCATCCGGCGTGGTCGCCGGACGGCTCGTCGATCGCCTTCAACAAGTACGTGGAGGTGGCGCAGTCCGACCACGGCTTTTCCGGGATCTTCCTCCTGGAGCTGTCCAGCCGCCAGGTCCGGCTGCTGACGGCCGACGACGGGCTGGCGTGGGGGCCTTCGTGGTCCCCGGACGGCCGCTGGATCGCCTATGTCGAGACCGTGGAATACGAGGAGAGCCAGGTGTGGAAGATCCCCGCCGGCGGCGGCGAGGCCCGCCAGTTGACCTTGGGGAGGTTCTTCCGGCGAGGCCCGCCCAGGTGGTCTCCCGACGGCGGCCGCATCGTCCTGGCGCGGGAGGACCGGGTGGAAGGGATTGCCTACGACCTCTACGTCATCTCCGCGGAGGGGGGCGCCGGCGAGCAGCTCACCGACGATCCGGGCGTCGACAGGGACCCGTGCTGGGCGCCTTTCTGATGAGGCCCGTGACCGGGGCCTCCGGGCGGCGAGTGCTGGCCCTGGCCGCCCTGGCGCTGGCCGGGTGCGGCTCCGAGCCGGAAGGCCCCACCGGCCCCGAGCCCGGGCCCGACGGAGGTACAGGGGTCGCGCTGGTCTTCGCGGACCCGGCGCTGCAGTCGGCGGTGGAGGAGGCCGCCGCCGAAGGGCCCGGCGACACCGCGGGGCTGGTCACCCTGAGAGCCAAGGAGCGGGGGATCGCCGACCTGGACGGCATCGAGCAGCTGACGCGGCTGGAGGTGCTGGACCTGTACGGCAACGAGATCCGCGACCTGACGCCACTGGC
>CAZEHQ010000075.1:0-17589 GCA_964512165.1 uncultured Gemmatimonadaceae bacterium | reverse complement strand
TTCTCTGGCGCCGTCAACCGGGTGCGAAGGCGGGCGGAAAAGCAAGGGATACCGGGCGACTCAACGATTGCAGCGGAGATCGATCGGAGCAGGTCAGAGGGGGGATGACCTCCGGAGAGCACATCAGGATCTCCACCCTCCGCCCGCGGCTGCGCGCCGCGGGGCTGGTCCTGCCCCTGCTGGTCTTCATCGGCGTGACCTTCATCGCGCCCCTGGCGACGATGCTGGTGCGCAGCGTCTACGACCCGGTGGTGGCCGACGTCCTCCCGGAGACGCTGCGTCTGCTGCGCGGCTGGGACGGCGAGGACACTCCGCCCGAGGCGGTGTACGAGGCGGCGGCGCGGGAGCTGGTGAAGGCGCGCAAGGACCGCACCCTCGGGCAGGTGGCGACCCGCGTCAACCGCGTGCAGGGGGGCCTGCGCAGCGTCTTCACGCGCAGCGCCCGCAAGCTGCAGCGCGTCGACGAGGGACCCTGGCGCGAGGCCATGGTCGCCGCCGACAAGGCCTGGGGCGACGCCGCGACCTGGCACGCCCTGCGCAGCGCCGGGGAGCGGCTCACCACCCGCCACTACCTCAACGCCCTCGATCTGCGGCGGCTGCCCGACGGCTCCGTCGCCCGCCAGCCGGAGGAGCGCCGCATCTACGTGGCCCTCCTGGGGCGGACCCTGCTGGTGAGCCTGGGCATCACCGGCCTGTGCCTGCTCCTCGGCTACCCCGTGGCGCACCTGATCGCCCACGCGCCGCCGCGTCGCGCCCATCTGCTGCTGGCCCTGGTGCTGGTCCCGTTCTGGACATCGCTGCTGGTGCGCACCACCTCGTGGATCGTGCTCCTCCAGAACCAGGGGGTGCTCAACGACGCGATGGTGGCCCTCGGGCTGATCGGCGACGACGGCCGGCTGGCCCTGGTCTACAACATGACCGGCACCTTCGTGGCCATGACCCACGTGCTGCTGCCCTTCATGGTCCTGCCCCTGTACTCGATCATGCGCGCCATCCCGCCGGTGCAGATGAGCGCCGCCGCCTCCCTCGGCGCGGGTCCGGCGCAGGCCTTCCTCCGCGTCTACTGGCCCCAGACCCTGCCCGGGGTGGGCGCCGGCTCGCTGCTGGTCTTCATCCTCGCCATCGGCTACTACATCACCCCGGCCCTGGTGGGCGGCAGCCGCGGCCAGCTGATCTCCAACATGATCGCCTACCACATGCAGACCTCCCTCAACTGGCCCCTCGCCGCGGCCCTGGGGGGAATCCTGCTGGTCTGCGTCATGGTCCTCTACCGGCTCTACGACCGCCTCGTGGGGGTCGAGGGCATGAGGCTCGGGTGATGCGCTTCCTCTACCTGGGGTTCTGCGCCGCCGTCTTCGCCTTCCTGGTGGCGCCGATCCTGGTGATCGTGCCCCTCAGCTTCAACGCCGAGCCCTACTTCACCTTCACCGAGGGCATGCTGCGCCTCGACCCGGAGGCCTGGTCGCTGCGCTGGTACCGGCAGATCGTCGAGGAGGACGTCTGGCGCCGGGCCCTGGCCAACAGCCTGATCATCGGCGTCGCCGCCACCGCACTGGCCACCACCCTGGGGACGCTGGCCGCCCTGGGCCTGTCGAGCGCCTCCATGCCCGCCCGGCGCCTGGCCATGGGGCTGCTGATCTCGCCCATGGTGACGCCGGTGATCATCGCCGCGGCGGGCATGTTCTTCTTCTACTCGGGGCTGGGGCTGTCGCAGACCCACCTCGGGCTGATCCTGGCCCACGCCGCCCTGGGCACGCCCTTCGTGGTGATCACGGTGACCGCCACCCTGTCCGCTTTCGACAACAATCTGACCCGCGCTGCCGCCAGCCTCGGCGCCGGACCGCTGCGCACCTTCCGCAGCGTGCAGCTGCCGCTGATCGCGCCGGGCGTCATCTCGGGGGCCCTCTTCGCCTTCGCCACCTCCTTCGACGAGGTGGTGGCCGTGCTCTTCATGGCCGGCGTCGAGCAGCGCACCATCCCGCGCCAGATGTGGGCCGGCATCCGCGAGCAGATCAGCCCCGCCATCCTCGCGGTGGCGACCTTCCTCATCCTCTTCGCGGTGCTGCTGCTGTTTGCGGTGGAGTGGCTGCGCCGGCGCTCGGCCGCGAGCGCGGCGGCGGCCTGAGGGCGGGCCCGGCGGAACCAGGGCCTGCCGGAGGCGCCGGGAGCGGCCTCGGTCAGCGGGCTCGAGCGGGCCGTCGCGTCAGTCCTGGAGGAGCGCCCCACGGTCTCCCGAGGCGGCCTGCCCCTCGGCCGGGCGCGTCAGTCGTCGAGCAGGTTCCGGGCGACCTGGCGCGCTTCGTCCAGGCTCTCGACGACGCGGTCGCCGGGCACGTCCTTCAGCACGTCGAGGGTGAGCAGGGTCTGCTCCACCGGTCCCGAGAGACCCATGGCCACGCACTCGGTCCGCTCCTTGCCCGCCACCTCGATCAGCTGGCGGATCAGCATGGCGGCGCTGTCGTCGAGGTAGGTGGCGCCGGAGAAGTCGAAGATCACCACCTCGTGGTCCTTGATGTCGCCGCCGATGACGGCCACCAGCTTGGTGGAGGAGGCGACGGTGAAGCTGCCCCGGAGGGCCACCAGACCGACCCGGGCCGCAAAGGGGTCGGCCTCCTCACCCTCCCGCTCGAGGAAGGTCTGGTCCAGCAGGGGCACGGATACGACGCTGTCGAGCTCCAGATTCTCCAGCTGGCGGGCGTTGGCCATGCCCGCGGCGATGAGGCCGATGGCCACCGCCGTCACCAGATCGACGAAGACCGTGAGTCCCAGGGTGATCCCCATGACCAGCAGGTGCTCGCGGCGGACGCGGTGGATGCGGGTGAGCATCCGCCAGTCGATGATGTCCCAGCCGACCTTCATCAGGATGCCTGCCAGGGCGGCGTGGGGGATCGGCTCGACGAAGCGGCCGAGGCCCAGCAGCAGCGCCAGCAGCAGCAGGGCCCGCAGCGCTCCGGAGACCTGGGTCCGTCCGCCCGAACGGATGTTGGTCACCGTGCCCATGGTGGCCCCGGCCCCCGGCACGCCCCCGAAGAGCCCGGAGATCATGTTGCCGATGCCCTGGCCCACCAGCTCGCGGTTGGCGTTGTGGCGCGTGCCGGTGAGCGAGTCGGCCACGAGGGAGGTGAGGAGGCTGTCGATGGAGCCGAGGAGGGCGAGGATGAGGGCCGGCTCCAGGGCGCGGGCGAGGAAGGCGGCCGAAGGCAGGGAGAACTGCGGGCTCGGCAGGCCGGTGGGTACCGGTCCGATGACCGGGGCGCCGCTCAGCCAGAACACGCCCAGGAGGGTGCCGGCCAGGAGGGCCACCAGCAGCGCCGGCACGTACCGGGTCAGCCGGGCGGGCCACAGCACGGCCACGGCGAGGGTGACGGCGGCGATGGCGAAGGCGCCCAGGTCGATGCCGGCCACCGCCCCGGGCAGGGCGGCGACGGCGCCCATCGGCCCCCCCGACGCGGTGGGCGCCCCGAGGAAGGGCATGGCCTGAATCAGGATGATGATGATGCCGACGCCGGACATGAAGCCGGAGATGACCACGTACGGCGTGTAGGCCACGAAGCGTCCCACCTTCGACAGGCCGAGGAGCACCTGCAGAAGGCCCGCCAGGACGACGATGGCCAGCGCTTCGGCGAGGGTGTCGGCGCGGCTGGTGACGATGACCGCCATGGCCACGGCCATGGGGCCCGTGGGGCCGGAGATCTGGGAGCGGGTGCCGCCGAAGATCGAGGCGAAGAAACCGACGGCGATGGCGCCGTAGAGGCCGGCTGCCGCGCCCATGCCCGAGGCCACCCCGAAGGCCAGGGCCACGGGCAGGCCCACCACCATGGAGGTGAGGCCGCCGAAGAAGTCGCCGCGCAGGGTCCGGGTATCGTAGTTCATGGCAGCCGTTGCCGGTCCTCCGGACTCAGGAACGGCCGATAGCCCTCCAGGAACTCGGCCAGGGTCTGCGCCGCCGTCGACGTCGACGTGTCGAGGACCATGCGCCGCTGGATCAGGGACGCCTCGAACTCCTCCTCGAAGCGCGCGAGCACGTGCTCCACGTCCTGCTCACGGACGATCGGGTGGGAGTGCGGGGCCTCCCTCATGCGCCGGCGGATCACCTCCGGGTCGGCCTTCAGCAGCACCAGCACCGTGCCCGGCGCCTTGTCGAGCATCTCGCTCTCGAAGCGCCTCGCCATCTCGGTGCGCTGGCCCTCGGGGCTGCGCTTGGGCGCGCCGGAGTCCGGGCCTCCGTACCCGTAGTAGAGCGGCGCGTAGACCGCCTCCTCGATGACGAAGCCCATCAGGTTGTGGTCGCCGTGGGAGTAGAAGGAGTCGCCCAGGTGGTAGGTCAGGGAGTAGCGCTGGAACATCTCCAGGAACTGGGGATGGACGCTCAGCACCGACTCCCGGGCCTCCGGAGACAGCTCGCTGGAGGGCACGCTGAAGTGATCGTGGAAGTGGCTGGTTCCGCCCATGGCCTGCTCGGCCCACTTCAGCACTTCGCCGGCGAGAGTGGACTTGCCGGCGTACTCGCATCCCACGAAGACGAGGTTCATCGGCCACCTTGACAGGGGAGGAGGGGCCCGGCTATCCTGCGGCGGCGGAAGTATAGCAGATGGACACCCCCTCGCAATCCACCCCTCCCGGCCGGGCGCCCGCCTACCACCACACGCAGCGCGGCACCGTCATCGTGGCCGGCTGCTGCGCTTTCATCCCCATCCCCTTTGCCCTCGCCGCGTGGACCAGCGGTGTCCCGCCCATCCTCTGGGCCCTGTGGGCGGGGGGCTTGCTCCTGGTGATCCTGCTCTTCGCCAACCTGACGGTGGAAATCGCCGGCGGGCACCTGCGGATCCGCTTCGGCATCGGCCTGATCCGCAAGCGCTGGCGCCTCGACGAAATCGAGGGCTGCCGCCCGTCCAGGACCTCCTGGGTCGACGGCTGGGGCATCCGCATGACCTCGGGGGGGTGGCTCTACAATGTCTCGGGGTTCGACGCCGTCGACCTCGAGCTGAAGGGCGGCAAGGCCTGCCGTATCGGCACCGACGAGCCGCAGGCGCTGTGCGCCGCCCTCGAAGAGGCCCTGGCCGCCCGCAACCCTCCGGATTCCGAGGGTTCCTGACCAACGGGATCAGCCGAGACCTGGGTCGGCAGGAGCCCCTGGAGCCCCCGGCCCGGAACCCGCACCAGGGCCGCGCCCGAGCTGTCCCCCGTCGCCTGCCTGCCCGGCAAGACCCCCGAGCCATCCCCTTCACCGGCGCCGGGAGCCCCCGCCGGGCCATCCCGCGTCCGGCCGCGGATGCTTCCGGCGCATCCCGCTCCGTCAACCGCGGCTACTGGCCTCCGCGTCAGCCTCGGGCGCCGGGCGGCCCGTCGGGCCCCGGCTCCGGCAGCAGGTAGAGCCTCCATCCCTCCCCCTCCCGGGAGGTCACCACGGCCCAGTCGGGACTGCAGAGGCCTGCCGGCGTGGCCACGGTGAACGACCGCGGCAGGCGGGCGCACAGCTCCACGCCGCCGCGCGCCTCCAGCTCCGCGAACCCCCGCCCGCCCGCGGAAGCCGCCAACAGGGGATCTCCCTCCTCCACCTGGCTCATCTCGTACCAGCCGTCCCTGCGCTCGTACTTGACCCCCCCGGCCAGCAGCCCGGCGAGGCTCCTGCGGAGGCCGACCGCCGCCGAGGCCGCGAACGCCCCGGGGGTGGCCAGGGCCGCCTCCGGATCGGGCGCCGCCCGGAAGATCTCCAGCAGCGTGCGGCGGGTCACCCGGACCGGCGGGGAGGCGCGCTCCAGGAGATCGGCCATGACCTCGACGAGGTTGGGTGCCGCACCCCCCCGGGGGTCCGCCACGCCCCGGGTCTCGCCCTGCGCCTGCGCCTCGAAGGCGCCGGAGCCCTTCACCTCGATCCGCGCCCGGCCGACGGTCAGCCCCGGCCGCGAGAGGGGGCGGCTCTCCAGCTCGCGGCGGGCCCCGGCCACCAGCCGGTCGGTGTCGATGCGCAGGGCGAAGCGGGTCCGGGCCTCGACGCGCTCCCAGAGCCGCCGGAAGGCCGGGCTCAGGTCGCCGTCCCGTCCCGCCGAGGGCCGCGAGCCCGCCCGCCGCGGCGCCGGCGGCAGGATCCCGGCGCCGTACTCCTCCTCCAGGCGGCGGCGCTCCTCCTCGCCGAGGGCGGACAGGGGCCGGCCGCAGCGGCTCTCGATCTCCGCGCGGTACTCCTCGGCGATCTCGCTCTGCAGGCCGGCGGCGTAGCGCCGGTAGCTCTCGTTGGCCACCACCGTCAGCACGTTGACCTCGCCGTCCCGCACCCGGCGCCCCTCCTGGTCCACGCACAGCCGCATGCCGCGCCCCACCTCCTGGCGCTTCCTCACCTCCGAGACCGACTGGTTCAGGGTGCAGATCTGGAAGACGTTGGGGTTGTCCCAGCCCTCGCGCAGGGCCGAGTGGGAGAACAGGAAGGCCACCTGCCGGCGCCGCCGCTCCTCGCCGCCGTCCGCCGGCCCGGGGAAGGAGAGCAGGGCCTCCTTGTCCCTCATGATCAACTCGTAGGCCGCCGCGTCCTCGGCGCTCTCGCCGGAGACCGAGTCGAGCCACTCCACGCCGTCGCCCCGCCGGCGACGGCAGGCGAAGTACCCGGCCTGCACCGCTTCCGGCGCCAGGTCCCGCCACTCCGGGTATCTCCCCTTCAGCGCGTCGAAGGCCTCGTCGAAGAGCCGCCGGATCAGCCCGTCCGGCCCCGCGTAGTTGGCCACCCGGTCGATGAAGAACAGGGAGAGGACCTTGACGCCGGCGGCCCTCAGGCGGGCCTGCTTGCGGAGGTGCTCGTCCACGGTGAGGCGGATCTGCTCGCGGAAGAGCGCCTCCCGGTCCGGGCCGTGCTCCTCGCCGGCGCGCAGCTCCACGCCGTTGGCGAAGCGGACCACGCCGCGGCCGGCGTCGATCTCGTCCACGTCGAAGCCGCGGTACTCGCGCCGACCGGTCTTGCCGGCGAGGGAATCGCCGGCGCGCACGGTGATCGTGCTCTCCCGCGGCGCCCCCACGGCGGAGAGCTTGTGCACCGCCAGCCGCGCCGTGACGCTGCGCCGGCCGCTCCTCACGCCGGCCAGGCGCAGGTGCAGCCGCCCGGCGTCATCCTCGCGGGCCACGGAGGCGACCTCGATGCGCTTCACCAGACCCTGGCGGTAGGCGTCGAAAGGGGTCAGGCGGCAGACGAGGTTGTAGGGCCGCCGGTGGGTGGCGCTGTAGCGCAGGGCCAGCAGCGGGTCCAGGGAGGCCAGGGCGGCCCGGCTCTTCGGGCTCTCCATGTTCTGCGGCTCGTCGAGGACCAGGACCGGCCGGGCGGCCCGTATGTACTCGATCGGCGCCCGCCCCTGGAGGCGGTCGGTGCTCCGCCGGATGACGTTGGCCGCCTTGTTGAAGGCGTCGATCGTCATCACCAGGACCTCCACGCTCCCCGACAGGGCGAACTGGCTCACCTGGGAGCGGCTCGAGGCGTCGTACCCGGCGTGGCGCAGGACGGTGTTGCCGTAGAGGCGGGCGAAGTGGTCCCGCGTCACCCCCAGGGTCTTGAGCACCCCCTCGCGGATGGCCACCGAGGGCACGACGATGATGAACTTGCGCAGGCGGTAGCGGTGGAACAGCTCCAGGAGGGTGCGCAGGTAGACGTAGGTCTTGCCCGTGCCCGTCTCCATCTCCACCGAGAAGTTCGGGAAGCGCACGGTGCGGCTTCCCCCCGGGGCCTCGATCTCCTCCTCGAGGAAGCGCAGCCCGTCGTCGGGGCGGATGCCGATGACCTCCTGCACCCGCCGCAGGTTGGCCAGCAGCCGCGGCTCCTCCAGGTCCAGCCGGTTGGCCACGGCCGGCAGGTCCCCGGGGCCCAGGTCCACCGCCGCCTCCAGCGGGGGCTGTCCCCGCAGCAGGCCGGCCACCGCCTCGACGGCCCGCACCTGGAAGGGCTGGTGGGCGTCGAACCGCAGCTTCACGGCATCAGAGGGTTTTCAGGCGGCAGGTCATGGCCGCGTTGGCCGCCGCCTCGTCGGTGAGGGCCGCGTCGCGGCAGATCAGCAGGTCGTCGCGGCCGAGCCCGAGGGACCGCAGGGTGTCCGCCTTCAGCTCGCCGTCCAGGCAGAGGAGGAAGGACTGCTCCCGCTCCTCGTCGGTGACGCGGTACACGGTGTTATCCCCGGTCCCGTCGAGGCGGGTGACCCTGCAGTCGAGACCGAAGCCCTCCTTCAGCGCCACCTCGAAGAGCACGTCCATCGGCTGCCAGCCGTCGACGAGGGGGTCGACGAACCGCTCCAGAGCATCCTCGTATTCCTGAGGGTTGCCCTCCTCCATGGCGGGCCAGCCGCGGAAGTTGCTCTCCGCGAGTCGGAACAGCCGGAAGCCGAGGTCCTCCACCGGGGCCCCGCCTCCGGGAGGCGTACCCCCATCCTCCCGCAGCCGCGCCATGCCGCGCCGCAGGCGCTCGGCGCAGATCTCGGCGATGGTGCCCAGTCCCTCCGCCTTCGCCGCCGAGTTCTCGCCCGTCGGCTCCGGCAGCTGCACCAGGATCCACCGCCGCCGGCCCCCGTCCTCGCGGTTCAGCTCCATCACCGCCTGGCCGGTGGTCCCCGAGCCGGCGAAGAAGTCGAGGACGATGTCCTCCGGTCCGGTGGCGATGGCGCACAGGTGCTTGATCAGCCGCACCGGCTTGGCGCGCTCCAGGACCTCGGCCCCGAAGAGGGCGGCGAGGTCCGTCTTGCCGGTTCGCGTGCGCCCGAAGCGCGGGTCCACCAGCAGGCTGCGCGGCCTCGAGCCCTCCTTCTCGTAGTTGCGCGTGTACACGTGGGGCCAGCGGAAGACCAGCTCGCCGCGGCGCTCCTCCACCCTCTTCCGGGACCAGCGCCAGCGCGCCGCCTTGCGCCGGGGGTCGGCGTGGGGCACGCGGTAGGTCCGGCCGTCGGGCCCCTCGATGGGGAAGTCCAGGCTCTCCTGGTATCCGAGGCTCGGCTTGTCCAGCCGGTCGAGGCTGTAGCGGCGGCCCTCCTCGTCGGTCTGGTTGTAGCGCGTCGCCGCGGTGGCCCCCTTGTCCGCGAACAGGGTCGCAGGCCGCGACCGCCCGTAGGCGAGGATGTACTCGTGGTCTACGACGATCTCCTTCACGTCCGACCCGCCCCCCGACTTCTTCTTCCAGATCAGGTCGGCCACGAGGTTCTCCTCGCCGAAGACCTCGTTGAGGACCAGCTGCAGGTTGTGGCGCTCGTGCTCGTCGATGGAGACGAAGAGGATCCCGTCGTCGCGCAGCAGCTGCCGGGCGAGGAACAGCCGCGGGTACATCATGCTCAGCCAGGCCGAGTGGTAGCGGCCGGAGGTCTCGGGGTTGCTGGCCAGGAGGTGGCCCTGCCGGTCGCTCTGCCCGGTGAGCCGCAGGTAGGTCCCCAGTGGATCGGAATAGTCGTCGGGGTAGACGAACTCGCCGCCGGTGTTGTACGGCGGGTCGATGTAGATCATCTTCACCCGCCCGGCGCAGGCCTTGTAGAGGAGCTTGAGGGCCTCGAGGTTGTCGCCCTCGATGAAGACGTTGCCCGTCTCCTCGAAGCCCACCGATTCCTCCGGGGCCGGGGCCAGGGCCGCGCGGGTCGGCACCCGCAGCAGGCGGATCGCCTCGCCCTTGCCGGCCCAGGTGAAGGCGTAGCGCTCGGGGCCGCCGTCCACGGCATCGCCGAGGGCTTGCCGCAGCCCCTCGAGGTCGAGGCGGCCCTCCGCGAAGGCTTCGGGGAAGAGCGCCCTCAGGGCTTCGAGGCGCTCCTGCGCCGGCGGCGTCGACGTGCGCCGCACCTTCCCCGGCCGGCCTCCGGGAGCCACGAGCCGGGAGCCTAGATGTACCCGGTGGAACCGTCGGGCCGGATGGGGCAGGTGCGCTGCCAGTGGACGTACTCGTCGCCGCGGATCGCCTCCTCGTTCACCTCCACCCCGAGGCCGGGGCGGTCCGGGCGCAGCTCCAGGTACCCGTCCCTGGGCAGGTAGGGCTCGTCCACCCAGTCGTTCCAGTCGCTCTCGGTGGGCAGGATGTACTCGAGGATCTTGAAGTTGTGGCTCGACGCCGCGAAGTGGACGTTCACCGCCGTCGCCAGCGGCCCCATGGGGTTGTGGGGCGCCACGCTGACGTAGTGGGCCTCGGCGATGGCGGCGATCTTGCGCATCTCCAGCAGTCCGCCGCAGATGCAGATGTCGGGCTGGATGATGTCGGCGCCGTTGGCGGCGATCAGGTCGAGGAACTCGAAGCGCCCGTAGAGGCTCTCGCCGGTGGCCAGGGGCACCCGCATCTGCTCGCGCAGGCGCTTCCATTGGGGGATGTGCTCGGGCCGCAGGGGCTCCTCGTAGAACAGGGGATCGTACGGCGCCAGGGCGTCGGCCAGCTGCAGAGCGCGCACCGGCTCGAAGATCTTGGCGTGGGGGTCGAAGGCGAACTCCCAGTCCTCGGGGGTGTTGGCGCGGATCTCCTCGAAGTAGGCGGCCGCCGTAGAGCAGACGCGGCCCCAGCGGCTGGCGTCGGGCGGGATCTGGAAGGGACTGGTCTTGAAGGCGGTGAAGCCGTGCTCCTCGTTGAGCCGGTGGGCTGTCTCGGCCGCCTCCTTGCCGTCGCGCCCGCCGATGCCGCGGTAGACCCGCACCCGGTCGCGCACCGAGCCGCCGAGGAGCATGTACACGGGCAGGCCCGCCGCCTTGCCGGAGATGTCCCACAAGGCGTGGTCGAGGGCCGAGATCGCCGGCAGGCCCACGCCCCCCGGGGGGAAGCGGAACTCCTGCATCAGCTTCATCATGATGTACTCGATGCGGCGCGGGTCCTCGCCGCCGATCAGCTCGAAGAGGTAGTCGGCCACGGGCTTCACGGAGAGGTCGGGCCCGGTGGAGTAGGCCTCCCCCCACCCGTAGAGGCCCTCGTCGGTCTCCACCTTGATCAGGGCGCGGGGGCGGTTGCCGAAGCGGGCGACGAAGGTGTTGATGGCGGTGATCTTCACGGGATTCTCCAGTCGGGCTCAGGCGAAGAAGGTCGGATAGGCGCCGCCCTCGGCCTCGCGCCGAATCAGCAGCACCAGCTCCATGGTGTGGTAGTCGCCCCACATGCACGACTCGCCGCAGGGGATACGGCGGCCCCGGGGCACGTGGTCCCAGCCGTTGGGGCGGTGGTAGATGGCGTGCAGGGTGATCCCCTGGTGCCGGCTCGAGGCCGCCAGGTAGGGCTCCTGCAGCAGGGCCGCGGCAATGGTGAAGGCCGCGGACCGGTAGCGCTCGCCGCGCCGGCGGGAGCCCTTCTTCAGCAGGTAGTTGCCGAGGCGCAGGTACCCCTGGGCGCAGATCGCCGCCGCCGAGGCGTCCAGGGGCTCGGCGTCGTTGAAGGGGTCGGAGGGCTGGTGGGCGTAGTCCCCGAAGG
Source organism: uncultured Gemmatimonadaceae bacterium (assembly GCA_964512165.1). GTDB lineage: Bacteria > Latescibacterota > UBA2968 > UBA8231 > UBA8231 > UBA8231. The sequence goes on along the minus strand of CAZEHQ010000075.1, from coordinate 6,206 downwards.
CGGCGGCGCCGGGGGCCCCCGTGTCCCAGAAGGGAACCCCGTCGGCGAAGCTGTGGCCGATGTGGAACTCCGCCGCCGCCAGGGCGGCCTTCTCCATGGCCGCCACGAGGTCCCGCTTGTTCACCCCCAGGGGCCCGAGCTGCGCCGGCCGCACGCCGCGGAAGAACTCGAGCAGCTCGGCGTAGCCGCACAGGATCCAGGAGAGCCCGCGGGTCCAGGTGGTGAACGGCGAGTAGCCCTGCTGCGTGCTGGCGCAGCGGTACTGGCCGTCGTTGGTGTTGAAGATCGACTCGTGGGCGACGCGGCCGCTCACGTCCCAGGCGTCGCGCCCCTCGCCGTAGTAGACGTTGAAGCGGGCCGTGGTCAGGGCGTGTTCCACGGCGCGGCCCAGGAGGTTGACGGGCCGGTCCCCCTCGCCCATGAGGACGTGGCCGAGGCGGTCGGCGAGGCACAGGATGCGCAGGGTGCGGATCGTGTCGGAGAACAGGGAGTGGGGGCCGTTGAAGGAGTGGATGAAGCCGGTGCCGGCGGCCGTGGGCGTCCAGCGCGCCGCCTGCACGGCGCCGGAGAGCTTGATGGCCAGCTCGTAGAGCTGCAGCTCCCGCGGGTCGTGGGGGATGCGGCCCTCGAGCATGAGGCGCCGCAGGTTGCCGTAGGTGGAGAGGTTGTTGAAGCCGTGGTCGTGGACGCCCACGTGCGAGACGTGGGGCGCCATGCGCTCCACCGTGTGGGTGCGGCCGAGCTCGAGGAAGCGCTCGTCGCCGGTCATGTCGAACTGCAGCAGGGCGCATCCGTACTGGAAGCCCTGGGTCCACTCCGTCCACCCGCGGGTGGTGTAGCGGCCGGCCTGGGTATAGACCGGGGCGCCGGCGGCCGGGTCCCAGCTGCGTTCGATGGAGAGGATCTTGCGGCCGCTGCATTCCAGGAAACGGTCGATGGCCGCGGTCAGGCTCTCGGGGGTGATGTCCGCGTCGATTCGCATGCTGCGAAGAATAGCCGCGGAGACCGCCCCCCGCACGTCATCCGGTCGAGCCCGCGCCTGGCTTGACACCCGCCGCGCGCCGGGTGTGGTTTGCGCCCATGGATCGGCGCGACTTCCTGAAGGCCGCCTCCGCCGCCGGACTCGCCCTCGGCGCCGGCCCCGCCTGGGCCGGCCCCGGCCGCGTGCCCCGGAGGCCCCTGGGCGCCACCGGCGTCTCGGTCTCCGTCGTCGGCCTCGGCGGCATCACCGTGAGCGGCCGCGGCGAGGCCGAGGCCCGCGGCATGGTGGACCGCGCCTTCGAGCGCGGCATCGACTACGTCGACGTGGCCCCCACCTACGGCGACGCCGAGCAGCTCCTGGGCGCCGCCCTGGAACCTCACCGCGACCACTGCTTCCTGGCCGGCAAGACCAACAAGCGCACCGCGGCCGAAGCCGCTGCCGAGCTGGCCGCCTCCCTGGGCCGTCTGCGCACCGACCGCCTCGACCTCTACCAGCTCCACGCCCTGCGCACCCGCGAAGACGTGGACACCGCCTTCGGCGCCGGCGGCGCCATCGAGACCCTGCGCCAGGCCCGCGAGGCGGGCACCGTGCGCTTCCTCGGGTTCTCCGCCCACAGCGTCGAGGCCGCCCTGGCGGCGATGGACCGCTTCGCCTTCGACACCGTCCTGTTCCCGGTGAACCGCGCCCTGTGGTCCGCCGGCTTCGGCCCCCAGGTCGTGGCCCGCGCCGTGGATCAGGGCGTCGGCGTCCTCGCCCTCAAGAGCCTGGCCCGGGGCCGCTGGCCCGAAGGCGTGGAGCGCTTCCGGCCGACCTGGTACGAGCCCCATGCCGATCCGGGGCAGATTCGCCGCGCCGCCGCCTTCACCCTCTCCCGGGGCGCCGCCTCGCTGCTGCCGCCGGGCGACCCCGAGCTGTTCTGGCCCGCCGTCGACGCCTGCACCGCCCCGGCCGAGGCGGCGCCCCCGGCCGCGGGAGAAGATCCGCCCGAGGCCGGCGCCGGCGATCCCCTGTTCCGCTACCCGGCCTGGTCCTGAAGGGACTGGCGATGAACGGCGCCGATGCCCTCGTGGCGGCCCTGCAGGCCCACGGCGTGACCTGGATCTCCACCCTCTGCGGCCACGGCCTCAACGAGATCTTCGGCGCCTGCGGGCGCGCCGGTCTGCGGGTGGTGGACACCCGCAACGAGCAGACCGCGGCCTACGCCGCCGAGGCCTGGGGGCGGCTGAGCGGCGGCGTCGGCGTCTGCGCCGTCAGCTCCGGGGTGGCCCACGCCAACGCCCTCACGGGAGTGGTGAACGCCCACTTCGACGGCGCCCCCATGCTGCTGGTCACCGGTTCCGGGCCCCTGGGCACGGCGGGCCAGGGGCACTTCCAGGACTTCGACCAGGTGGCCATGGCGCGGCCGGTGTGCAAGTACGCCCGCGCCCTGGACCGCGCCGACCGCGTGCCCGAAATCGTCCACGAAGCCCTGGCCGCGGCCGTTTCGGGACGGCCGGGGCCGGTGCACCTCACCTTTCCCATGGACGTGCAGACGGAGGCCCTCTCCGAAGCTCCGCCAACGGCGCCCGCCCCCGTGGAGGACCGCCCCCCGTCGCCGGCACCGGAGGCGGTGCGCCGGGCGGCGCAGCTGCTGGCCGGGAGCCGGCGGCCCCTGATCGTCGCCGGCAGCGGCGTGTTCTACGGCGGCGCCGGCCGCGAGGTGGCCGACTTCGCCGCGGCCTGGGCCGTCCCCTGCGTCGTGCCGATCTGGGACCGCGGCTCGGTGGCCGAGGCGCGGCCCGAGTACCTCGGCGTCCTCGGCGCCGCCAGCGGCGGCCCGGCGCTGCTGCAGGACGCCGACCTCGTCCTCATGCTGGGGGCGGCCGCCGACTACCGCGTCGGCTACCTCCAGTCGCCGCCGCTGCGGCCGGACGCCGCCGTGATCCGCGTCGACGTCGACGCCGAGCGGCTGCACCACATGGACCGCGCCGACCTGTCGGTCCTGGCCGGGCCCGCCCCCTTCGTCGAGGCCTTGGGGGACGCCTGCGCCGCCGACGGCACCGCCGGCTTCGAGGAGTGGCTGGCCGAGGCCCGCCGCCGCCGGGACGAGTTCGACGCCTCGGTGCGCGCCGACCCCGCCGCCGGCGCCCTGCGGGACGAGGGGCTCACCGGCCTGGAGGTCTGCGAGGCCGTCGCCGCGGAGGCGCCGGAGGAGGCCGTGCTCATCGCCGACGGCGGCAACATCGGCCAGTGGTTCCACCAGACCCTCGGCAGCCGCCGCTACCCCGGCACCTGGCTCACCTGCGGCGCCAGCGGCGTCGTCGGCTACGGGGTGGGCGCCGCCATGGCGGCCCGCCTCGGGTTCCCGCGCCGGCCGGTGGTCCTGCTCTCCGGCGACGGCGCCGCCACCTTCAACCTCACCGACTTGGAGTGCGCGGCGCGCCAGGGTCTGCCCTTCGTCATGATCGTCGCCGACGACGAGGCCTGGGGGATCACCCTCTCCGGGGACCTGCGCGCCTATGGCGAGCCCCGCAGCAGCGGCCTCGGGCCCTTCGATTTCGCCGCCGCGGCCGAGGCCTGCGGCGCCCTGGGGGTCCGCGTCGAGGACGTGGACCACCTGCGCGCGACCCTGCGCCGGGGCCTCCGGGAAGCGCGGCCGGTGGTCCTGCACGTACCCATCCGCGGAGGCCTGCCCCAATGACACGGACCACCCATCCCGATCTGGAGAGCTACCGCCTCGACTTGTTCGTCGACGAGGACGAGGTCCTGCGCAGCGTCATGCCCGAGGCCACGGCGGCCGGGGTCCCCGGGATCTCGGTGAGCGCCGACGCCGGCAAGGTGCTGCACCTGCTGGCCCGCGCCGTCGACGCCCGCCGCATCCTCGAGTTCGGGGCCCTGGCCGGGTACTCGGGCATCTGGCTGGCCCGGGCCCTGCCCCCCGGAGGCCGCCTGATCAGCCTCGAGGTGGAGGCGAAGCACGCCGACCTGACGCGGCGCAACTTCGAGCGCGCCGGCGTCGCCGACCGCGCCGAGGTCCGTCTCGGGCCGGCCCTGGAGACGATGGCCTCGGTCGAGCCGGAAGGGCCCTTCGACCTCGCCTTCATCGACGCCGACAAGGAGAACTACCCCGGCTACCTGGACTTCTCCCTGCGCCACGTGCGCGACGGCGGGCTCATCATCGCCGACAACGCCAACGGCCACGGCCACGCCCACGAGGTGCTGGAGCCCGGCGACGGCCGCCGCGGCATCCAGACCTACAACCGCCGGGTCGCCGACGACCCGCGGCTGGTGTCGCACATCCTCCCCGTGGGGGGCTGGCTGGCGGTATCGGTGGTCGGCCGGCGGGAGGGCTGAAGGCCGGCGCGGGTCCTCAGTACAGGATACGGTAGAGGCGCTGCGGGTAGTCGGCCACGGCGGGGTGCTGGCGCCCCAGCAGGTGAAAGACGGAGACCATGGCGTCCTTGGCGGCTCCGTCCCCGAAGTTGCGGTCCTTCTCCACCACGGCGAACCACTCCCGCAGGGCGGTGTCGTAGTCGCTGGCGGCGGCGGCGCAGCAGCCCACGAGATAGCGGGCCTCCGCGTCGTCGGGGTCGGCGAGCAGGCGCTCGGCGCAGGCCCGGGGGCCGCCGCCGCCCTCGCAGGCGGCGCTCAGCTCCAGGTGGTGCAGCAGCGCCCGCCCCTGCTCCCACTCGGGGGTCCCCTGCTCGATGCGGTCAACGAGACTGCGGACGGCCTCTTCGCCGGCGTCCTGCATCAGGCGCACGCGGGCCATCCCCAGCAGGCCGGGGCCGCTGCTCTCGTCCTCGCGCAGGACCTCGGAGAACAGGTGCTCGGCGGAGGCCACGTCGCCCATCTCGAGCTGCTGCCGGGCGGCGTCGGCCAGGTCCCCCATCTCCTCGGTCGGCGTCGGCGGCGCGTCGGGGACGTGGCGCCGCAGGATCTCCTCCACCTGCTCGCGGGGCAGGGCGCCGGTGAACTCGTCGGCCAGCTGCCCGTTCTTGACGATCTTGACCGCCGGGATGCTCTGCACCCGGAAGGCCATGGCCAGGTCCTGGTTGGCGTCGATGTCGACCTTGGCCAGCACCACGCTCGGTCCCATGGCGGTGACCGCGTCTTCCAGGATCGGTCCCAGGGTCTTGCAGGGCCCGCACCACTCGGCCCAGAAGTCGACGACCACGACCTTGTCCCGCGATCCCTGAAGGACCACCTGCTCGAAGTTGGTGGCGTCGACCTCGACGACGCTGCCGCCGGAGGGCTGGATCTCCATGCTGTGCTCCTTCGATTCCGCTGGATCTACTGGGCCCGGCCGCGCCCCGCCACGGGCCACTCGTCGACCACCTGCCCGTCCTTCAGGACGAAGAGCCGGTCGTGGAGGTTGGTGGTCATGCCGCCGTGGAGGGGGATCCAGGAGAGGATCTGGCCGACCGAGAATGTATGCCCGGAGGGAGTGGTGTCCACGTGGCCGTGCTCCACCGACATCCCCTTGAGGTGGACCTCCGGATGCTCGAGGCAGTAGCCGTGGGGAATCGGTGGATAGCTGGTGAAGGCCTTCATCCCGGCGTCGACGATCGCCTGGCCGGGGACCGAGGTGGAGACCACGGTGGTCACCAGGCGCAGGGGGCAGCGCGAGGGGTCGAGGTCCTCCCGGCGGCCGACGCGGGTCATGCCCTCCCAGGCGTACGAGCCGATGCGGGTCTCGGTGCAGCCGATCGCCTTGGAGACCTCCTCGCTGCCGGTGCCGCCGCCGCTGATCATGTGCAGGGGCAGGCCGGCGCCGGCGATCAGCCCGCGGACCTCGTCGAGGAAGGGGCGGGCCCCCTCGCGGCTGGGGTAGGTCATGACGCCGAGGAACTCGGTCCCCGGCAGGCGGTCGATGAGTCGGGCCAGCTCCAGCGTCTCCCGCGGCGACTGCACCCCCACGCGGCCGCCGCCGGTGTCCATCTCGACGATCACTCTCACCGCGCAGCCGTCCGCCGCGGCGGCGGCCGAGATGCCCTCCACGGTGGCCGCGGAATCGGCGGCCACGGTGAGGGTGGTGCGCCCCGACTTCACCAGCTCCGTGAGCCGCCGCATCTTGGGGGCCCCGACGATGTTGTAGGGGATCAGGATGTCCTCGATGCCGCCCTCGGCCATGGCCTCCGCCTCGCCCAGCTTCTGCGCCACGATCCCCACGGCGCCGGCGTCGATCTGCCTGCGGGCGACGGCCGGAGTCTTGTGGGTCTTGGTGTGCACCCGCAGATCGATC
>CAZEHQ010000074.1:9832-17707 GCA_964512165.1 uncultured Gemmatimonadaceae bacterium | reverse complement strand
CGCCGAGGACGCCGGAGATGTTGTAGATCGCCAGCCAGCGGTCGCCCTCCGCCGGGGACAGCCCCCGCTCTCCGGCCAGGACGGCCAGGAAGATCCCGAAGCATAGGCCGGTGACCGAGCGCAGGATGACGACGACGGTGATCAGGACCAGGCCCTTGCGGACGCCGTCGGCGGCGGGAGCCGTCTCGCCGGCCTCGCGGGCGGCGGCCTGGGGGTTGTCGAGGGGCAGGAACCGCCAGACCAGGATCAGCACCAGCAGGCCGGGCACGCCCACCAGGGGCAGCCACTCCAGTCCCGCGGCCTCGGCGAAGGGCCGCACCCAGAGAGGCGTCACCCCGAGTCCGAGGGTGCCGCCGAAGATGAACAGGGCCAGGCCGAAGCCGCGGCGGGGGCCGCACAGCTCGCCGGCCAGGGAGAACGCCTGGGGGTGGAAGGCGGCGACCCCGAGACCGCCGAGCCAGAGGATCCCCACGAGGACCCAGTAGCTCGGCGCGATCCCCATGAGGGGGGTGAAGACCGCGGCCATGGCCATCCCCCCGAGGACCAGCCGGCGGCGGTGCATGCGGTCGCCCCACAGGCCGAGCAGAGGCTGGGTGATGCTGCACAGGGTGACCAGGGTGCCGAGGAACCCGGCGCCGGCGATGCCGAGACCCAGGCGCGTCATCACCAGCGGCAGCAGGGGCGCGAGCATGGTGGCGTACGAGTCGACGCAGAAGTGGGCCACCGAGGCCAGCAGCAGCTTGAGGCGTTGCATCGTCAGGCTGCCGCCCGGCTGCCGTCGAGGCGCGCGCAGAGCCGCCACAGGCACAGGGCCCCCACCGTCGAGGAGACGGCGCCCACGGCGAAGGGGAGATGGGGCGCGACCTCCACCAGCCAGCCCCCGGCGACGCTGCCGGTGACCATGGCGCCGCTCCAGACCATGTGACCCAGGCCGACGAGGCGGTTCCTCTCCCCGGCGGCGGCCACCTCGTCGATGAGGCCGGGCACCAGGACCGAGACCGCCCAGGCCGTGGTCGACAGGGCCGTGCCGAGGAGGAACAGGGCCGTCACCGACCCGGTGCCGAAGGCCAGGCCCACGGCGCTGGCGACGATGCCGGCGGCGGCCAGGACCAGGGGCCGCGTGCGGCCGAAGCGGTCCCGCAGCAGGCCGGTGAGCAACTGGCCGGCGGCGGCCACGGCGAGGCTCACGGACCCGTAGAAGGCGGCCGTCGCCGCCGAGCCGCTGGCGCGGTACACGAGCAGGGGCAGGGCCAGGCTGGCCATGCCCCAGAAGCCGGTGATCGTCAGCCGCAGCCCGACGAGGAGGTGCACGTTCCGCTGCGACAGCAGGGGCCGGTACGACGACCACAGGGCCAGCCGGGGAGCCGCCTGGTGGGCCTCACGAACGGGGGTGGAGGGCAGCAGCAGCATCCCCGCCAGGACCACGGCCGCCGAGAGCAGGGCCATGGCCGTGCCGATCTCGCCGAAGCTCCAGTCCTCCTTCACCAGCCCGGTGCAGAGGTTGCCGGCGGACTGTCCGAGGGTGCTGCTGAGGAAGTAGAGGGCCCCGCCCAGACCCAGGCGCGCCGGCCCGGCGGCGGCGATGAGGTAGCTCTGGCCCGAGGTGCTCAGGGGGCCGCCGGCGGCCCCCGCCACGAGGGTGAGCAGGGTCAGGAGGAGGACGTCGCCGGTGTGGAAGACGAGGCCCGTCACGGCGCTCCCGGCCAGCCCGAGAAGGAGGGTGACCTTGAGGCCCAGCAGGTCGCAGAGGCGTCCCGCCACGATGGCGAAGATGCCGCCCAGGGCGAGGGCGACAGCGCGCAGGTAGCCGGTGAACAGGGCCAGGCGCCCGAGGTCGGCGTCGACGTAGACCGGCAGCAGGGAGTGGTACGGGGCGGTGGCGAAGCCGCCGAGGAAGGAGAGGCCGCAGAGAACGACGAAGGCCCGGCTCCACAGTCCCACGGGAGCCGGGCCCGTCGAGCCCGATGGGTCGCCGCTCACTTCCTGCTGGCGGCCACGTTGTTCTTCAGCACGCCGATCTTCGAGATCTCGATCTCGACCCGGTCTCCCGGCTGGAGGAAGGTGCCGGTGGTGGCGCCGACGCCGGAGATCGTGCCCGTGCTGATGATGTCGCCCGGCTCCAGGGTGATGATCGCCGAGATGTACTCGATGATGTCGGCCACGTAGTAGAGCATCTGGCCGGTGTTGTTGTGCTGCTTGCGTTCGCCGTTCACGTAGGTGCTGATGTCGAGGTCCTGGGGATTGCGGATCTCGTCGGTGGTGACCAGCCACGGCCCCTGGGGCGCCGCCGTGTCCAGCCACTTGCCGTTGAGCCAGTCGAACCACTCGTCCTTGGGGCGGCTGGCGGAGCGCTCCTTGATCACCAGCTGGCGCTCGGATACGTCGTTCATGATGGTGTAGCCGGCCACGTGGCGGAGGGCGTCGGCGGCCTTGACCGCCTTGCCCCGGCGGCCCATGACCACGGCCAGCTCGCCCTCCCAGTCGATGGCGCGGGCCACCGGCGGAATGAGGATGCGGTCCCCGGGGCCGACGACGGTCGTGGTGGGCGGCTTCATGAAGACCCGAGGGGTCTCCTTGTCCTGGGCCGCCATGCGGCCGCCGCCCTCCTCGATGTGGTCCTGGTAGTTGCCGGCCAGGCAGAACAGCTTGGCGGGGTTCGGCACCGGGGCGCGCAGCTTGACGCCGCCCAGAAGGTGGGTGCCGCGGCCGTCGGCCTTGGGCTCGTCGCCGAGCTTCTCGGAGACCGCCTTCACGAGCCTGCGGGCGGCGGCCATGCCCTTGGAGCCGGCCTGCAGGAAGGTGATCATGTCGCCGTAGAAGGCGTTGGCCGCGCGCTTCTCGCGGCGGGCGGCGCTGCGTTCGGCGGCGGCCAGATCGATGACGATCCGGTCGCCGCAGGCGACGGCGCCGAGGCGCTCCTGCTTGTCGACGGCGAAAGTGGTGAGCTTCATGCTGGGTCTACCTCCTCACGGGGTGTGCTGTCGATGCGCGTAGCCGCTGCCGGCGGGCGCCCGTATATTGCAGCCGCCGCGGAACAACGGCGTCATTCATGGGCAAACCCTTCATACACGAAACCGCCGTCGTCGACGAGCCCGTCGAGATCGGCGAGGACACCCGGGTCTGGCATTTCACCCATGTCATGCCGGGGGCCCGGATCGGGCGATCCTGCATCCTCGGCCAGAACGTCTATGTCGACCGGGATGTCGTCATCGGCGACCGCTGCAAGGTGCAGAACAACGTGTCCGTGTACAAAGGGGTGACCCTGGAGTCCGACGTGTTCTGCGGCCCCTCCATGGTCTTCACGAATGTAGTGAATCCCCGCGCCTTCATCGAGCGCAAGCACGAGTTCCAGCCCATCCTTGTGAAGAGGGGCGCCACCCTCGGCGCCAACAGCACCGTGCTCTGCGGCGTGACGGTCGGGGAGTACGCCCTGGTCGGCGCCGGATCGGTGGTCACCCGCGATGTGCCGGCGTACGCCGTCGTCTACGGAGTGCCCGGGCGCCAGTCCGGGTGGGTGAGCGAGGAGGGCCACCCGCTGCAGGGCGCCGGCTCCGACGGCTTCCGCTGCCCCCGCACCGGGAAGCGCTACCGCCTCCGCGACGGCACCCTCGCGCCGGTGGACTGACCCGGCCTTTCCGGGGCGCCGCGCCTCGAGGCAGTCCGCTTCTACTCGTAGGCCAGGGGATCGACGGCGCCGTTGGCGGCGAAGGCGGCCAGGCGCTCGCTGCAGGCGTCGCAGCGGCCGCAGGCCGGGCGCCGCCCCGTGTAGCAGGTATGGGTCAGCTCCCAAGGGACCTTCAGGCCGATGCCGAGGGCCACGACCTCCGTCTTGGTGCGTTCCACGAAAGGGGTGCGGATGCGGAAGCCCGCGTCGCGCGCGGCGCCGAGCCGCAGGGTCCGCTCCAGGCTGTCGTAGAACTCCCGCCGGCAGTCGCGGTAGGCCTCGTAGTCGTCGCGCACGGGAGCGATGTAGAGGTCGGTGGCTCCCAGGCCCTCGGCGCAGGCGGCGGCGAGGGTGACGAACAGCAGGTTGCGGAAGGGAACCACCGTGTCGATCTGACGGTCTTCCGAGGCGGCCGGCACGTCGAGGCCGGCGTCGGTGAGGGGGTTGCCGCCGAGGGCGGCCGGGTCGAGAGGCAGGACCCGGTGGGAGGCGGCGCCGGCGCGGGCCGACAGGGCGGCCGCCGATGCGAGCTCGACCCGGTGCCGCTGCCCGTAGTCGATGGAGAGGGTGTGCACGGACAGGTCCCGCCCCTCGGCGCGCAGGTGCCACAGCAGGGTCGTGGAGTCCATGCCGCCGCTCAGCAGGAGGACGGCCGGTTCGGAGGCGGGGGGCATTGTCAGGCGATGGTAGAGGAGGGCCTTCAGGGTGTCAAAGGTGAGTGTGTCGGTCCGTCGACCCGTCTTGACACCAATTCGGGGCCTGGGTAGGTTCGCCCGTGCCCTCCTGTCTTCTCTGCCGGGTCCCTCCGACCCCGAGGCCGTGAGGCCTCCCCTCCGGCAACCATCGTGGATATGAAGAGACCGAGTCTGGTCAGGCCCAACCGGCTGCGCAACACCTTGATGGCGGGCATCACCGTCATCGCCCCGCTGTGGATCACCGGCTGGGTCCTGTGGACGCTGTTCAACTGGGCCGACCGGTTCTCCCGCCCCCTCATCCGGCCCGTCGCCGCCATCGCCGGCGATCCGGACTGGTACTACCGGGGTATCGGGTTCCTGCTCACCATCCTCATCCTCTGGGTCGTGGGCACGGTGACCACCCACGTGCTCACCCGCCGTCTCCTGCACGACGTGCGCGAGGCGATCGAGCGGCTGCCCCTGGTGCGCACCATCTACAGCCCCGTGCGCAAGCTGATGGAGACGATGACCTCGCCCGACAAGGCGGGGTTCAAGCAGGTCGTCCTCTTCGAGTACCCCCGCAAGGGGCTGTGGACCCTCGGGTTCCTCGCCGGCGACGTGCCCTTCGAGGACGGGCGGCCGCCGGCGCACAGCATCTTCGTGCCCACGGCCCCGAATCCGACCACCGGGTTCATGCTCATCGTGCCGCGCAACGAGATCGAGCCTACCGGGCTCAGCGTCGAGGCGGCCTTCCAGATGATCGTCTCCGCCGGCGTCGCCGTGCCTCCGACCCTGCGGCTGCCGGGCAACGTGGCTCATGAGGGCGAGCCGAACGGCGGCGGGACCATCGAGAGGCGGGTGCGGATCGCCACGGAAGAGACGCCGCCGCAATGGACGGAGGCGTCCACCTGAGCCCTCCCGTGGGGGCTCGGAAAAGAGGCGGCCCCCGCGGCTGAGCGTCCCCCGGGTCACATGGACCCGGCGCGGAAGGTCGGGGTTCATATATTCCAGAGCAGGAGCGCCGGCGAGTCCGGCCGAACCCCGCAGGCAACCGACTCAACAGGAGGTTTCGAGGTGCCCTTCCTCTTCTTCGATCCCACCATGATCCTGCTGATCCCCTGCATCGTCCTGGCCCTGTACGCCCAGTCCAGGGTGCGCAGCGCCTACTCCAAGTACAGCCAGGTCGGGTCCGCCGCGGGCATCACCGGCGCCGAGACGGCCCGCCGCCTGCTGCGCGAGCAGGGCATCGTCGATGTCGCCGTCGAGGAGACGGGCGGAACCCTCTCCGACCACTACGATCCCCGGGCCAAGGTGGTGCGCCTCTCCTCGGGCATCTACCACGGCCGCCACCTCGCCGGCCTGGCGGTGGCCGCCCACGAGGTGGGGCATGCCATTCAGCACGCCACCGGCTACTTCGCCCTCAACCTGCGCCACAGCTTCCTGCCGGTGGCCAACATCGGCTCCTGGGCGGCCTTCCCCCTGTTCCTCATCGGCTTCTTCTTCCAGTCGCCGGGCATGGTCGACATCGGCATCCTGCTCTACGCCGGCGTCGTCGCCTTCCAGCTGATCACCCTGCCCGTGGAGTTCAACGCCAGCTCCCGCGCCATGGCGCAGCTGGTGGACGGCCGCTATCTGCGGGCCGACGAGGCCAGGGACGCCCGGCGCGTGCTCAACGCCGCCGCCCTCACCTACGTGGCGGCCACGGCCACCGCCCTCATGCACCTGGTGAGGTTGCTGATCCTGCGCCAGGGAATGCGCGACTGACGGCAGGCCAGCCGCTCAATCCCCAGGGCGGCGAGACCACGCAGACCAAGGGGATGCCGCCGGGCTCGCGCCCGTCGTCGGCGGTGCCCCGGCGGCGGGGCCGGTCCAAGGAATCTCGGAAAACCTCAAGACACGTACCCGTCACGGACGTTGGTCCGCCCGCATCCGGGCCTTCCTCGTCACTGGTCGCCGGCAGCGCGTGGATCGCTTCGGGTGGGATCCTCCCGCGATTCGGCGCCCTGGCGCAGGGGGGCGGAAGTCTCGGCCGGCCCCTCCGGTAGTTGTGGATGTCGGGGGATTGCCGTAGAATCCGCGTCGCACGTCTCCCCACGGGCGGGTGATCCACCATCCCCGAACAGGGAGCCCCCCATGTTCGATCGCCACCCCCGCCGGCAGTACCCCAGGGGTTTCTCAGGCCCCTCCGACCACCCGGGCGCCTGCAGGATGGGGTCGCCCCGCCCCTCCATCAGAGCCATGCGCGGTCCCCGAACCCCGGCGATGATCGCCTTGGCCGCGGCGATCCTGACGCCTCTCCCCGGAGAGTCGCAGGTCCTCATCGTCGAGGACGGCAAGGCCCGGGCCGTCGTCGTCACCGCGGACGAGCCGACGCCGACGGCGACCTACGCGGCGGAGGAGCTGGTCCGGCACATCGCCCTGGCCACCGGCGTGTCGCTGCAGACCGTGCCCGAGTCCGAGGCTGGGGCCGCGGAGGACGTGCACAGCCGTGTGTACGTGGGGGACACCGACACGGGCCGGACCTTCGGCCTCGACCCGGAGAGCCTGCCGCGGGAGACTTTCGTCCTCCGCTCCGTGGGGAACGATCTGTTCATCGCGGGCCGGGAGTCCGGCGGAGACCCCTTCGCCGAGCACAATCCCGATGTGGGACCCCTCTTCGGCGTGTACGAAATCCTCGAGGAGGTCCTCGGCGTGCGCTGGCTCTGGCCCGGCGAGCTCGGCACCTACGTCCCCCGGACCGACGCCGTCCGCATTTCCGCCATCGACGAGACGGCGGCGCCCGCCCTGAGATTCCGGCACTTCTCCTGGGGCGCGGTCCGCTCCGTCGCGCTCGGAGGCGCGCCGCTGGATCCCGGGGACGAGAAGCTCGGCTTCAGCCGCGACGTGGCCGTGGAGTACGGAAAGGCGGTGCAGGTGCTCCTGCGCCGGCACCGGCTCGGCGGCATGGATGCCAAGCCGCCGTCGGGCCACGCCTTCAGCGGCTGGTGGCAGCGGCACGGGCGCGAGCACCCGGACTGGTTCCAGCTGCGCCGGGACGGCGTGCGCGGCGATCCGGACACCAGTTACGCCCACGTGGCCATGTGCGTCTCCAACGAGGAGCTGCAGGACTTCGTGGTCAGCCAGTGGGACGGCGAGAGCTGGCTGCGCCTCGGCCCCGTGGACCGCCCGGGGCGGTGCACCTGCCACGTCTGCCAGGCCTGGGACGCGCCCCAGCCGGAGGAGCCGCCGTGGTTCGCCGAGCGGGTCTACGCCACCGACCACCGGGCCCAGGAGGAGTTCGCGGGGGTGACCTCCGACCGCTATGCCCGGTTCTGGAAGACGATCCACGAGAAGGCCCGCAAGCGGAATCCCCACGCCAAGGTCTCGGTCTCCTTCATCTACGAGAACGAGTTCCCGGCGCCCCTCTTCGACATCCACCTCGGCAAGAGCCTCTACGGCGAGTTCGTGCAGTGGCAGGATCCTCACCTCCGCTACTTCCCCATGCCCCCCGAGGCCTACGAGTGGGTGAAGGCCCAGTGGCTGGGCTGGAGGAAGACG
>CAZEHQ010000074.1:4680-9822 GCA_964512165.1 uncultured Gemmatimonadaceae bacterium | reverse complement strand
CCGGCCCAACTACCTGCACGACGGCTACGTGCTGCCCCACTTCGACACGCGCCAGTCGGGGGAGTTCTTCAGGTTCGCGTACGAGAACGGCATGGAAGGGGGCAGCTTCGACTCCCTCACCGGGCAGTGGGGGGTCCACGGCCTGCGCCTCTACATGCACCTGCGCCTCCTGAGCGATCCCACCCTGGAGGTGGACGCCATCCGCGCCGAGTACTGCTCGGCCTTCGGCCCCGCCGCCGGCACCATGGACCGCTACTTCCGGTACTGGGAGGACTACTCCTTCGACAACCAGTTGCGGTTCATCGAGCTGTTCTGGGAGTTCGGCTGGCGCTACCGCTCGTATGCCCGCAAGGCCCACCTGGCCTTCCCGCCGGAGGCCTTCGGGCCCGCCGAGCGGCTGCTGGAGCGGGCGGCGGTCGAAGCCGGGGCCCCGGGTGTGCCTGAGGAGTTCGCCGGGCGTGTCGACTTCGTCCGGACCGGCCTGGAGCACGCCCGGCTGGCCGTGAGGCTCACATCCCTCTTCGAGATCCAGGAGGAGGTTCCGGACACGGTCCCGGAAGCGAACCGGGCGGCGGCGGAGTCGGCGTTGCGCGACCTGGTCGCCTTCCGCAAGGAGCACCAGGGCCTGTTCTTCTCCGACCTCCTGTGGGTCACCAGCTTCTGGGAGCGGCCGAAGCTGAACGTGGACGATCTCGCCGCCGCCTTGGACTAGCCGCCGCCTTGGACTAAGAGACTGGTTCCCGGCGCGGCGCGGCGTCCGATGACGGGAGAAAGAGAAGAAGCGATGTCACGCGCAGCGGTCCTGACCTTGGCTCTTATCTGCGGGCTGGCCGCCGCCCCGGCCCGGGCGGGGGACCCGTGGCCGGCGCCCGAGAAGCAGTGGCGCTACGAGTCGTCGGGCCTGAGCTCGCCGATCCCCTACCCGTCGGTGTCCGGTATCGAGGGGATTCTCACCGGTGAGGGCACCGACCTGGTGCGCCTGGACACGAAGGGGCGGGAGGTCTGGAGGACCCAGCTGATCGGCCTGGCCAAGGTGGCCGGGCAGGTGGAGTGGGCAAGGGAGCGCGTCAGGACGCCGGTGGTGGTCGACCTGGACGGCGAGGGGGCTCCCGAGATCGTGGTCCAGGCCAGCTACGGGGAAGTCTTCGCCCTGGACGGCGGCGGTCAGGTGCTCTGGCGCTGGCCGGGGTTCGGGCCGATCGACTTCCGCATGTTCCCCACGTCGGGCGACGTCGACGGCGACGGCCGCCCCGAGATCGTGGTGACCTCCAAGGCCGGCTGGGTGGGATGCCTGGACCGGCAGGGACGGGTGCTCTGGCAGTTCAACGCCCGCTGGGGGCTGGCCTCGGCGCCGGTGGCGGCGGACCTGGACGGCGACGGCCGGGACGATGTCGTCTATGGCAGCGACTCCCGGATCCTGGCCCTGTCGGGCTCGGGCCAGCTCCTCTGGCAGGCGGACCTGTCGGCCCACGAGGCCGTCTTCAGCCGCAACCGGCCGATGGTCATGGACGGGGACGGGGACGGCCGCACCGAGGTCTACTTCCTGGACTGCGTGCGCAACCTCGTGGTGCGGCTGGATGGGCCGACGGGCGCCGTGGCGTGGGTCGAGCCGCAGCCGAGCTACTTCGGATACCTGGGGCTGATCGCGGGAGACCTGGAGGGCGACGGCCTCCACGACCTGATCGTCACCGGCAAGTCGACCCTGGTGGCGCGCATGAGCCTCTCCGGCGAAACCCTCTGGGGCACCCAGCTCGGCGGGCGGGGGATCTTCTTCCCGCCGGCCTTGGCCGACTTGAACGGCGACGGCGTGCAGGAGGTGGTGGTGGGCGTGCGGGGTCACTCGCCGGACGAGCGGCGCACGGGGCTGTACGTGGTCGACCCCTCGAGCGGGGAGATCCTGTCCGCCGTGGCCCAGGAGGACGGCGGCATCCACGCGCCGCTGGTGGCGGATCTGGACGGCGACGGCCGCCTGGAGGTGGTCTCGGGCGAGAGACATCTGACGGCGTGGGAGTTCCCCTTCGAGGGCGGCGCCATCGCCGCCGGTCACATGTGGGGCGGGGACGAGCTGCCACCTGCGCGTCCGGAGCCGGCCGGGACCCGCCCCGCCGGGGAGGAAGGGGTGCTGGTGGGGTCCTTCCCGCCGCCGCACTACGGGTACAACCTCCTCGATCTCGATGCGGCCGACACCGGGCCGGGCGATCATGCGGAGGTCTCGGTGATCAGCCCTTCCGGGGTGCGCTGGAGCCGCGTGCACACGCTCCGGTCCGGAGATCCGCCGACGCTGCGCTATCCCGTACGCCAGCTCGGCCGCTACCAAGTGGAAGTGCGGCTGCTGGATGAGACCGGCGTCGTGAAGCGCCGCCAGGCCCGGACGGTGGAGGTGAAGGAGGATCTGCTCGGGCCGGTGGCCCGTCAGGTCGGGTCGGCGGCGGGGCAGGCCCGGAAGGTGGCCACGGCGCTGGCCGGGGGACATCCTCGGGCGGCGCGGTTCGCCCTGCATCAGGCCGCCGGAATCCAGGGAGACCTGGCGGTGCTGAAGGCCCGGGCGAGAGGGCTGGAGTCGTTCACTTGGCGGCAGCACGAGGCCCTGGCCGACCAGGTCCGGCTGCTGTTGAAGGCGACGCGGCGGACAGCGGGCCTGACGGCGCTGACGGGGCGCCAGGCGGCGGAGCGGGAGAACACGGACCTGGTCGTCTGGGAAGACCCCAACCCGTGGGACCTGGTCAACCCGCTGGACGAGCTGCCGGCCGACCTCGGCTCTCCGGTGGTCGAGGTATGGGGGTACGGCAACGAGGTCGAGAGCCGCGCCGTCCACGTGCTCAACACCTCGCCGGCGGGTCTGGTGGTGCGGCTGGAGCCCGGCTCGATCGCCTCGGCCGACACCAGCGTCGACCTGGAGCTCGAGGCGGACGAGGTCGTCCGGTTCTCTCAGGTCGTCTCCCTGCAGTCGAAGCACGCCTACCGGGTGCTGGGAACGGAGACCGACGAGAGGGTGCCGGAGCTGCTGCCGGAGCTGGGTCCGGAGAAGCTGCTGGAGGTGGCTCCCGGGGAGGTGGAGGACCTGTGGCTGGAGGTGAGCACCTACGGTCTGGCCGCCGGGGAATACACCCTCAGGTGGCCCCTCACGACCCTGGAGCCGGCGCCCCACCGGGATACGCTGACGGTGCGCCTGCGCGTCTCGGAAGTGGCCCTGCCGGAGCACCGCTGGGAGCGGCCCTACGTCTTCCACCCCTGGGTCTACCCCTTGCACCAGGGCCCCGATCGGATGCGGCGGCTGGCGGTCCACCTGAAGCGCTCGGGGGTCAACGCGGCGGTGCTGAACCTGCCCTATGCCTACGTCGACACCAGCGGGACCCGGCTGATCAAGCCCCTGGACTGGTCGGCCTTCGACCGCATGTGGGAGACGGTCGGCCCCCTGAAGCACCTGCTCTTCCAGAACTACCACATCTACTGGCCCGAGGGCGTGAAGCCGGACGAGGAGCAGTGGCTCGCGGGGTTTCGGACCTATGCCGACGCCGTCTTCCCGCGCCTGGATTCCCTCGGGGTCGGGTCCGACCGGTGGTCCGTGTACCCCCAGGACGAGCCGGGGCTCACCGGAGAGGGCTCGGTGCAGACCTTCATCGACCGGGCGCGCCGGCTGGTCGACAGCGATCCGCGGTGGCGGATCTACAACAACTACGCCGGCACGACCACGGCCGAGCAGGTCGAGAGGATGGCCGAGGTGACCCACGTCTGGCAGCCGGCCATGAAGGTCCTCAAGCGCCTCTTCGACGAGGCCATGCCGGTCATGCGGAAGCGGCAGGGGAGCCCGGTCTGGTGGTTCGTCGCCGAGGGGAACGGCCTCGTCCTCAATCCACTGGGGTTCTACCGGGGCTCGGGCTGGGAGACCTTCCGCCTCGGACTGGAGGGCTGGGGCTTCTGGAGTCTGCGCCACGGTCCGCCCCTGTGGAGGACCCGCCCGGAGGAGGAGCCCGACTACGTCACCATCGGCGACGACGGCGTGCACTTCACCAGCAACCGGCGCTGGCAGGCGGTGCGCGACGGCACCGAGGACTTCACCGCCTTCACCATGCTCGCGGAGCGGGCGGCCGAGACCGGGGACCCCGAGGCCGAGGCGCTCCTCGAGGAGCTGCGCTCCTCCTCCACCTTCCTGCTCTACCGCGAGTCCCCGGACTGGGACCGCGTCCAGGAGATCTGCCGGGCCGTTGAGAGGACCCTGGTCCGGCTGCAGAACTAGCCCATGACTTCACTCATGGAGGTGAGACATGCTGACGCAGAATAGCCGCCCCCGAGGCGCGATCGCCGCGGCGTGTGTCGCGACGCTCCTTCTTCCGCTGGGCGTCGCTTTCGCGGACGACCACGGCGCCCGCGGCCCCGGGCGTTCGGTCGTCTCCCGCGACGGGCAGCCGCTCTTCGCCCTGGGGATGTACGAGCGCCCCCGCAACGACGACGAGTGGCGCCGCTGGAAGGAGGCGGGCATCAATCTCGTCAAGGCCGGGAACCGCGAGCACCTCGACGAGAACTGGAAGTGGGGGATGTCCGCCACCGTCCACGCCCCCATGATCCTGGCCGACGATGACGACGGCTCGAAGCTCGTCGAGTTCGTCAACAGCCTCAAGGACCACCCGGCGCTGGAGGTATGGGAAGCCCCGGACGAGGCGATCTGGTGGGCCTGGCGCCTGGAGCGCGCCCAGCCGCCGCGTTTCTGGGGTCCCCACAAGGAGGTCGCTGAAGAGAGGATCGCGCGGATGGACGCGCTGGTTCGCGGGCTCACCCGGGGCGCCGCCCTGATCCGCGAGCACGATCCCGGCCGCCGCTTGTGGATCAACGAGGCCTGTCAGAGCAGCCAGGCGTCGCTGGCCCGCTGCGCGCCGTCCCTGGACATCGTCGGATTCGACTACTACCCGATCCCCGCCCGCGACAGCCGTCCCATGCAATACATGGGGCTCTACACCGACCGCTTCCACAAGACGGCGCCGCGGTGCGATCTATGGATCGTGCAGCAGGCCTTCTCGTGGAGCTCCCTGCCCGACCGCGAGGGCCCGCACCAGTTGCCGACCCTGGAGCAGATGCGCTTCATGGCCTGGCAGTCCATCGCCTACGGCGCCACCGGCATCTTCTGGTGGGGCTCGGCCTATGAGG
>CAZEHQ010000074.1:0-4670 GCA_964512165.1 uncultured Gemmatimonadaceae bacterium | reverse complement strand
AAACCTCCTGCCCGTCGTGTCCGAGCTGGCGCAGCTGCACCCGTTCCTGACATCGGCCACCATCCACAGCGTGCGCGCCGTCAACGAGCCCAACCGCTATCCGTGGCTGCTCGGCGGGACCGCCGTGGCCCGGCGCCATGGCGAGCGCACGATGCTCGTGCTCATCAACGAGGACGGGACCCCCGCGGACCTCATCATCCAGGGCCTCGACTGGCTGGATGCCGGCGACCTGCGCCCGCTGACGCCGGTCTCGTCCGACCTGACGACGATCGAGGACGGGATCATCACCATGATGGAGGGCTTCGAAGTACGGATCTACGTGAGCGGTTGACCGCTCGGGGGATCCGCGGCCCTTTGACCATCGGAGCCTGGCCGCGACTCCCGGGCTGACCGGTGGAGTTGCGTTCTCATGGGGCCTCTCGATCTCCTCCCATTCGACCTGTCCCCCCGGCAGCTGAACTGGCTCAGGTCCTTCGCCTTCACGCTGACCATCGAGGTTCCGGTCTTCGTCTGGATGGCCCGGAGCTACCGGGCCCATCCCCGGGTAACCGTCCGACGGGCGGCCGCGGCCGGGGCGTGGGGCACGTGCATGACCCATCCCGTGCTCTGGTTCCTCTGGCCCGGGCTCTACGTGGCCGCCCTCAGCCTCCTGCTGGCGCCGGAGAGCCTCAGGGAGGAGTACGGGCGACGGGCGATCTTCTTCGTCATGGACCAGCCTCACATCTTCTGGTCCGGTGTGGCCATCGCCGAGCTGCTCATCGCCTGCATCGAGAGCGTCAGCTTCTGGCTCGCGGCAGGGCGGATCCCGCTGGGGAGAGCCATAGTCGCTTCCTTCCTCGCCAACGGCGCGAGCTACGGGCTGGGGCAGCTGGTCCGCCACCTCTGGCCGAACCTCCTCTGACATGGGAGTACCACCTGTTCAGACCGGGACGCAACCAGCGAGGTCGTCCATGTTGATTCGGGTCTCCATCCTGGCACTCTCCCTGATGCTGCTGACCACAGGACCGGGTTCCGCCGATCCTCTGCGGTTGGTGGTCGAGGGGGAGCCGGCATCGATTCTGGTGGTGGCCGACGAGCCAACGGCGTCGGCCCGGGATGCCGCCGCAGCCCTGCGGACGTGGATCGAGAAGATGAGCGGCGCCCGCCTGCCCGTCCTGCGGGAGAGCGACATCGCCCCTGACCCGGAGTCGGCCCTCATCCTCGTGGGGGACACGGAGCGCACCCGCGCCCTGGGCATCAATCCGGAAGAGCTGGGGCTCGAGGAGGTGCGCCTTCGGACCTTCCCCGGCGCGGTGGCCGTCGTGGGCGACGATGCCCGTCCGGATGGGCTCCCGCTCCGGGGAACCCTCTTCGCGGCGGGTCTCTTCGCGCGCGAGGTTCTCGGGGTCCGCTGGCTCTGGCCGGATGCGCTGGGGGAGGTCGTGCCGCGGCGTCGGGAGATCTCCGTGCCGGATGTGCGCATCCGGCAGACGCCCCGCCTTCGCCGGCGGGACATGTTCAACCAGGCCTACAACGGCGTATGCCATACAAAGATCGATGCCCTCGGGTGGGACCACGGGCCCTTCCTTGAGATGCAGAGGAGGACGGACGAGTGGCAGGCCTTCCACGGCGGGGGTGGCAGCTACAATGGCAGCTTCGGCCACGCCTTCGGGCACTACTGGGACCTCCACCACGAGGAACACCCCGACTGGTTCGCCCTGCAGCCGGACGGGACACGCGACAACGAGGGGCCGGCCAACGAGGGCTATCCCAGCCACCGCCTCTGCGTGTCCAACCCCGGTCTGATCGAGCGGATCGCGAGGGACAAGATCGAGCAGCTTAGGCGGAATCCATCCCTCGACGCCGCCTCGGTCTCCCCCAACGACGGAGGCCTACAGACCTTCTGCCTCTGCGATCGCTGCGAGTCCTGGGACGCCCCCGAGGGGGAGATGATCCGGATGCGCAGTGAGGACGGCGCCATTCCCCACGTCACCCTGAGCGATCGCTTCGTCCGCTTCTACAGCGAGATCGCCCGGATCGTGGCGCGGGAGCTGCCGGACCGCAACATCGGGGCCTACGCGTACCACCACTACACGACGCCGCCGATTCACGCGGACCTCCATCCGAACGTGGTGATCGGCTTTGTGACCGCCATGAGGATGTACGTCAACGAGGAGATGCGCGAGAAGATGCGCGCCGATTGGGGAGAGTGGGCCGCGAAGGCCGACCAGTTGTTCCTCTACGCCAACTCCACCTATGCCCTCAACGCTTTCCCGACTGTGTACGTGCACCGTCTGGCCGAGGACCTGAGGTTCTACGCGGAGCACAACATCGTCTTCGCCCAGTACGACTGCGTCACCGGCCACTGGGCGACGAACGGGCTGAACTACTACGTCCTCGCGCGCCTGCTCTGGGACCCTTGGCAGGACGTGGACGCCCTCGTGGCGGAGTACTGCGCCGCCGCTTTCGGGCCGGCGGCGGAGCAGGTGCGGGGGTACTTCGAAGAGATCGAGCGTATCACCACCTCCGTGGCCGAGGAGAGGCAGCGCCCCGGGGCGGAGATGATGGCGCGCCACTACAGCGACGAAGTGGTGGCCGGCCTCGCGGCGATGCTCGATGCCGCGGACCGGGCCGCCGCGGGGGATCCAACCATCAAGGCCCGCATCCGGTTCCTGCGCCAGGGACTCGAC
Organism: uncultured Gemmatimonadaceae bacterium; assembly: GCA_964512165.1. Classification (GTDB taxonomy): domain Bacteria; phylum Latescibacterota; class UBA2968; order UBA8231; family UBA8231; genus UBA8231. The sequence goes on along the minus strand of CAZEHQ010000074.1, from coordinate 2,001 downwards.
TACGCGCCGGTCTGCCGGGACTACATGCTGGCCAGGGAGGCCCTGGAGGGCGGCAACAAGTGGGACTGGCGGGCGTACCGCGAGCAATCGGTGCGGCGCACGACCTGGTTCCACCAACTCGGGCCGTCCTGGTCGATCCACGTGCCCTGGCTGATGTACCGGGAGCTCTGACGGGACCGGGGCCCTGCATTCGTCCGGGCCCACTCGAATTTCCTGCGCTGGCACCCCTCGACACCGGGCGGCCAGCGGCGGCCTGCCGGTCGGGAGGGCCGCTCAGTCCATCGCCATGACCTGGCAGCTTCCTTCGAGGCGCGGCACGCTGAGGGTACGGCCGTCGACCTCCAGCTCTACCATGGCATCGGTGTCGGTGAAGTCCGTGCGCCGCACCAGAACCCGGTCGTCCCAGCGCAGGGCCGACACCACCGGGCCGGGCTGCTTGGGGACGGCGAAGGAGACCGGCGTCCCCTTGGCCAGGAAGTCGCGGTACGCGTGCGATTCCGCGTACACCTGGTGGGCGAGCTGGGACTCCTTGAGGGCCTGGTCCCGCGGACTCCACATGAACAGCGCGTCGTGGCCGCGCAGCAGCAGGTGCCAGAGCAGCTCGCGGTACTTCTCCTCGCTGAACTGCGGGTGGTCCGGCGGGGGATCGGAGAGGATCACCGTGTGCCAGTGGACGAAGGTGATCAGCGGGATGTGGGCCGGCGTCGACTGCCCGGCGTTGCTGCCCACCAGCAGCATGTTGTAGAACCAGCGGTAGTCGGGCACGTCGAAGTCGTACCACCCGTAGATGTCCTGCCAGGTGTAGACCACGGGCATGGCGAAGGTGTAGCCCGTGCCGTCGAACTCGGGGTACCACTGGCGGTAGCGGGCGCCGCCCTCCATCAGATGGGGCGTGCCCGGAGTGTGCTTCTCGAAGTAGTCGAACCAGTACCGGTACCCGTTGTGGGGATAGACGGCGTAGTTGCCCACCAGGGCGCGGGGGAACCGCGCCAGCACGGGCTCGGCGAGCATGTGCCGCTGCAGGTAGCTGCGCTGCCGCCGGAGGGCGCCTTGGAAGGCGTCGAAGTCATCGATCCGGGGGATGCGGGCCCGGCAGCGCGTGCAGCGGCGCGAGTGGTCCCAGCCCTCGTTCCACTCGATGGGGCCGTCGATCTCCCAGTCGGCGAAGATCATGTGGATGTCGAGACCGGCCTCGTCGTAGGCCGCCACCGGCTCGGCGATGCGGCGGCGCATCTCGGTGGTGCGGGAGTCGATGGCGAAGGGACAACCCATGTGCCGGGGGCCGAAGGAGGGATCGAAGAAGGGCTGGCCGTCGCTGTCCACGTGCGCCGTGGCCTCGTCGCCGTTGAAGAAGGAGTAGGTGCAGGAGGTTGCGTTGACCGTGAGCGGCAGTCCCAGGCGCTTCTGGATGGCTCCCAGGCGCAGGGCCCGCTCCAGGGCCTCCTTGTCGTCGGGGCGCCAGTTGGCGATGGCGGCGATGCCCCGCGCCTCCAGCTGGCGCAGCAGCGTCTCCGTTTCGGCCTCGTCGCCGGTGCCCAGGTCGTGTGCCGGCCACAGGTACAGGGGCAGGCGCTCGCCCCGCGGCTGCTCCAGCGGGGCGGTGGTGCGGATGATCTCCTGGATGAGTGGGTCGCCGGTCTGTGCCATGGTGCGTGTCAAGGCCGCCAGGATGAGCCCGGCGGCGGCGAGGAGCCGGATCGTGGCCATGGTGCCTCCCACCGCATGCTGGCGCGGGGCTGAGGGGCTGTTGTTCCGCGGGCCGTCCCAAGATAGGTGGCAGCAGCAGTGGAGCAAACCTCATACCTTGACCCGCCCCACACACCCGGCCGCACCGATGCCCGTACCCTCCCGGGCAGGCGCAGAAGACTGATCCCACATGTCCGCGGGCCCACATCACGATGTGACATTCCGCGCCATCGGCCTCGGTGCATTGCTGGCCCTGGCGATCAACCTCGCCTGTCCGTACAGCGTCCTCCTGCTGCAGAACGCGGGGCTGACCTC